>JAFMDF010000609.1 GCA_017857395.1 Bacteroidota bacterium | reverse complement strand
AAATTAACCCCTACCCCGTCACTTAAAAACTAATAAATGATGTCAGAAAAAACTAAACCAAAGCAGCCAAAAAAGCCTACTGAAGAAAAGAAGTTATTCCTAGACAAATTGGAGCAACTGAAGGGAATAGAATTTGAAAGTTTACAAGACTTTATTATTGAACTGGACAAATTAGATTAAAATAAAAATCCCCTACCCTTATGCTTGGACGGCTTGGATAGAGGAAATCTTCTAACAATTAAAAAATTGCTAAAAATGCAAATCAAAAGTATTCAAAATAGATTAAACGTGAAAGAATTATTTACAAAAGCAACAGATAAAAATTTCTTTAATTTGTTTCAACCTGTTATTCCTAAGATAGATTTAACTGGTAAAATAGCCCAAGTTATCAGCGCAGCAACGGAAGGGGTAACTGTTTGGGTAATTTGCCAAAGTGAACTATCTAATGTCAACAAAATAGTTACTTTTTTACTTTCTGTAATAGCAATTATTTTAGTAGTCGCTGCTATTGAGGTAGGCGGTAGAAAATGCTTGCAAGTTTTAACAAGGGCAATTATATGGAAACGATTAACTAGTTTTTGGTACTGGATTCTTTTTCTTTTCGTGGCAGCAATAACAGGTTTTTTATTTTGGCAATCTTATGTTTTATCTACCAAAGGAATTGACCAATCATTTAAGGAGTCTGTAAAAGTGGCAGTTACGTTTGATGATAGCCAATTACTGGATAAGCACAACACTTTTTCCAATCAAATTAACACTAAATATGATAATCAGAATAAAACGCTTTCTGATGCCTTTATACTCAATTTTGATTCAAAAGAAAAAGAATATAATTCCAAAATTGATGCGGTCAATAATTTGATTGATGAACATACTAGAAATAAAGCAAAAGGAGTCAAATGGGCGCAAAGTCATGTTAATAAACAAACTAAAATAAGAGATATTTTAATAACAGAAAAAGAAAGTAAATTAGCCGAACTAACTACTGGGCATACCAAAGATTTAAAGGCGGTAGAATCTGCTAGACTAGCCGCATTAAACAAAGAGGATAACCGATATAATAAAGCCATTGAAAAGGCAGAAAAAGCATTAAATGATAACCATGAATCAGATAAAAATAGTGCTAAGTTTTGGGGTAACTTATTTAGTGGTTTGGTTGGTTTGATGATTGTTGTTGCTTTTGTTTGCATCGTCATTACTGAAATATTCAGACGGGGTGCAGGCATCGAGATTGACTACCAAGAAAACGAACTACCACCTACTCTTTTTACCGTTTTTCTAGCAGGGCTTAATAATAGGACGTTTAATGTGTCCTATAATTTAGTAAAAAAATGGTACGTCGAAAAAAAGGACTTTGATTTTATAGGGCAATCAATTCCCATGCGTCGGATAGGCTTTCATTCGTCCACGGACGATGCCCACGAAAATCGTATGACGGACGAACGAGATAAAAACACAAACTACGTCCAAAAGGATTTTATCAAGCAATGTGAGTATTGCAAAAGTGATTTTACCCCTAATCATAAGAAGCATAGATTTTGTGCGGACGATTGCAGAAAAAGGGCATGGGAAGAAAAGAACGGACGGCAATTAAAACTAAAGGCTAAGAAATAACAGGGTTTATAGCCTTGAAAGATTCATAATTTTGCGGCTTGAAGGTAGTGGGGATTCTGCACCCCTGCTACCTTTTTTTATAGTGTATTAAGTAGCTGAATAATATCCTCTAATTCTAATTCTTTATCTAATAATTCCTTTTCATATTCAACACGTTTTTCATTGGGTAATCTCCTTTTTAATATTCGGTTTATTTTGGCAATTCTAGTCCTCAATGATTCCTTTTTTAAAATGGTGTCAACCCCTTTTTTAAACTCTTCTTTTTTTGGTATTTCTGGTGTTTCGCCTGTTTTATCCCAATATCGAATATTTTTATAAATCTTATCAAGTTCGGGAATAATTTCTTCCATAATTTCCCTAGCAATAAAATATCGTTTCCTATCACTTTCAACAATGCCCAATTCAAATTTTAAATAACTATGCTGCTTATGTAGCTTGATAGCTTTTTTACGTAGTTCCTTTATCACTTTCGGTTCTCTTTTCTTTTCCTTGTTTTTTTCTTTGGGTTCATAGATAGATGATAAGGCGGTTAAATATTCGATGGCGGTATCGGGGCTATCAACTTGAACTGGAGCTGTTACTATAGGTGGTGGAATGTCAGGTACGACTGAGGGAACAGGAGTAGCAGTAGGCAAGGGGCTAATAGCCGACTTCTTTTCCGTTTGGTCAAAATCTATCGTATCAAAATTAAAATCCAACTCCATTGTCATTGGATTGACTGACCCAATAATTTTAGCCAATAACTCTATAACCTGTTTTGGTGCAATGGTCGATTTAGATTTAAGACTTGATAATATCTTCCTATCCACTTTAAATGCTTTCAAAATCTTTAATCCTGTCTCGATTGAACAGCCACGAACAAACCAGTTCCTAATATTTCTTTCTGTTATGATATTCATGCCTACAAGATATGGTCATATACATAAAAACGAAAGGACAGGAAACGCCTATCTACCGCATATATCCTGATTTTTAAGGCGAACACGTATTCAAACAGTTAGGCGCAGGTATGGTTCCACGACACAAAATGAAAAGAAAGTTATCACTTCCAATACATAAAATATTGATAATCAACACTTTAATATTCTTATTATGAAATAGCCTTCAATTGCTGTAAAAGGTGCTAAAAAAAAACGTCAATCTCTGTCCTGTTCTTTTTGGTTATATGTTCCTAGGTTTGTATCAAAAAAATGCTTATGAAAGAAAATGATTTTTCAAATTTATTAAGCCTAAAT
>JAFMDF010000246.1 GCA_017857395.1 Bacteroidota bacterium | reverse complement strand
GCATTCTAAATTCAGAAAGCTTACAGCGTATCAATAAATTAAAGCTGAAAATAGAAGAAATAGAAGGTGTTGCTTCTGTTTTAAGCATTGTAGATGCAAAGGACTTTACTAAACAAGTTGAAGAGAATAGAATAGTGATGAAGTTAGCTCCATTTATACCAGAGAATATTGATTTCATCACAACCGAAGCTAAAAATGATCTATTAAACTCATCGCTCTATTCAGGCAGGCTAATCAATAAATCTGGTGATGTAACACTACTTATCGTCCGTTTTGATTCTTTTAAAAAAGTGCACAAACGGATGGATAAAATAATACCAGAAATAAAAAGAATTTGTGAAGAAAGTCTGGGAAAAGAGCAGGTTCACTTTAGTGGGGCAGACATTATAACTTTTGGATTAAACGAATTATCAAGAAAGGATTTTATAAAGTTTACTGGCTTGAGTTATTTAATTATGTTTCTGGTAATTGCGTTGTTTTACAGGAAAGTCATTTATGTCTTATTATCCTTTTTAATCGCCTTCTCGACCATTTGGTTGACGCTATCTACTTATGGTTTTTTCGGCTTAGGCCTCAATATATTTACCGTAATGACACCACCCCTTGTTATTATCATAAGTATAATGATGTCAATGCATATTTTTAACGAGTTTGAAGATTCAAATTCCAGCGAATATAGTTCTGGAAAGGAGAAGGCAGTCGCTTGTCTCAGTGCCATGTTTCGACCTTGTCTTTTTGCCGTGTTGACTTCTATGATAGGGTTTTTGTCCTTATTGTCGTCCCCAACAAGTGTGCTTAAAGAATTTGGTTGGCTTACAGCGGTTGGATGTTTGTTTGCTTTTTTATTGACTTTTGCTTGGAGTGCGATTTTATTGCCATACGTAAATGTAGCCAACAAAGAACTGAATAAAACGTATCGACTAGCTACGCTTGTTGGTAATTTTATTGACTTTGTTTTACAAAAACGAAAGCTTTTTGCCTCCGTTTCTTTAGTCGCCACCATCATAGCAATCATAGGTGTTTTCTATATTAAAATTGATATGAACCCTATCGAGTATTTGCCGAATCATAACAGAGTAGTCAAAGACCATCATTTCATGGAGAAAAATTGGGGCGACTATTATCCGATTGATATTGTTGTTCAAGCAAATGATCCCTTCAAAATAAATGATAAAGCAATAATCAATACACTCATTGATTTTGATGCCCAATTGACCCAACAAGGATTGGCAAGAAGTACCTTTTCATTTGTAAAGATTATGGAACAGTTTGCAGCTGTCAGGTATAATAAATCTTTAGAAGCAATTTTAAGGAGTCCTTTTGAAAGTCGAAGTTTTGTAAATAGTTTCGAAAAGGTCGTAGAAAAAGAATCAAATAGCTTGATTACCGATGATCAAAAAAAAACAAGAGTAACAATGACTGGTTCTCTTCAAAGTGTTCGATCGCTAGAGAATAGTATTAAAGAAATGGTCGAAATCAGCAAGTCCGTTTTTAAGGACAAAGCACAGATAAAAGTATCTGGTTATCCAGCTCTTTTTGTTAGTATTATGAATACAACTTTCGAATCTATGAGATCTAGTCTTACCATAGCTTTCATTCTGGTATTCACTATAATGTTGTTGCTTTTGAAGGACATTAAATTGGCGTTTTATGCGATGCTTGCCAACATGTTTCCCGTCTTTATAATGTTTGGTTTTTTAGGCTTTAGTGGGATTAATCTTGATTTAGGTACCTGTACAATCGCTGCGATAATTTTAGGAATAGCGATAGATGATACTGTTCATATTCTATACAGGTTTCGGAAAGAGCATAAAACAGGAAAATCTATAGAAGACGCAATAAAAGCGACCCATTATCATATAGGGAGAGTAGTTGTATTGACCAGTTTAGTTTTATTTCTGGGGTTTTCGGTTATGCTATTTGCAGGTTTGAAAACGGTATTTTATTTTGGATTGCTGTCATTAATAGCCGTTATTGCTATTATATATGGTGATCTCGTAATTCTGACTTTGTTGCTTAAAAGTAAAAAACAATAGGAAAGCTTGGCAAGTGTATCTAGCTAGTTGACAGTTAGGTTATTTTTAAATTAAAAATGTCAACTACTTTTATAAAATTGATAAACTTGTCGAACAACTGAATTTAGAGGTATCAAGCCCCTTCCTCCTAGTCCTTTGGGTTTGGTTCATGTGTCAATCTAGGGCCTCGCCATAATCTGATGTAATTTCTAAAGAAAGAAATACGGCCTTCTTTAGATTTTATGTATTTAGGTAAATGTAACCATGGAATACTTGGATTCTGATGATGTGCCAGGTGAATATTAAAATTGAGGTATATGACATTCAGCCATTTTGGCATCGTTAAATTGTGTCCACCGTTTATAATATCTCGTGGACTAAAGGCATGATTGACATAATTTTGGGAAGACCAGATAAAGCCATGGCAGGAATAAAAAATAATCCAGGTTGTAAAATCCCAATTAATGAGCCAAAGGCTAAAGATTTGAAAAAGTATGACTACGATTGATTCAATTTGAGATTTCTTTAAATCCATTGGGCTATCTCCTCCCTCTAAAAAACCTGCTATTTCCCGATGTTTTTTAAAGAAACTTGAATGAACCAAAGAAGGCCAAATCGCAAAAAGAACTACGCTAAGCCAAAGTGCATAATATCCAAGGCCAATCATCATTAAGTATAAATTTCCATGCCGCAACCATTTATTTTGATGCTCATAATACAAATCCCACATTTCCTCATCCGTTCTGTTCTTTTTGTGATGCCTTAAATGGCAATGTTGGAAAAAGTGATAAGAAACGCCAAACATGTTGGAAAGGAATTGCCCCAAAAAAATATTTCCTCGTTTATTAGGATGTAAGGATTTATGAGCAGCTTCGTGCATTAGAGAATAAACAGGAATCAAAATTACGCCGAATGCTATACCCAATAGTATCTTTAAACCTATTTCAGGCGTATTTGACCCCACCTGAAGCAGAAAAAAGTATAGGACGGTACAAAAGAAAGCGATAATAAGATTGATGCGAGTGGGAATATGGTATAAATCTTTCATAAAATTTATTTGCGGATTGAATAAGCAGCAACTTTTCCATAAACAAATGAGCGATCGCTGGCATAAATCTGTTTACTAAGAAGGGTATCCTTTACGATATCATTCTTAAGTTCATCAGGAACTTCTCGAGGAATCATCAGATTCCTGAAAATGACTCTTGCATTTTTCCTTGCAGTTTTCAAGACTCCACTAAACAACCATGCTGTTTCTTTTTCACTCATCAGCTCACAAATATTGGATAAGGCAAAACAATCTATGCTTTCATCTGGCATGGAATCTATCCAGCCTTGTGCGTCCTGATTATAGATTTTAATTCGGTTTAACCTTGACTTTATAAGTTGATAATTTTCTTCTTTCAAATATGCGGGAACTTCCTCATCATTCTGAAATTTCCCTAATAAGTATAAAGACAAAAAGTAGTTTCCTTTTATCGGAATATTTCTGAAAGCATTTTTTGCTCGCTTGTAAAAACTCTCTGAAAATGAGGTACTGCCATCATCAAAGTGGAAATAATCTGCCACCAAACCTCTTCTTGCAAGTATATGTTTATTAAATAAAATCTTAAAAATGGAATGAAATCGCCTCGTATCCCAAATTTTATCAAAGTAGGCTTCCTGATCTTTTTGGGACTTATCTTCGAATAATCCAAGTACTCTTTTCCTGCCTTGTAACAGCATAATCAGTTTACCTGCAATTTTTATGAACCCTTCATATTGACCATTCATAATAAATCCTTCTTTGATAAGTTTTGACTGGTTATTAAAATAGTCAATGGCCTCCTGACTGAGTAGAGGAAGTAATTTTTCATACATCTCTGCTCTGCCAGTACTCGGAGTCAAACCAGCAAAAGTTTTGAAATCATTGAAGTCAAATGTCTTCATGGCTGCAATCTTCAGTTCCAACAAGTAGGATTGTGTAGGGTTGATGTCCAAACTGTAAATTACTTTTGGATCAAACATTAAAAAACCTAACACATTACAACCTCCAGATGTTATAGCCATAATTGCGTCATTCGGTTTGATTTTCAATGCTGCATGATCACTTACTGGATCTTCCCAATTATGCGTAAAAACCAGTTTGAATATAGAAACCTGTTCTTTCTTTTTATCCATAATTTGAACTATTAAAATTTGTTGTTAGGTACAAAGCCCTTTAGAATTGTAAAAAGGCGCTATATTGATTCCATGTTTTAAGCCAAGCTTATAAATTTCGGCTATCCTTTCTAGGGTGATATTACCCTTGCCATAGGAATATGCTTCGTACTTATTGGCAAATGCCAATATCATCGCTTCAAGAATACATCCGTGGATTACATAGGGTGCAGGATATTGATAAAATGAATCCGTATAGTCTGGGCTAAAAACAAATCCTTCAGAAACTTGTCCCATGCCTCCGTGAAATATTTGCCGATAGTTGTTTTCAATTTTCGTGTCTAAGTTTTTAGGATAACCAGCATCACAGATAATAACATTTTCTTTACATTTTGTAAATGCTAATCCAGAGGAACTAGCGACACAAACTATCAAATCTGCTTTATAAAGCAGTTCGGCTAAGGAGGTGGAGGATTCGTTCTTAATACCTTCAGTAGCAAGTCGCTCAGAAAGTGCATGTAATCGTCTTTTATTGCGGGCACACAATAATAATTTTTTACATTTATTTTTAAAATACTGAACGCATGCGCTGCCAATATCACCAGTAGCACCAATGATAAGCAGCTCAGAATCCTCAATTTTAACATTATATTGATTGGCAGCTTTGATGAGACCATTTACGATATAGGCAGTTGTAAGTGTATTCCCAGTTGTAAATTTTGTTTCATCAGAGGTGTATTCTACTAGATTCCCTTCCAATACAATGGATGTAAAACCACCTAAAGCTACAATTCGAGCACCCAATTTTTTTGCAGTCGATAAAGCTGCTTGTACTTTTGATATATTAGCTCTTAGATGTCTGGGATCTAATTTATCAGGTTCAATAAAAGTATCAATGTAAACCCCATTTATTTTTTTACCAGTTATTGAATTCACTTCGACCCTGAATAATTCTCTGGGCGGAATGAAGGGAAATATACTTTTCACTTTCTCCAACGATAGTTCTCCCTGACTACTCGTTCTAAGGCCATTCACAAAGCCATGGATATTGTCCCATGAATCCTGATGACCAATTACAGCAAAGTCTAAGCTGGTAGTTGTGCTATCCATATAATTGATTTTTCTCCTGGTATTCCAATATTATCAAGTGCTTGAGCATACAGTGCTAGCGCATTTCCTCGCATGGTTTCAATTTTAAGACCAACATGATGTAACGATCCTTTCATGCAATCACCATTACAAATACCGCAATGACCTCGCAAATCAGTAGTTGCAGAAAACTGCGCTAGGATGGTCATACATTTAAAATGTACTTCTTCAATTTTGGCTAGAAAAGCTATTGGATCTTTTTTAAATTCAGCTTTTAAAATGTCTGAAGAATGTTCGAGATGCTCTTGCTCTTCAGCTGAAATTTCTAAAAATAATTTCTTAGCTTCACCGCCTAAGGCATTACCTACATCTCTATACATAGAAACAGCAAAAGACTCTAAAATCACTTCTTGTATAAAAAGGCAAGCGATAAAATCCCTTTTTTTAGCGTAGAATAAAAAGTGTTCCCGCACGGTTCGCCAATATTCGCCTTCTAAATTGATGTTTACATTTAGCCCGTGTTTCTCGGCATATCCCAAAAATGCTTCTGCATGCATTCTTTCACTATTCGCATGTTCTACAGCTTCTATTTTTTCGAGATAGTCATCAATCGTTTCCGCAAGTGACGCAAAATTTGACATGCCTATCAGTTCGCCAGTAATTGCCTGAGAGAACAAATCAGAGATTACATTAAATTCTTCGATACTCTTGAGTTCTTTTTTTAGGGTTTCCATAATTTAAAATTTATTATTAATTAGGTTTTAGAATCTTAGCTATTCAGCAGCAGAGAGAGAAGAGATTAGACGCAAGCAATTGAATTGATTTCCTAGGAATATTACTTGTTTTAGGTCAAAATTCTATTTTAAATCCCTCTGCTGACTAATCATACTAAAGAAAAGTCTTCGAAAGGAATTCCAGCTTTCACTTTGTCTATATATTCCGTATTATTTTTCAAACTGGTCATCATACCGATTGACTCGAATGTAAGCTTGTTCATTCCAGAAAATTGTTGCTGTAAAGGATCTCTTTCATGACATCCAATGGAAACAAATGAATAGGACTTATTATAGGCTATGCTTCTGGAATGATCGATTAATCGCTTAAGTATATGTTTATCGTTATCTCGAATCGCCAAAAATTTGATATACATCATTTTGACAGGTTCATTTAGAACAGGCATTTTGGATAGACCCGTTATTGGACTTACCAGGTTCAACAATTTGAGCAAGAGATTCAATCTCCAAGAGACTTTGGTGACAACGTTTTGTTTGATTTTCATGGTATCAACCAAACATACCGCTCCAAGAATAAGCCCTCCATCTCGAATGGTATAAATGCTGGTCTTTTCAAGTTGTTCTTTTGTTACTTGACTACCCAACTCATATTTTTGATAATTTTCATCTAAGAAATTTAACAGCTCGACTGAAGACGTTTCCGAAGTAATCGGATATTTTTCTTTCTGACTTTTTCTCTTTTTTCCGATAAATTGATAAATAGAAAAGAGGCCAATGTTTACAAAATCTGGATATGTTGATTGATTCTTAAAATGAAACATAGGTTTTTCGTTTCCTTTTGAAATATTAAGAAAAACAAGATCAGAACCTACCTGATTAGCCTTTTGTACCAGTAAGTTCAAAAGGCTTAAGCCTACCCCTTTTTTTCTGTATGCTTTTAAAACTTTGAAATCGCCTACATATTGGACAGGGCACAATTTGCCATCCAAATAACAATTTTGTAAAGAAGCGCATGCAACTCCTATAATTTTACCATTGTCTTCTGCAACAGCAACCATACTCTCACCACGTAATTCCAATAGCTTAAAAAAATCAGGATTTCGATCAATACGAAGTGAAATCTCTCCATCCATTCCAACGGCAGCAGTCAACTCTATCAATTGTGCATTATCTTCTTTTGTAGCTAGTCTAAATTCAATCATTAGTTGTTATCAGGTTATCCATAAAATGAATAAATAATTAAAGAGTCGATTAAGTGGTGGGACAAAATTGTTGTATTGTTAAACTTGCTGTATTGTTATCGTAACCCATTGTCAAACAACAATATAGCAATAAAACAATTCGACAATTATTATCTGAATAAATATGTCCGAACCCTTAAGTGAGGAGGAATTAACAACCTCTATACATAAAGAGAATCATTAAAGGATTTCATTCAAAAATATCTTTGAACTAAGTAGCCTATTGACTACCATTATTTGATTAGTGAATAATTGAGCGCGTAGAATTTTGTCTATTGATATTGAATCAAGACTAACCAATTTTTTCTGATAGTACTAATCAATATAAGTATTCATCAAAATATAGTGGTATAAATAACATTATCAGGATAAAGGATTCAAACCTTTAGATAGTGTTAAATTCCTATTTCAAGAATGAAATAGTTTTTGGAAAGTGTATTTCTTTGGGGCAAAAAAAGTATTGATGCCAATCTACATTATTTTTAATATTTAAACGACAAAACAATATAAAGTCTAATTTAATATTTTGGGTTTTGAAACCATACAAAAACTAGAATAGATAGTAGAGAAGCTAGAATAGAGACAAAAGATTGGATAATCTCATAAATAACCCGCTTTTGATAGCCGAAAATATTCGTTTTGCGGCGAAGAAAGTCTCTTTTCTCTACTCTCGCTTCTCTTTTCTCAAAACTGTATGGTTTTGAAATTTTGGATAGAGAAAAGAGTAGTTTTATGTTTTAGGAAGCGGAATAATCGTAAACAACTTAACTTTTTCCGCTCTTCCCCTCAATTCACTTTCCCCAAGGGGTTTTGCTAAATAAGCATTATTTAAATCCATTTTTTCGATTAATGCCCCGGCTGTACCATCAAAAACAATATCGCCAAGATGTATCCCAATTCGCAAAGGCACGGGCTTATCCGTATTTAAAGTTTGTTGAATCGCAATAGCACATGCTACTGCTTCTACCGCACTTTGAAAAATGCTTAAAGTGCCATCTCCATAATACTGCAATATTTCTCCATTATGAAGTGGATGTTGTTGGTCAAATATTTGTCGGTGGCGAGTTCTAGCGGCGGCAGCAATCGCTTCATTTTCTTGCATTAATGCGGTATAACCTACAATGTCGGTAAACATGATGGCAGCAAGTCGGCGGGTTTTCTTTTCTTTCATCACTAGAACCTTTTATATATTATTTTTATAATAAAAGTTTCTATGCCTTTTTGGTGGGTTTCGATAGGGTTAAATTTACAATATTTTTTTGAATTCGTAGCATCTAATGAGTTTTGGAGAAAACACTTTAGACCAAATAGTATTTTAAGCGGACAAATTCTTTAAGGGAAGGTTTTAATGTCTTTTTTTTGTTTTAAAAAGCATTTGGTCGCCAGCTCTTTTGAGGTAAAGAAATGATATTTATTGGGATTACAATCCTCATTAATGAAGGAAGGTGTCTGTATTAAAGCTATTTTTTTGAACTTCGTTAAACAGGGCTCTAAATCAGTTAATTGGGCTCTAAAATTTTTAATCACTTCCATGGAGACAAAATCATTTGTCCCTGTATCTATAATTAAAAAATCGTGTTTTTTTGCATTTATTAGCTCCGATTTAAGGCGTATAATTTCATCATTTCCAATTGGACATACTAATTTTATTTCTAAAAAGTTTTTACTTTTTTTCATGATATTTATTTTTAGTCAAATATCGATAAATCAACATTCCTATTCGTTCCGATATATAATTCGGGGCTTAATCAATAGTTATCACCTACTCCTTAACAATTTTTACAGTAAAAGATTGAGCGTTGAAATCAAGCTGCATAAAATATATTCTCTTCAAAAAATGTACACTAAAGAATCTATTATCAGCTACAATTTTGCCTTAAAAAACGACCATACCAACTGCCATACCTTCTTGCTTTGCAGCCTCTTTTATCGCTTCAATTTCACCTGCATCCAGCCAAACACCTTTGCATGTTGGGCAGCGGTCAATAATTATTTCATTATTATGTTCCTTGAGTAAAGTCGCACCATCTACAGGACAGATACGAGTTGGCTCTCTGCTTATTAGGATTTTTGTTTGGCATGCTCCACAAGTAGGTTGATTTTCAAAATCACGTCTTGTTTTATTTTTATTACAATGTACACAAGTCTTCTTCTTTTTAAACCAATTCATATAATATTATTTACTTTTTTTAGCCAAAAACGGCTGATTTTGACAGCAAACTATTAATTAAAATGAATACCCAGTTAAAAGTATAGACAAATGGGGTATGATATCAGACAGAGATATTTTGTTACCCTTTTAAAGAATAGGAAAAGGTCAACTTTACGTCTAATACCTCTAATTCTAATTTAAATATCTTTTCAAAACCTTCCCATTAAAAAAGATTTCAGGAAACAAAACCACTAAGTTTTGCCCCTAAAATCCTTTTTAATAATACAACAGTCGTTCTTTTATTGTAATATCACTTGCTGACTAAGCATGCTTCTACAGCTTTTCCTTATAAAGCCAGATCTATTGGTAAATCAAATTTATATCATTAAACCCTTGCCCATCTAGGTTATTTGATGATAGCCAAGTAAGATTAATATGATCTCCAGACTGGAATGCTTCTCCTTCGTCATCGGTTGTCGGTACGGTATAGGAAAAATCAAAGGTCATCACTTCTCCACCTATTGTGGTAACTCTATCGGTAAAAGGTTCGACAGGCTTTGCATCATCTGCATCAAAAGCCGTATGAAAATAGGACCTTGAAAAATCAAAATTGGCACTAGTAGCACCTTCTCCTGGGTCGTAATCTGCGGTTATGCTAAGCGTTTGACCGGGAGAAACTTCAAAGTCAATCCAATGAGATTGTTGATCTCTAGATGGAGCTACGCCATCAACGGTCAGATTTAACACTCGAGGGGTTTGCGCAAAAGCTGCTTCAAGGTCTTGGAGTGCTAAATTATCATCATTGCCTGTAACACAGGAAGAAAGACTAATAATTGCTAAAAAGCAAACAAATAAAATATGGGTTGATTTCATTTCTTTTAATTTTAAAGTTTTACAAAAGTAATAGGGCCAAAATTGCCACAACAACCAATGAATGCCGTCCACTCAAAGCCATTATCCGTTATCATCGCACTAGTATTTGGACTGGTCGTGTTAACATTACCAAAAGGGCCAGGTTGATCAGGAATACTTAGTATATTTCCACCTACATGATAGAAAGTAACACCAATATTATTCCCACTAGCTAATAGCTTATCTATGGTATATGCTCCTCGTCCTATTTTTACAACAGTAGCGATTTGACTACCAAATCCAGATCCTTGATACTGACCAGCTAAGTCTACATCATCGACATCACTAGACTGGACTAAAATACTTCGTACAGCGGTAACGGTTTGCGTTTCATCCAATTCATTAACGGTTTCAATACTATAAGACACGACATATAAACCAGCCTTGGAAGGGTCTACATTCCCTGAGACAACCACATCATCGGTTATATCTGCCGTACCTAAAGAAGCAGAAAAACCTGATTCTGCGTAATCATCCCCTTCACTTAACTGGATAAAGCTATCTCCAGTTAAAATTAAATTAGGAAAGGTAATAAACCCTTTACTCACTATTTCGGTATCATCTGGCGAACGGAGATAGTCGCAAGCCCCAAGCGATATGGTCAGGAGTAAAAGAAAAAGATATTTTATATTTTTCATATTTATTATTTAATTTACGCTGCGGGTTGCGGGTTACCAGTTGCGGGTTGTATACGATTTTTCTCAAACTTGAGGAACTAATTGAATTTTGACTATTTCATAATCAAATTCTATTCACGTTCGAACTCGCAACCCGCAACCCGCAACTCGGATTTTTTAATTTATTCATTAATATCCCACCATACAGGGTCACCAATATTGGAATTGGCTGGCGTATTTGGGTTATTGGATAATTCTACAACTGGATAAAAAGCCCTTCTTGGAAATTTACTACCATTTAGGTTGGCAGCTACTCCTTCAGAAGATTGCTCCAAAGCCGGGGTATCCGTTCGTCGGAATTCCGCCCAACCTTCTACGCATTGAGTACCCGCCATAGATAACCACTTTTGGGTATGAATACTTTCTAACCCAGTATAAGCATAAGCACCTCCGTCTGCAATAAGGCTCGTGGGATCAGCCCCATCTGCAAAGACAAAAGCTGCATTCATCGCCTCGTCATAAGCTGTTTTAGCATCTCCACTTATCCATCCTCTGGCAACTGCTTCTGCTTGAAGAAATAAACTTTCATGGCCTGTTATATAATAGACTGGTGTACTTGGCCCAGCGACATTTACCGAACTTGGCGTTGAAAAATCATTTCTTGTTTCACTTCCATCCTCTTCTACTCCATCTCCTTGTACAATCGGAATATGCGCACTAGCATTGACACTAGGGTCATAATAAAAATCAACTCTTGGATCATCTGCATCCAACATCCGCTGAATAACAGAGGCACTTCCAGATATATTATTATTACCTATGCCTGGGGAAGCACTAACATCTCCACTATAAAGCGGATTTTGATTGCCTGTGGATCCAGGATAATTAATAGCCACGTTTTCTCCGCTTCCCAGAAATACAACGCCTGCACTTTCTAATGCCTGAATGCCATTCTGTGCAACCGTAGGACGAGCTTCCGACTGCCGCATGTATATTTTCAACTTTAGGGTGTTGCCAAATTTTGCCCAAGTTTCCATATCTCCTTGGAGCATCAAATCTTCTGCACCTGGAGCAATACCTCCAAGAACAATCATTCCTAACCCTTCATCTACTAAATCAATTAATTTATCATATACAGCCTCTCCCGGTTCATAAGCTGCCTGTAAAATGCCTTCATTCCCACTAATAGCTTCATCAAAAGGAACTTGATCAAACATGTCCACCATAACTTGATACTGATAGGCTAATAATAAAGTGGCTATTGCAGAGTGATTTGATAAGCCATCTATTACCCCTTGTTTTTTAACAAATTGTAAATCAGCCATCGCACCATACCAAGCATTAGACCAGCCTGCTTGAGTCGCACTCCCATTATAATTATAGCGATCATATATTTCGTATTGTCCAGCTTGTGGAGATTGCGTCCAATATTGCGCCGTAAAACCACTCATTAGCGCAAAATCGATCCCAATAACTTGTCCTGAATACAACATGCCTGACGGTAGCGTCAAGGCTGGAGTTGAACTAGTAGGATTATTGGGAGAATCGTTAATATCTAAAACACCGTCGCAAGCAACGATACCCATAACCATAAATAAGATGGTTAGCATAAAATATTTATTATTTAATCTCATGGTTTCCATAATTTTTAAAGTGTCAATTTAAAGTTAATACCATAGGTACTTGTAGAAGGTAAAGTACCAAATTCAAAACCCTGTAAATTTCCAGAATTACCATTCCCCGCAGTAAATGAATTTACCTCTGGGTCAATATAAGTATTCCCATCTGGCGTATGAATCCATAGATTTCGACCAAATAAACCAATAGTAAGGTTCTCAATTGGCAGTTTATCTACCACACTTTTAGGAAAGGTATAGGATAAGGTTAATTCTCGCAGCTTCGTAAAAGTGGCATCTACGATTAAAACTTCCCCAAAACCATTGATGGCATTCCAATAACCACGAATATTATTACTCGCATAATCTATCGGAGTTGTATTCGGAGAAAAAGTACCATCTCCATTATCTACGACAGAAAAAGGAATGATAAATCTTTCTCGATTATTAAAAGCTGTTTCTACTGCTGAGCCATTAAAATAGGTTTGTCCAACCGTTCGGCTATAGACTACGCCTCCTTGGCTATGTTCTATTAAAGCAGAAGCACGAAAACCTTTCCATGATAGACTCGTTCGGATGCCTCCATACCAATCAGGCTGAACAGTACCGAAAAATGCAGGATTTGGTGCTTGTTGCGGTAAGCCATTTCCATCTACGACTAAATTTCCGTTCGGATCTCTAAGGGCTGTTGGAGCTTGAAGAACACCATAAGGCTGTCCTTCTATTGCATTAAAGGTATAATTCGCTAAGCCAATACCAATACCTAATTGCTCTGCATCGGCTGCTCGTGTTAAAAGAGAAACTACGGTATTATCTATTTTAGTGAAATTCGCCGTCACATTCCATTCAAAATCTTTAGTCCTTACGGGAACTAAATCCAGCACAATTTCTGCTCCTTTATTCTGCATTTCTCCCGCATTAATGACTTGAAATCTAAATCCACTAGTCGGGGCAGTTTGGGCATTACGCAAAATTTGATCTACTGATTTTCTATCAAAATAGGTCGCATCTATACCAATTCTATCCTTAAAAAATCTCAAATCAATACCAAATTCGTATTCTTTGGTTCTTTCTGGTTTAAGGTTTGGATTTCCGATTCTATCTCCTTGCGTAAATCCACCAACGCCATTAAAAGGAAATCCTGTTTGCGCAAAATTTCCCTGAATAGGAACACCAGCAATAGTAGGCGAGGTAAAAATAGAATTGGTCAAATAAACGGGTGCATCATTACCCACCTCCGCATAACTTGCTCTTAATTTGATAAAACTAAGCGGACTTGTCGTTGGAAGATTCAATATATCTGATAAAACAGCACTTGCATAGACGGAAGGGTAACCAAAAGAACGATTCGCAGCAGGTAAAGTAGAAGACCAATCTTGTCGGTAAGTACCTCCAAAATACAACCAATTTTTATAATCGAATTCTAATCTGCTATATGCTCCAAATAATCTTCTTTTCGCCTCTAAAACATTTACACTTGCCGTACCCGTACCATTGCTAAAATTAGCAAAATTTGGTTCATAACTACCCTAAAAAATTGCAACAAAATACAGTCGTAGTTCTTTGAAAAT
>JAFMDF010000245.1 GCA_017857395.1 Bacteroidota bacterium | reverse complement strand
AAAGATAATCATAATCAATTGATTCTCTTCGATTTATAACGCAACACTAGTGATCAGAAATTAAAAAAATTAGACACCTTAATTTTTCGAAATTTCTGAAAAAATTAATCATTTCAAAAATAAAGCAAAAAGATCCAAAAAAACTTGAAAGTTTAATAGAGGCTACAGATATGATTGTTAGTAAATCTTGGTTACTAGAAAAAGTAGCATTTAAATAAATAAGAAGAACCGTAGTTCCTCTTATTTATTATCTTTTGCTATTTATGAATCTATAATATCATCTGTAATAATCTTTTTTACAATTGAATTTACATTTCCTTGAGCATTTTGATTCTTTAAATTTTTCATCTTTGCATTAATTTTTAGGTCTTGCACGATACAAGACTAGTGAATAAATAAGCCCTTTCCTGCATGGAAATCGACTAATCTATTGGCGAGTAAAAAGGTTTTTTTGAGGTTTTTAAAACGCCTTATGACTGACCAATTCTTTTAAAATTGTGATGGTACAAAGATGTGGGCAAAAGGATCAAACTCCTTTTGCTAATGCGTTCAAAAATTGTGGTAATCGTTGCGGAAGGCACAAAAATATTGTGCTATTGGTTGCATTTTGGAGGGTTGATTATTTTTTAAGGTGTTGATTATTAATTTATTGTAGGTTGTGTAGACAAAAAAAACCTTGTTCTTTAATTAATTGCTGGTTCTTTTTTCACAACGGATAATTAAAGGACAACGAATCAAAACTGCTTGCTAAAAATACTGGATAATGGGAAATTATCCAGTAATACTACTAGCCGAAACCCCAAATTCTTCTTGAAAAACTTTAGAAAAATGCGCCAAGTTGATAAAGCCTGTTTCCCAAGCCACTTCCGATACATTTAACTCCCCTTTTTCTAATAAGACTTTGGCTTTATTCAGGCGGTAGGAACGAATATAGGCAGAAGGAGAAACACCTACTAATGCTTTTAATTTTCGGAATAACTGCGAACGACTCATACCGATTTTTTGACAGAGTTGAGGTAAACCGAACGTATTATCTGTATAATGCTTTGCTAAAATCGCGTTGACTTGTTGTAAGAATTCATTTTCTATAGCTATAATTGCTTTGGTTTCGACATCTAGAGCAGTAGTATTTTCTATTATCATTCCTTGAGGCTTTGTAAAATATCGTTGTAATTGTGTTTGTTTTTTTAATAAAGCTTCCAAACGAATCAGTAATTCTTCTTTGTTAAATGGTTTGGATAAATAGGCATCTGCGCCTCTTTTTAAGCCCGAAATTCTGGAGGCGACATCTGCTTTGGCGGTCAAAAGAATAAAAGGAATATGACTCGTTTGAGCTTCATTTTTTAATATATCACAGACTTCAAAACCATCTTTTTCGGGCATCATCACATCGCTAATGATTAAATCGGGGATATCTTTCAAGGCTTTTTCGACGCCAATTTTACCATTATAGGCAATCTCCAATTGGTAGTAATCAGACAAACAAGATTTTAAGTAAATGACGACATCGGGATTGTCTTCGATGATTAATAATTGTGGAAGTTGACTATTGGTAGGCTTTGTTTTCTCAAAGGTGATTGCTGCTGTCGGGGCTGCTAATGTAATATTTACCTTTTGGATAGTTTTAAAATCACTAATCGCTTCAATTGCGTCAATCAATGTGGCGGTATTTCGAATCGGTAAGGTGACTTTAAAAGAGGTGCCTTTGCCCAACTCACTTTGTACTTCAATTTGTCCTTCCATCAATTTGACCAATTCTTTGGTGTGAGACAACCCAATACCTGTACCTTCTCGCTTTCTGGTAATCGAACCATCTACTTGGAAAAAGCGGTCGAATAAATAGGACATGTCTTTTTCTGCGATTCCGATGCCATTGTCTTCTACTTCAATAAGTAACTCCCGCTCTTTTTGCTGTACCCTAACCATTACATTGCCACCTGAAACGGTAAATTTCAAGGCATTGGAGATTAAATTAGTCATGATTTGTTTGATTTGTTCCACATCATAATCCATGACTAAGTGTTCGACGTTGCTAAAAAAACGTAGGGATAAATTTCTGCTGTTGGCAGTTGAATGAAAAGACTCGGTTAAATATTGCAAATAAGGAATGATGTCCGCCTGTTGGTATTGGAGTTGAAAGGCATTATTTTCTAATTTGGAAAGGTCTAATAATTGATTAATCAATTGGAGTAAATTCTGTCCATTACGACGAATGAGTAACAGCCCGTCCTTCAAAAATCTTTTTGGCTCTGCGTGAATTTGGTCTGCCATGCCCATGATAACAGTCAAGGGTGTACGAAATTCATGGGTTAAGTTGGTGTATAATTTGGTTTTGAAACTGTCTAATTCTTTGAGGCGACTAGCTTCTGATTTTTCTAATTGCAGTTCGTATTGTAATTCTTGCCGTTTCAATAAGGTTCGATAAATAAGGTATAAAATAACTAAGGTCAATAAGGCATAAATTGAGTAAGCCCAATTAGTTCTCCACCAAGGTGGTAAAACGGTCATTTTAAGTTGAGTACCTGTTTCATTCCAAACCCCATCATTATTACTCCCTTTGACTTGCAAGGTATAATTACCTGGATTTAAATTGGTAAACGTAATCTCTCTTTTAGTGCCAATATTGACCCAATTATCATTAAATCCGTCTAGTTTATAAGCATACTGATTTTCATTGGTTGCTTGAAAATTAAGGGCGGCAAATTGAAAAGTGACCATATTTTGCTGGTAGGAGAGGGTAATCTTTTCTTTATAATCAATTCCTGTAATGTTGGTGACTACTGTTTTCGTTGCTCCTTCTGCATAAATTTGTAGCCCTGTGATCACAACAGGTGGCACAAAATCATTTTCTCGGAGGTTGTCTGGGTGAAAAATACTGATCCCTTCCGTTCCACCAATATAAATTTGTCCTGTCTCTTTAGTCATTAAGAAAGCATTAGGGCTAAATTTAGCATTTAGTAATCCATCTTTTTCAGAAAATCGTTTACTTTTCCCATCCTCTGGATTATAATGAACCAAGCCACTTTTAGTACCTAACCATAATTGATTTTTTTTATCAACATGGATACTAGTAATTTTTCCATATAATAAACCGTCCATATCACTTGCTATAAGGAAAGTTTGTGTGGTATCTATATACTTATTTAAGCCGCTTTCTGTGCCTATCCACAATTGTTGATTTTGGTCTTCCTGAATAGATAAAATGCTATTACCATTGATAGAAGAAGGTTGGTCAATGGCATGTTGATAAACAAAAAAGTTATCTTGCGCCCGATTGTATAAATGAAGTCCATTGGGTGTACCTAGCCAAATTTGTCCATTTTGTCTCTGATAGATGCAAGTAACTCTAGGGTGCTTTAAGCTCCTTGTATCTGTTGCATCTGGTAAATACCGTTTAAAGATTCCTTTTTGGATGGCATTTTTATCTGACAAAACGGAAAGGCCTCTAGTAGTTGCCACCCAAATTTCTTCCTCTTGTGTCTCTAACGTTTGGATGACAAATCTGTCGGACAAGGTAGCGTCATTTTTATATTCATAGCGAAAATATTGGAGTGTAGGGTTTTCGGGATGATATAAGGTTAATCCTCTTCCCCAAGTTCCTATCCAAATATTATCCTTGCTATCTTTATAAATCGAACCATGTTGTAAGGTCAGCAAGTATGCTGGAAATAATAAAGGATAAGGGGTTAGTTGAAAGGTTTTGTTTTTAGCATTAAAACTTTGTAATCCTGACCGCCTAGTACTCATCCAAAGATGCTCGTCATCTATTTTAATTAACCCATTTATTCTAGTTCTTTTTTTGGTTTCCTCAAGAATAATAGGATTAGGAATATTGGCAAAAGGGCTTCTATTTGTGTGTAAATGAAAAAGACCTACCCCTCTAGTGCCGAACCAAAAATCTCCTGCCTTATCTTGTATAATTGGCTTTATATGATTATGATGATGGTTTATTGGATTGGCAGTAGCAGGATAGAACTGTTCTACTAAATTAAAATCTTCATCATAAATTCGAAGCCCATTTTCATGATGTTGTTGGCCTAGTACATATTGATTAGAAGGTGTTATAAGTAAGCTAGAAATATGGTCTTTAAATACGGTACCTTCTACCGAAATATGTTTTAATTGATTATCCAATACTTCATATTGAAAAACTTGACCTCCAGCAATCACCCAAACAATCCCTTCTTCATCTCTAAATATATCTTCAGAAGTCAATCCCCAACCAAATTTCCCCGTTACCCCTCTGACGGTGATTTGTTCAAAAGTTGCTTTTGCTTTATCAAAAAGCATGAGGCCCATTCCCCAATAACCTATTATTAGTTTGTCTGATGTTACTTCAAATATTTTACTAATTTCTTGCGCTGGTTCGGTTTCAAAATACCTTACATGGGTCGCTTTATGTTGATATAATTGGAACGTTTTATTGGTTACATCAAATTTATTGAGCCCATTTTGCGTACCGAACCACAGTATGCCTTCCGAATCTTCAAAAATCGCTTGCACCTGATTATGACTTAGGCTATTGGCGACGGTAGGGTCGTGTTGAAAATGTTGAAAAGTTTCGGTAACAGGGTCAAAAAGATTAACCCCTCCACTCGTGCCAATCCATAATTGTCCCTTTTTATCCTCGAATAATTCATTAATATTATTATTACTTAAACTAGTAGTAACATTAGGTTGGTATTTAAAGGTCTTAAATTGATAGCCATCAAACCTATTCAAGCCATCCTTCGTGCCTATCCATATATAACCTTTCTTATCTTGTAGAATATCCGTTATAATATTATCTGACAAACCTTCATTGATGGTGTACTGCCTAATAGGATACTGTTGTTTTTCTGAAAAAATAATTCGGTTATTCAGCGTAGCTTCCATTTGTGCGGACAAACTGATGGAGCTAAAAAATAGCAAGAGGCTTAGGATAGGGTGAAAATGATATGAGTGTGTAAAGAATAGAGGGAACATAAATATATTAAGCCCTCATCTGATTATATTGTTCTTTGTTTTGGGTTAGGGTATAATCCATAAATTTAGCCCAATCGCCATTCTTTTTTACGGCTCTAATATCCATCATATTTTGTGCACCTTTTAAAGACCAGCGCATACCACTACGTTCCATTCTATCCTTGACCAAGTGACCACAACTGGATTCTACTAACGCTGTGCTGACTGGTAATCCTTGCTCTAAATATGTTTTATAATCCATTTTATGTTGATGGTTTGTAAAATAATTGATGGTTTTATCTAATAAATCTTTACCAGACTTTGAGAGTGCTGTTTTGTTACGATTTTGCTTTAGTTCTTCTATTATTTCAACAATCTTTCCATCCAAAATATCACTAAGTATCCCTTTGACCCAACCTGTTCTTAGTTTACTATTTTCTCCTAAAATAGCATTCCCTGCTTTCCAGACATATTCTGATACATGGACAATATCTAATATGATATAATGCAAATAATTACTCAATTTTTCTTTTTCAAAAGCTGCTCTTACTGCTGCTTCTAAACCTACCCCTCCGTCTAATAGTACTACAAAAGGAACTTTTTGGTTGTCACAAAGCTTTTTTGCTCGCTGAACACCATAATTGATTGAATTTTCTTGACTACCCAAAAATGCTCGGCGATGGATGTCTTTATGCCATTTTTCTCTTTTATGAGCAACTTCTAATTGATTTTTTTCTTCTTCCAATGGCGTCAAAGGCGTTTTAAACAATCCTCTTATAATGCTATCTTTAGCTCGTTTTTTTGGAGTAAAACTAGACACAACGCTTACTGTCGCCGTCTTTTTAATTCCTCTCTTTTGACCTCTTTTTAAACGACCTACTACTGAAGTAGCCGATAATTCGTCCCCTAATTCCTCTCGTTCTTCTTTTATTATCGGTACTCCTCTCCCATCCCACTCCAAACAAATATAATCTCCTTTAGATACCAATGGTAATTCTGTTTGGCTGTAGAAATTATCGACTCCTTCTCCTAGTTTATTACAATGAACCTTGCTCTGTGTGCCATTGGTGCCTATATCCAGTATCTCATTCACACTTCTAACACTTTCTCTAAAATCTAAATCCGCACTTGATCCAACTATCCAATCTTGCAAAACATAGGATAGTTTAGTCCTTGGTAAATTCAAACTTGAATCTAAAGGATAGTAAGCCCCTTTTCCCGCTATTTGGTATCTACGATGATTTATTTGTAATTCTCCAAATATACTTTGATAGTTGCGACTAAATATGCCTTTATTCGATACTTTACCGCTTATTATAGGGCTTCCTTGTTCGTTTATTTCTTCTGCTCTGGATTTAATCGCTACATTTAATAACTGCAATCCAACACCAAGTAACCCTTTTAATATATTTCGTTCTATTCCATTTATCCCTTCTTCTGTTTTTCCAAAATCCTCTGTTTGTTCTATCAGTACCCCTATTTGGGCGTAAATACTTTTTATCTCTTCGCTTTTGTTTGTATTTTGCGGCATTCCAATTTGAGTTTTGTTAATTAGTTTGTTTAGTCACTCACTAAATTAAGAAACTCATTGTGGTTTTACTTTTTAGTCGTATTTGTTTTCCCTCAATTCTTTACACACTCAAATGATATTTCATCAACTGGATCAAAAGGTAGTTTTGTTGGGGCAATGGCTTAAAGTTATCTTTTTTATTAGAATTATTTAGCGTTAAAAAAAATGATTGATAAACCTATTTTAAAAACCTATTAATTTTGTGATAGTTGCAGGAAAACCAAATATAAAGAATAGCTTTAATGATTAATAGATACGCAAGTGGTTGCCCCCCTAAGTATTTGCCACATAATACATCTGCATCATCCCTTTATTTTTTACCTCAATGGTGCCTCTATCTATAAAACTAAAGGTAAAGGTATTTTTGATAATTTGATAAGTCGCATCACTAATATTAACTTGTCCCACTTCTCCATTACTTTCCATTCGAGAAGCTGGATTAACCTAAAGTAGAGCTATTAATTTTATGAATCCCTTCCAGAGAACCAACCCAGATATTTCCTTGCGTATCTTCATACATATCATTTGTGATCCCAAATTTAAAGGTCTCAGGTTGGTTTTTATCGACATATAGTATGCGGGTAAATTCGGCAGTACTAGTATCTAAATGAACCAAATTTAATCGCTGACTATTTGCCCAAACCTTGCCTGATTTATCCACATGAATGTACCGATACATATTATTCATAAAAACAGGAGCAGGACTATCAATTTCTCCTTCAAAATAATAGTGTTTAAGTGCTTGCGTTTTTTTGTGCCATCGAAAAATACCTGAGGATGTGGCTAACCATAAATTTCCTGCTTGGTCTTCTGAAATAGCCCTTATATTTGCTGGTGTACCTTTTAATTTTCGATTTGGGTAGGAGATATCCAATTGATTGATGATTGGAAATAACTTAAAAATACCTCGTTTCGGTTCATAAAGATGTAATCCCTTGCTAGACGCTACCCAAAAATTATCGGCTTTATCTATCAAGAAATAACTCGCAATAATTCCTTCAAATTCGGGTACTTTTTTATAGGCAATACCATCGTAACGATAAACCCCTCCTTCAGAACCAGGACTGAGCGCTACCCAAATATAGCCACTTTTATCTTGGATGACTCGATACCCTTCAACTGATTTTTTGTTGGCTATCGGTGGAAAATGTTTAAATTTTAAATCGCTTTGAGCAGGTAAATAAATGGTAGAGAGTAAGGAAAATAGAATTAATAAACTGGTCAGTTTAATTCGATAATGACGCATACTATTTTAATTATGGACAGGTGAACCACTTGGTTTTGTTGAGGCCTAAATCGAAAAACACATAAATTTTAGGATAATTATTAAAAATCAAATATAGAAAATAGGCTTGAATTTTAATAGCTAATGTGCGGGTTATCAAACATTTAGTCTTTCTATTACGGGGATTTATTTAGAACTAAAAATTTTTTTTTTTCTATAGTAATCTATTCACTAGCAAACCACTAAGTATTTTATTAAATAATAATTGACTTTATTTTTTAGAATTATCCCCTTTTATTGTCCTTCTTCTAACCATTTCTATTGTATAAATTGTGGGCATCTATTTACGAATTGCGGGTATTACTTTACAAAGGAAGTGGTTGTCAAATTTGATACATCAATAGAAAATTGAGGTACGCTGTAAATAATCAGCTACTTCACTCATTACTTAACTTTAGCAGATGCCCCCCAATCTGTTAGTTTTCTTCTTTACAAAAACCTTAAATTATGCCAACACAAACCCCATTTTCTCCCATTCAATGGCGTTCCTTTCTTTTATTTTTAGTAAGTGTTACTTTTCTTTTTTCAGCTTGTCAGAAAGAAACGCTCCAACAAACCAATGTTGAACAAGCACCTACAGAAGCGCCTACAGTGACCGATGTAGAACTACGTGAACTAGTTTTAGCGCAAGTTTTTGGTATTCCAGCGGCAAAAATGGAACATCCTAAAATGCAGCAATTAGCTGTTACTTTTATTGACAACTTATCTTCGGAAGAACAGCGAATTCTGCCAACTAAGATTCAAGCTTTAAAAAAGGCACAATTGCCAACTAACACTAGTAGTAAAAGAGGCGCACCGACTCCTCAAACGATTTCAGCCACCAATAGTCTTCAATTTGGACAAAGTTTAGCCCAGCAGGGAGATTTTTTATTTGTAGGCGATAATGGTGCGGTACATATTTACCACCAAAGCAATGGAAAATACACCGAACAGCAAGTGATAAGAGGTAATGCGGAAGATGGATTTGGCTATAAAGTGGCGATTACCCGAAATTGGTTAGCAGTCGGTGCACCTTTTGAAAATGATATGGCAGGCGCCATTTATATTTATGTGAGAGATGGAGGCAAATGGGTCGCTTCTCAAAAAATAGCTGGCAAGGAAGCTGCTGTGTTTGGTTTCCGTTTTGCGATGCATGGCAATAATTTAATAGCGCATGAACAAGAAGGAATTTTAGGAAGACTAAATGTTTACGAATTAGAAGACAGTCAATGGTCTTTAGAAACTACCCTAGGGGAAAATCTATTTTTCTGGGACTTAGCGATGGATGGCAATAGACTTGTCGGAAATGGCGGAGCTAACTTTTTTAGCCCTGCGGTATATGTTTTTGCAAAAGCTGAGGGCACTTGGGCAGAGGAGGCGGTATTGAATGTGCCCGGCGCTTTATTGTTCAGAGCCGTTGCTTTACAAAACAAAACGATTATCGCTAACTTCTTGATTCCAATGGATAAATCCTATGTTTTTACCTATCAAAATGGTGCTTGGGAAGCAGATGGGGAAATGGAAATCCCTGGTCTTATTCCTTTTACCAATACGCATTGGATAGCGCTTAGCGGAAATTTAGCAGTCGTCACGGTTGCCGATGGTGACGTGAATGATGCGGTGCATGTTTATGAAAAAAGTTTTAGAAAATGGCGACATGTTGAATCGGTTGACCTCCCAGCTGCTATAGCTAATGGGCAAAGAGTTGGGGAAGCTGTTTTGATTACGAACAGAGGAAAAGTTGTTTTAGGCGCGCCTGGTCTTGGTGAATTTGATTGTTTTTGCCCGCCAGATTCTGAGGCGGTATTTGGATTGCCTGGGCAAGTGGTGGTTTATTAATTAAAACAGGATATATTTGGCTTAAAGAAAAGGTGATTGCTGTTTGGGAATCACCTTTTCTTTTCAGTAGAATTTTTATCCAATTGGTGATTTTTTTTTGAGAATCCGCACTCTGTCTCCATTGACTACGCCTACTTTCCATTTAAAAACACCCGAATATCCGCACATAACTGCTTCAAAGCAGGCTGATGCGTATACATCATGTGTCCACCTTCATAATATTTAAAATCGACTCGGTCCGTCACAATACCATTTCTACTAAAGGTATATTCTGCATCAAAAAAAGGCGTGATTAAATCGTAATACCCACTAGCTACCAATACTTTCAGTCCTTCATTTTTGCGCATAGCTTTAGCCAATCGACGAGTGGTGTTGACATACATGGGTTCCCATCCGCTATTTTTAGGGACAGGCTTCCAATTCCATTTTGGATAAATCGCTCTATTGGAAGTCAGGTAAGGTCGTTCCATTTGAATGTTTAAATCACTGGCATAATAACTTTGTAAAGCAGCGGTATAGGCACTAGAAATTTTATAACTAGAAGCATCTCCTAAAGTAGGCCGTTCCGCAATTTGGTCGGACTCCTTTCCATAATAACGACCATCTAATCTACCCAATGTTTTGTTCTCAGAACGCAATAGTTCTTTTTGAAAACGGGGCATTAAAATCCGTAAATTAGATTGTTCGATATAGGTCTTATTTAAGCCTGTGAAATAAGCTAATTGGTCAATAATTTTTGCCTTATCCGCTTCTTTTAAAAAGTTACCTCGATACAATGCAGGCGCATACACGTCATAGGTAAATTGTCGAGCTTCTTCTACAAAGGCTTCAATTGTTTTACCTTGCCCTGCCTTTTTATGATACCAAGCAGTCGCTGCCATACTTGGTAAATAGGTCAAGTATGAGGTGATATTATCGTGTATAGAGGTAGAACCTGCATAATCCAAGGCTTGCGAAATCATCACCAAGCCATTTAATGCCATATCTTGTCCACCACCCATTAATTCATCGGCAATAGCAGCAGCGCGAGTGGTGCCAAAACTTTCACCAATCAAGTATTTTGGGGCATTCCATCGTTGATGTTTGGTTGTCCATAATCGGATAAAAGCAGCAACCGATTTAGTATCCTCATTTAAGCCCCAATAATTTTCTACTTTGCCTTTTCCCACTACTTTGCTATAGCCTGTTCCTACAGGGTCAATAAAAACCAAATCGGTAATATCCAATAAGGTATATGGATTGTCAATCATGGTAAAAGGCGCAGCACCATCATCTTTTTTAGCATCACTATCTACTTGCACTAATTTTGGACCTAATAAACCCATATGTAACCACACAGAAGCAGAACCAGGGCCACCATTAAAAATAAAGCAAACAGGTCTTTTTGGCGTGCTACTTTTATGCGTTTTTCCTTTTGGTAAGGTGTAAGCGGTTGACCAAAAAGAAGCGACGGGTTTATCATCTTTATCTTTTAAATATAGTTCTTCGCCTGTGACCTGATAGGCGACCATTTGCCCATTTATTTTTAGGCTATGTTTAGTCGTAAAGCTTTTAGGTGCTGGAATTGGAGTGTCTTTTTCAGTAGTTTTATTGCCTTGTGCTTGTAATTGAATAAAGGTACAAAGTGTAAATAAAAAAGCGAGAATTCTTAATTGCATTATTTTTTTAATTTAATATTATAATTTATAAGCCTTTGACAATTTAATTTTCGGTGTTGCAGTGTTGCCTCGTTCTAACACGTCAACAAGGCAATATCGCAACCCTAAATATTAGCTGCCAATCATTTATGAATCGAATCGATAGGCATTTCTTACTACTGGACATTTTATTAGGACACAGACAGAGTGCACGGAGAAAGCACAGAGCGCACAAAGACTTAAAAATTAATTAGTTAGCCCTCCGTGTCCTCTGTGTATTCTTTGGAACTCCGTGTCCAAATTCATTTTGTCCAGTAATAAGTAGGCATTTTTATTTTGAAGAATAAATTCCCTTTATCCTCTAGGTGGTGTGATCATAATATGCGCTCGATGTGTACCAGGGTTCATAATCCAAGCGCCGCCAGGGGTCATTGGCTTAGTCGGCAAGCCAGTAGATTCAGCTGTTGCCCAAGGAATATATACCACATAACGATAAAAGGCTTTATCCACTTTTCCAGAAGTAGGGTCATATTCCCCTGGCCCTTCATAAACATGTAAAGTGGAAGGTGTTTCTGGTAGCGCTAAAACGCCTGATTTGGCTTCCTTTTCTCGAATCTCAAAACTCTCTTGCCCATTCTTGCCTTCTGCTTTTAAAACTCGACCTCTTTCCATATAAGGTTCCATGTTTTTATGGTAACAAACCGACTTAAATCCTTCATTATTGGGAT
Source organism: Bacteroidota bacterium (assembly GCA_017857395.1). GTDB lineage: Bacteria > Bacteroidota > Bacteroidia > Chitinophagales > Saprospiraceae > JAFMDF01. Next base: position 2,220 of record JAFMDF010000245.1, on the reverse strand, counting down.
CATCGGTAATACAAATTAAATTGCCCGTACCTGTTCTCAAAGCAATTAATTGACCTTGATTATCATAACCTAAGACCGTAGCATCAGCTCTCACCTCTTCAGGTGCTGCTAAGACAGCGGCATTGATTTGATCGTCCTTATTAGGGATATTTTGAGCGCAACTGCCCATACAAAAACTACAAAAAAGGATAAAAAGAAATAATTTGGAAGGTAGCATAATTGAATTTTTACAGCTAAGATAGCTTTTTATTTGAGATTAAAATCAAAAATGGGCTAAAAATCTAATTTTTCCACGGGTAAGCTAAAATGTCAAAAAAATCCAGATTTATGAATAAAAAATGCTAGTCTTTCAATTTAGAATACAATAATTTGTGGCTTCGCCGCTCCTCGTTTATATTTTCTCATTTCCTTGGTATTCCCAAAAAAATATATATAACTTGACACATCTTTTAAAAAAACAAAAACAATAAACTATGAGACGAACAATTTTTGGCTTACTATGCTTATGCTTCCCCCTTTTTCTAACTGCTCAATCAAAAACAAGGGCCTTAGTCCTTCTGAAAAAATATAACCCAGATGGCTATCAAATACTTAATACTTATCTAAATGCGCCAACAAAATTCAAAATAGGGTTAATGGAAACAAGTAGTTCCAAAACTGATTTTGGTAACTATATTATGGGAGCGGATGAAACCAGTATTCTTGCTAGTTTAGGAACGGTCGTCCATGAAATAAATCATGGCTATACCAGTTTATTAGCTCTAAATGAAAAGGCAAGCAAGAAATTAACCAAGTTGTCGGATAAGCGGGCTTCTTTCTTTTTCATCAATGCCAACCAACAAATTTTAGTACCGCACACGACGACTTTTCCTTCAAAATTAATTGCCAGTAATGTTAAATTAGGGTTTAGAAATTTTCGCTATGACGAATATATTACGTCTACCAATACGATTTTAGGCACACAACAAAGTGGGGCTTATGGTTTAATGGATGAATGGAACGCTTATTTTCAAGATACCAAAACCAATTATGAATTATATGAGTATTTTGTGGCAGAAACGAAGCGAACACCTGCTGATTGGGCACGCTATTTAGGCCAAGTAAATGGTGTTTTTTATGCCCATGCAGAATTCAAGTATTTTATTTTGAAGTATCTAAAATATGCACAAAAAAATCAGCCATCAATTTATCAAGCTATTATAAAGAATGCTGCTTTTAAAGCTAGTTTTCAAGCAATTGATAAAGGCTATACGGATTTAATTGAACAATATTTCGAGCGGAGAACAGCAATCTTAAATAACTTGACAGACCAAGGGCTTCGAGTAAGCATGGACGATAAATTTACTTTTATTGGTACCAAAGGACATGGTAATTTTATGCGGGAATACAATGAATTGTTAGGAGCAATAAAAGACGTCGAATTTGCAGGTGTGCTGAAAGATTTGCAGGAATAAATATAGAAATATGAGTGACCCCAAATCACCTAAACAAACGGAAATAACCAAAAAATAAAGTATGGAAAATACGATGGATAACACCGACAAGAAGACCGTTAAGCATATTCAAGGAGACAACTTTGAAAAGGTGTTAATTAAAGGTGATTTTGTCCAAGGAAATAAGGTTACGCAGCATTTTCATAGACAACCTAGTATTGCTATAGAAGAAATTGGTCCGAAACTCTGGAAAGGGACACAGAACTTTTATGATAAATTAACAAGTACAGGCAGATTTAAAGGATTGGAAATTAAGTCAGCTTTATTGGCGAACGGTAAGGTAAAATTGCATCATGCTATGGAAGCAGCAGGAGTAGTTAGTAATAATACTCCCCTTACGATTGACAAGATAGCCAAGCATACTTGGGCAAAAAAATCACCGCATATCTTATTTCAAGGAGAAGGAGGAATGGGAAAAACAACTTCTTTAGTCTTTCTATGGGCGCAATATTTGAAAAATAGTCCTGCTGAATACACGAATCAAACCATCCCAATTTTTGTTGCTTTAAATCAATATAATAACGCAACCAGAGCCGTACAAGAACAATTTCTCACCCATTATATTGCAGCAAATTATTTAGGTATTCGCATTTTGGAAAATGAAGTGGCAACGAATCTGGAGGCATGGATAAAAACAGCACCTACATCTAAAGAAACACCTAAATTAATAGTCTTACTAGTGGTTTACGCATGAAGTTCTAAATAGTATTTATTGTAACTTTGCGGT
>JAFMDF010000244.1 GCA_017857395.1 Bacteroidota bacterium | reverse complement strand
TTACGATAAATTTTCCAATGTCTATGATTGGTTTTCGCCAAAATGGTACTACCATGAGGCAAAAGTTTATGCCATTGAACAACTGGCTTTAAAGTCAGGTGATACCGTTTTAAATCTGCCTTGTGGTACAGGTCAAAACTTTGAATATTTTCAAAAATACCTTGATGGAAAAGGCTTAATTCTCGGTATCGACCTCTCGGAAGGAATGTTGAAAAAAGCGAAAAGAAAAAAAGTCAATAACGATTGGAATAACATCAAAATCATCAAAGAAGATGCTACACAAATCAATAAGGAATGGGTAGCTACTCACATTAACAGTTCTGTAAAAATAGATGCTATTCTTTGCGACTTGGGCTTATCGGGTTTTCCTGATTGGGAGCAGGTCATTGATAATATGCTCGACCTATTAAAGCCTGATGGCAGATTGGTTATCATGGACTGGTATATCCCAAAGCCAACTTTGAGAGGAGCATTCATCAAATGGGTAGGAAAAGGTGAAGTTAATCGCCCTATCTATCAATATTTAAAATCCAAGGTTACAAACTTTGAAGTTAATACCTCTTTTAACAGGGGAGGGGTATTTGTAGCAACTGGAATAAAATAACTTATTTCAAAACAAAAATACTGACCTCATAAAATTTAATCATAAAAATGAACAAGCATATAACGCACCCACATCCACCACAATACGACAATAACGGCAATCTGGTTTGTTGCACTTTGGAAGAAAAGATAGACGGAAAAACGCCGCCACTTATCGCTCCGAGAAAAGAGCAACATCACGAAGGCGACGGACACGACCATTCACATGACCATAGCCATGATGGGGCATTGGGTTTGAAAGCTTATCTGCCTGCCCTTATCAGTTTGGTGATATTACTTTCTGGATTGGCCATCGAACACTTACTAAAAGCCTCTTTTTTTCAAGGTTGGATAAAAGTTATTTGGTATACGATTGCCTACATTCCTGTTGGGCTACCCGTCATCAAAGAGGCTTATGAAGCTCTAAGGAAAGGCGAAATATTTACCGAATTTTTCCTAATGAGTATCGCTACGATTGGCGCATTTGCCATTGGAGAATATCCCGAAGGTGTAGCGGTAATGCTCTTTTATGCTATTGGTGAATTGTTCCAAACCGCCGCAGTCAAACGGGCGAAAAACAACATTAAAGCCCTACTGGATGTACGCCCTAAAACAGCAACCGTTTTAAGGAACAATGATTATGTAACAGTTGCCCCTGAAACGGTCACGATTGGGGAAACCATACAAGTCAAAGTAGGAGAAAAAATCCCTTTAGATGGGGTGTTATTTTCTGAAAAAGCCTCTCTAAATACCGCAGCACTTACTGGAGAAAGCAAACCTCAGTATGCTTTGAAGGGAGAAAAAGTAATGGCAGGTTCGATTAACCTGGAAGGAGTGATTGACATTAAAGTAGAGAAACTATTTAACGATAGCTCGATAGCCCGTATATTGGAATTAGTGCAAAATGCCACTTCTCGCAAGTCAAAAACAGAATTACTCATTAGGCGTTTAGCAAAAATCTATACACCGATTGTGGTTTATTTAGCAATTGCTATTTGTATCGTACCCTACTTTTTTGTGTCGGATTATCAGTTTTCAGAATGGCTGTACAGGGCATTGATTTTCTTAGTTATTTCCTGTCCGTGTGCGTTGGTCATATCTATTCCATTAGGTTATTTCGGGGGGTTAGGAGCAGCATCAAAAAAAGGATTATTGTTTAAAGGAGCAACCTTCCTCGACCAATTAACCAAAGTAAATACTTTGGTCATGGATAAAACTGGAACGGTGACTAAGGGTGTTTTTAAAATCAAAGACATCGTTTTGACTGGCAATTTTAATGAAAGCGAATTCATGAAATTGCTAATGGCGGTCGAAGCAAAATCTACACACCCAATTGCAAAAGCAATCATGAAATATTCTCCCAATGAAAATTTACCCAAAGCGACCAATACCCAAGAGATTGCAGGTAAAGGCTTGAAAGGTGAAGTGTATGGAAAAATACTCTTAGCTGGTAATAAAAAACTGATGGAGCAATTCAATGTGAGCGTCCCAACAGATACGGAAAATATAGTAGAGAGCATCGTGATGGTAGGCATGGATGGGCAATTTGCAGGCTATGTCACCATTGCGGATGAATTAAAAGAGGATGCAAAAGAGACTATTCAACAACTGCGAGCATCTGGTATTAAGCATTTGGTGATGCTATCGGGGGATAAAGATGCTATTACTCAAAAAGTAGCTAAAGATTTAGGTATTGAAATTGCCAAAGGTGGTTTATTACCAGAAGATAAACTCAATGAAGTCGAACAAATTAAAAAAGACCCGAACAAAATAGTTGCCTTTGTAGGAGATGGCATCAATGATGCGCCCGTATTAGCAGCGAGCGATGTGGGTATTGCTATGGGTGCAATGGGAAGTGATGTTGCCATCGAAACAGCTGATATTATTATTCAAACCGACCAGCCTTCCAAAATCGTAACGGGCATCAAAATCGGCAAAGCTACCCAACGAATTATCTGGCAAAATATCGCTTTGGCTTTTGGGGTAAAAGTCATTGTTTTGATTTTAGGGGCAGGGGGCTTGGCTACAATGTGGGAGGCAGTTTTTGCGGATGTTGGAGTAGCGTTGTTGGCTATTTTGAATGCGGTGAGGTTGCAAAGAATGGAATGGAAATAGTGAATATTTATAACAAGAGCTTTCAAACTAGTTCTCAATGACAAAAAATAACTTAAAAGGGTCGATTATATTATTTGATTCTACCTCTAACTTACATAAAAAACTCCTTCATTTTATTGAAAAAAGAGAAGGGCGAATTCCCCTAAGTTTTATCCCCTTTAATTCTAAAATGGGTAAAGTCATCGTTCAAAAATTAAGTCTAACGAAGCCTAACCTATCTTCAGTTATTTTGCTAGAAGATGGCAAATATTATACTCAATCAACAGCTATTTTAAAACTTACTCGATATTTAAGAGGGGGTTGGTTCATAGTTACTATTTTCTTAATCCTACCTAAGGTAGTCAGAGATAATATTTTTTTAAAATTTATTAAAACGCAATAAAAACAAATACAGTAAATAATGTCTATCGTTGTAAATAACTATTTAAGCATTTGCTTAAATAGTTATTTACTTGTAATATTGCACTATGAAAGATAAAAAAGACCAAAACATTTGCGTAAGAGTATTTAGAGATGAACAGCAAATCAATAAATGCAAACAGCGCATCAATGAAGCTAAAGTTTCTCTTTCTGGCATAGCTCAAATACTTGCCCTTGCAGGAAATGAGGTTCGTTTTAAAATCCTTCTCTTATTACAAGAAGAACAAAGGCTTTGTGTCTGTGACTTAGCAGAAATTTTGGAAATGAAGATTCCTGCCATCTCCCAACATTTAAGAAAATTGAAGGATGGTAAATTGCTAATTCCCGAAAGAGAAGGAACGACTATTTATTATTCGGTCAATCCTACATCTCAATACATTTTAAACAGTTTATTCAGTAATCTACCTGAATATCAAAGTTAATTAGAATAATGAAAATTAACCTATCTCAATCCTTAATTGGAGGTGCTGTTGCTTTTTTAATTTCTACCAGTTGCTGTTGGTTGCCATTTCTAGTTATTGGACTAGGTGGAGCAAGTGGTATAGCGGCATTTTCAGCAGGACTAGAAAAGTTTAGCGGATTGTTTATGATAGTCGGTCTTGGCTTTTTGAGTTGGGGAGGGTATCAATTTTATCAAAAAAACAACAAAACAACTATGAATGATATTATTAAACTTCAATCTACTATTACTTGTCCAACGTGTAATTTTTCAAAAGAAGAAACGATGCCAACGGATGCTTGTCAATTTTTTTATGAATGCGAGAAGTGCAAAACATTATTGAAACCAAAGCAGGGCGATTGCTGTGTTTATTGTTCTTATGGCTCGGTGGCTTGCCCTCCCATTCAAGAAGGTAAAAACTGTTGCTAAATGAACTTTCAAGCAAAAAACATAAGAACCTTTGTAGGAGCAATGAATTACAAAGAATCAAGAACTTTCTATCAGGAATTAGGATTTGAGGAAGTGGTACTTTCTCCTAAGATGTCACTCTTTAAAGTCAATGAAAATCTTGGTTTCTATCTACAAGATTATTATGTCAAAAAATGGTGTAATAATTCAATGGTTTTCTTAGAAGTAGATGATATTGATAAATGCTATCAAGAACTAGAAAGCAAAGGCTTACATCATAAATATAAGTACGTAAGACTCACACCGATTAAACAATTTGATTGGGGTAGAGAATGCTTTATGCACGACCCATCGGGAGTGCTTTGGCATTTTTGTCAGTTTGAGTAAATAATACTACAATCAGTTCGATAATCCTATATAGCGACCAAAAAGAAACCAAAGGAAAGTATTAAATTTGCACCCTATGGAAATAGTAATTAGAATATTCACCATATACATATTTGCTTTATCACTTGTACCTTGTGGTGATGGAGGTGGGGGCATAGTGAAAATTACTAATTACCTGTTTGATATAGAAACTCAAAATATTTTAGAGAATGAACAAAATTCTGACCCTTGCGAAGACTCACCCTGTTCTCCTTTTTGTATTTGTAGTAGTTGTTTTACTGCATTAGACACCGCTAAAGAAATTCGTCTTCCAAAAAAGGTAGTTACTTCATTACCTAATACTACTCCTTCGTTTATAGCACATTTTCGTCCTTCCTCCTTCAATCACTCTATTTGGCAACCACCAAAATTAGGCTAATCAATCAGGCATAGAGAAGTGTGCCATTTTTAGAAATTTTGTTTGATTAATCTAATATTATAACAATGAAAAAATTATTATTGTCTTTACTGGCAATGACTACAATTAGCGTGGTCTATTGTCAAAATACTTTTAATGCCACTATTTTAGATGGTGAAACACAAGAACCGCTAATAGGCGTAAATGTGTTTATTGAAACTCTTGATAGAGGAGAGGTAACAAATTTAGATGGTGCGGTTGAGATAAAAAATTTACCTTCTGGAAGTTTTGAGATTAGGATTACTTATGTAGGTTATCAAGAAAAAGAGATAGAAATTACTTTACCCCAACAAGAGCCGTTAATCATTCTCCTTGAATCGGGTAGTGAAGAACTGGAAACCGTAACCGTTTCTACTACTCGGAGTAGTCGCTTGATTCAGGATTTGCCGACTCGATTGGAAGCAATCACCGCAGAAGAATTGGGTGAAAAAGCGTTTATGAATTCCACAAATATTTCCATGTTGTTACGGGAGAGTACAGGTATTCAAATGCAGCAAACTTCCGCTAATTCAGCAAATCAAAGTATTCGCATTCAAGGCTTAGATGGTCGTTACACTCAATTGCTCAAAGATGGGTTTCCCATTTTCGGGGGCTTTGCAGGCGGTTTGAGCATCATGCAGATACCACCTTTGGATTTGAAACAAGTGGAGATTATTAAAGGGAGTGCCTCTACACTATATGGAGGCGGAGCAATTGCGGGACTGGTCAATCTGATTAGCAAGCGACCGGAAGAAGAACCACAATTGGAATTCATGTTTACCCAAACCCAGGCTTTGGGTTCTACCCTAAATGGGTTTTATGCTCAGGAGTATGGAAAGGCTGGTTTTTCTCTTTATACAGTAGGAAACCTTCAACAAGTCTATGATGTCAATGATGATGATTTCTCGGAACTTCCCAAAGTAAAAAACATTGCTATCAACCCAACATTCTTTTACAACTTTGATGAATCCAGTAGTTTGAGAATTGGTATCAATAGTTCTTTTGAAAACCGATTGGGTGGCGATGTAACCGCTATCGAGAAATCACCTAGCAGCGAACATCCATTTACGGAGGAAAATAAATCTACTCGGTTGGCTGCTCAAATCAGTTATCAAAAAGCATTTTCAGACGATGCCAATTTAACGATTAGAAATAGCGTCAACTTCTTTGATAGAAGCATAGAAATTCCTGATTTTACTTTTGATGGTCAACAAATAGCGAGTTTTTCAGAGGTATCTTATTCCACCTCAAATGAAAAAGCTGATTGGGTTTTGGGTGCAAATATGTGGACGGAGGAATTTACCGAAACTCCTTTTAATCAAAATCCTGTAAGAGATTACAGCAATAATACCTTTGGAGTATTTGGTCAGAATGTTTGGTCATTCTCAGAAAAAGCAGCTTTGGAATCAGGACTAAGAGTAGATTATAATACCGATTATGATTGGTTTGTGCTGCCTCGCATCAATCTTCTGTTAGACATAGACGAACATTGGACAACCCGAATCGGCGGCGGAATGGGGTACAAACTGCCAACCATTTTTAGTGAAGAAGCGGAAAGCCGAACCTTTCAAAGCATCCTTCCTATCGGTATAAATAACACAAAAGCAGAAACATCCATAGGAGTCAATTGGGATGTGAATTACAAGACTATCTTATTTGATGAGGTCAGCTTTTCTATCAATAATCTATTTTTCTACACCCAATTGTTTGACCCATTGATTTTGACCCAAGATGTAAATAACCAATTCCTTTTTGTTAATGCTGACGGGAAAACGGACAGCAAAGGATTGGAAACGAACATTAAGTTTAGTTACGATGATTTTAAACTATATCTGCAATACGCTTTTATTGATGCCCAATTAGATTATGACGGTATCAATCGACAAAAACCGATTACACCACGACATAATGCAGGGGGAATATTGATGTATGAAAGCGGAAAATGGAGACTTGGTTATGAGGTGTACTTCACAGGCGGACAAACGCTGTTTGACTTGTCTCCTGTCGAAGATTATTGGACAATGGGATTATTGGTGTCTCGTCAAATTGAGAAACTCAATGTGTTTGTTAATTTTGAAAACTTCACAGATACACGACTTTCCAAATTTCAAGATACATTTATACCACCGCATACAAATCCATCTTTTCCCGAAATTTGGGCACCAACAGATGGATTTATTTTCACCGCAGGATTGAAGTGGACAATATTCGGAGAAATAGAGGAAGAATAGAACCTGTATCTAAAATAGTTAGAGCGCATTTTACCTGACGCTCTAACTATTAGATTGCTTAATCAACTAAAAGAATAACTATGCGAAAATCTACCTATAAAATCACAAAAATGGATTGTCCTTCTGAGGAAAACCTAATACGCATGAAGTTAGATGGAATGACCGCCATTAAAAACCTTGATTTTGACATCCCAAACAGAACTTTGACTGTTTTTCATGATGGGCAAAGTGACCAAATCGAGCAATCCATAATTGACTTGGATTTAGGAGGAAAGAAAGTAAAAACGATTGAAATCGAAGAAGTCGAATTTAGCGAAAACGCAAATCAAAAGAAATTACTTTGGACAGTACTTGCTATCAATTTTGCTTTCTTTTTAATCGAAATGACAACAGGATTGATTTCTAAATCAATGGGATTGGTGGCAGATAGTTTGGATATGTTAGCGGATGCTTTCGTTTATGGTATTAGCCTATTTGCAGTTGGGGACACATTAATTAGAAAGAAAAAAATTGCTAAAATCGCAGGTTACTTTCAAATTACATTAGCTGTAATCGGGTTTGTTGAGGTGTTAAGAAGATTCTTTGGCGTAGAAAAGATGCCCGATTTTTCGACGATGATAATTGTTTCGATTCTTGCTTTAATAGCGAATGGAATTTGTTTGTATCTATTGCAAAAATCAAAAAGCAAAGAAGCGCACATGCAAGCCAGTATGATTTTTACCTCGAATGATGTAGTGATTAATTTGGGGGTAATTACAGCGGGTGTGTTAGTAAATTGGTTAGATTCTAGCAAACCTGATTTGATAATAGGAACAATAGTTTTTGCAGTAGTCGTTCAGGGAGCAATCAGAATATTAAATGTAGCGAAATAGAAAACATGGAACAGGTAAATTCAACTATAATGATTAGCATGTTTTTTTCGTTCTAAAATTATTTCTCTTACAATAATGATTGTTTGAAGTCTGGTCTCAATCCTACTAATTGTATTGGTAAGTAAAATACTGGCTATCCCAACCATTTTTTAATCTACAAAACTCAATATTATGCAAATACCCACAGATTTAACAAGAGACCTTAAAAACAGATTAAAAAGCCTTCAGGGTCAGATTGGAGGAATTATCAAAATGCTGGATGGGAATGAAGCTCCAGAAAAAATTCTATTCCAATTTAAAGCAGTAGATAAAGGCTTGCAAAAAGCCCACTACTTATTATTGGATGATGTTTACAGAAAAGCGTTGGCAATAAAAATAGTCAATGTAGTAGATGCTTGTCCTGGCAATTGCGGTGATGAAAGCAGAATTGAATTTATTAAACAACAGTTTCCCAATTATGAATTGGATGATTTGTCTGAGCAAATGAAAGAAATACAAGAAATAGATGCAAGACTCGCCCGCTACAATAGCAAAAATAGTGCTGAAGAAAATAAATTATAATTTTTCTTGGAGACCCCCTCCCCCCCTCCTGTATCTTTGTGTCAGATTTTTATTAACATTAAAAAATGAAAATAATGAAACGTTCAATAGAGATATTTACGGGAAGGTGTCCAGTTTGCAGTCCTTTCGTACAATTAGTAAAAGATGCCGCTTGCGCAAATTGTGAAATTACAATTTCCAATGTAGTAGCACAATGCGAAGAACAAACCTGTATCCGTAAAGTAAACCAATATGGTATCAATCGGCTGCCGTCGGTAGTAATCAATGGCAAACTATTGAATTGCTGCGATAGCCCCATCACGAAACAGGATTTACTTAACGCTGGCATTGGTCAGGCATAAACACGACAGGATGAATAAAATAATTATGAGTATCACCCTGTTGAGTTTTATTTTTGAAATGCAGGAAGTAAAAGCGCAGGGACCACCAATTTTTACCGACACTCCAATCATGTTAGGTCTGGAAGGAAGAGGAATTCGCACTTTTGGTAGATATATCAATAAAGAAAATGTAAGTATTTATCTACAACCTATTGCTATTCCTTATAACCTTACCGCAAAATGGCAGGTTGGAACGATTGTACCATTTGCCGCTGTATCTCCGCAAGGAGGTGACAGTCGTTTTGGATTAGCCGACATCAAAGTTTTTACAAAATATCAATTAGTCCAAAAAGATGGAAAAGGTAAAACATTCCGAAGTTTAATTAAAATAGCCGAAGCTTTTCCAACCGGGAATACCAAAAAATCTCCGCCCATAGGAGCAGACGTTTATCAAACCAGCATTGGTCTGGTCAATGGCTATGTGACTACCCTCTATGGTATTTATACGGAAGTGGCTTATAACATTGTTTTTGATGGCCGCCCAGATAATCTGATTTATAATATTGGCTTAGGAGTGCCTTTACTACCACAAAATTACCCACCGAAACAGATAAACGTATTTCTGGAATTTACGGGTAACTACCTTCCAGATAATAAAAGCAACCACTTGTTTATTGCACCTGGCATTCAATGGATTAATGGCAAGCGGTTTTTACTGGAAACAGGCATTCAACTTCCATTAGTAGAAGAGGTTTCCGAAGGGGTAAAAACCAATTTTATTTATACACTTGGAACGCGGATTCTACTTTTTTAAATCACTTTTTAAATTAAAAAATCATGAATTTATTCATAAATTTTTTCGCAACGCTTATTTTGATTTTATTTATAGGTATAGGGACTAATCTAAATGCTACAGCAGTTTTGGAGGATACTACTACTTATGTGTATGTCAAAATTGAAGTGAAGGGATTATCTTGTCCCTTTTGTGCTTATGGCTTAGAGAAAAAACTAAAAGAAATAGAAGGGACTACAGATGTTGAGATTGACATCAAGGAAGGACTCGCCATGTTTAGGATTGCAAAAGATAAACAACCTGAAAAAGAACAACTTCGAAAAGCTGTTAAAGATGCTGGTTTTACGCCTGAAGCAGTCACTATTTCTACTACTCCTTTTAAGATAGATAAAGATGACAAATAAAACTATTTTAGCCATACTTTGGGTGGGAACAATCCTTCTTTTAGGGTGTTCCAGTTCTTCAAAATGGTCTTTTCAAAACAAAATATTCTTAACGGATATTTCCCCTATCAGCATAGCTGCCGATGGGGATTTTTTATGGCTGTCCGATGTAGCAGGTAACCGGTTAATAAAGATAGACACAAATGGAAATATTTTGCAGGAACACAAGTCAGTCCAACGCCCTATGCACATTGCCATTTTTCAGTCTAAATTGTATGTGCCAGAATTTGAAAGGGATACTATTCGTATTATTGACAATCAAGACAGACAAAACTTATCATTAGTAAAGCCACTCGATGCACCAGCAGCGGTAGCTGTCAAGGAAAATGATGTGGCAATCGCTGATTTTTATAATCATCGCATTGTTATTAAGCGAGGAGAACAAACGAGTATTATTGGAAAAGAAGGGCATCAGAAGGGCGAACTTTATTATCCGACGGATGCAGCCTGGTATGACTCCCAACTCTATGTGGCAGATGCTTACAATAACCGAATTCAGGTTTTTGATGAACAGGGTCAGGTCTTAAGAATCATAGGTGAGAATGATAATATTCAGGTTGCAACAGGCTTAACAGTAGCAAACGAACAATTATTTGTATCCGACTTTGAGGGGAATCGAATATTGATATATAACACCAAAGGTGAACTTCTACAAACAATATCATCAGAAGCGTTAAATAAACCAATTGATATTGAGGTCGTTGGGGATATTATGTGGGTAGTTAACCATGAGGGTGGTACTTTGTTACAATATAAGTTAAGGCATTGATTATTGCTCACTTCATTAGAAAAAAGGAGTTAATCTTGAATTAAGGCTATTTAAGCAATATCTTAAATAGATTTATTTGTTTACCTTTGCAATATGAAAAGAAACAGAAATAACAATACTTGTATCCGAGTTTGCAGAGACGAACAGCAAATAACAAGGTGTAAAGGACAAGTGAATCAACTAAGCACTCGCGTGCAGGATTTTACAAGCATTCTGCAACTATTGGGTAATTCTGTCCGAATGAACATTATGATTTTACTGAATGATGAACAAAGATTGTGTGTTTGTGATTTGAGTGAGATTTTGGAAATGACTATTCCTGCCGTTTCGCAGCATTTGAAAAAACTAAGAAATACAGAATTGGTTGATACCGAAAGAGAAGGCAACACCATCTATTATTATATCAATCGAGAATATAAATTGGTACTTAATTCATTATTAGCTAATGTTGTTGAGCCAGTAGGTATATAATTTTTTTTCACAAACTGTTTAAGCAGTTACTTAAATAAAGTTGATTTAAAAATGAAAAATCAAAATTCATCAGGAAAGTTAGCAGGTGCAAGCATCTTTGCAGCAATAGCAGCTTCTCTTTGTTGCATCACACCTGTTTTAGCCTTGTTGGCAGGTACATCAGGGTTCGCCTCCACATTTTCATGGCTCGAACCTGCACGACCTTATCTTATTGGATTGACGGTAGCAGTATTGGGGTTTGCTTGGTATCAAAAACTAAAACCACAAAAAACGAATGCCATTGATTGTGCATGTGATGAGGATGATAAAACTCCTTTCATACAATCCAAGGGCTTTTTGGGGATTGTGACTTTTTTCGCAGTCTTGATGCTTGCATTCCCAAATTATGCACACATTTTCTACTCCTCAAACGATAAAAAAGAAGTCGTAATCGTCAATGCCTCAGACATTCAAACTGAAATTTTTGATGTGAAGGGAATGACTTGCAATGGTTGTGCCTCACACGTAGAAAATGACGTAAACAGGTTACCAGGTATTGTAAAAGTAGATGCGAGTTATGAAGAAGCGACTGCTAAAGTAGAATTTGACAAAACCAAAGTAAGCCTAGCTCAAATTGAAGAAGCCATCAATGGCACAGGTTACAAAGTGATTGGTAAAAAGTAGGGTACAAAGCAGAAATTAACAAGAACGATGATGAATTTAAAAAACAATAACGATATTAAAACAAATATTTGTCCTACCTGCGGATGCTCATTGGTTAGGTTAGGAATATCAGAAAAATCAGCTACTAAAATCAGCCATAATGGACAATCTTATTCTTTCTGTTGTTCCGGATGTGCCGAGTTATTTGAAAAAGATGCAGAAAAGTACATTAAAGAAATAGAAGGTATAGTGGTTTGTCCTATATGTTTAGCTGAAAAGCAAATCGAACAAACCACAAAAGTACCTCATAATGGTATTGAAATTCCATTTTGTCGTTGTCCTCATTGTATATCTACGTTTAAAGAAAACCCTCAATATTATATAGACAGGTTGGTAGGAAAGATAGCATACAAAGGATTATTCAATGACTTATGTTGTTAAAATTTAAATACTTAAAAATGTTAAATGAAATGTTTAGTAGAGATAAAATAGAAGAAAATGCGAATTCAAAAAAAGAAGAAATTCAATTAGAAATAACAGGCATGACCTGTGACCATTGTGCTATTGGTATAGAGAAGAAATTTGCGCAGAAGAAGGGAATCATTGAAAAGAAAGTGAGCTATCCCGAAGGAAAAGGAAGTTTTATCTTTGACCCCAATCAAATTACCAAAGACGAAATTATTGATACAATAAATACTACTTCCAATTACAAAGTAGTTGGTCAAAATGAAACGATTCCCAAAATTCAAAGTGGAATAAGTGGAGATATTGAAAGCAATGGAAGCTACCAATATGACCTTATTATTGTCGGAGGTGGTTCGGCAGCATTTTCTGCAGCTATCAAAACCGAAAGCTTAGGTTTATCAACCTTAATGGTCAATGGTGGTTTAGACTTTGGCGGGACTTGTGTAAATGTAGGTTGTGTGCCTTCTAAGAATTTAATCAGAGCAGCAGAAACCGTTTATCATGCCACCCATTCCAATTTTGGGAGCATCCAACCCAAAGGCGCAACCATAGATTTTCCGCAATTGATAAAAGACAAAAAACAAATTGTTGCCGCACTTCAACAACAAAAATATATGGATGTGGTAAGTGATTTTAAACACCTGACCATGTTAAAAGGTTGGGCAGAATTTGTAGATGACAAAACCATAGTGGTAAACGGAAAAGATAAATACACCGCCCTCAAATTTATTATTGCAACGGGTGCTACAACCAATATTCCAAATATTGAAGGTTTAGAGGATGTGGGTTATTTAACCAATGTATCATTATTTGATTTAGAGGAAAAACCTCAAAGTTTAACCATAATGGGTGCAGGATATATTGGTTTGGAAATAGCTCAAGCCTATAACCGCTTGGGGGTAAAAGTTCGTATCATTGAATTTACCGACAGACCACTAAGAAGTCAAACCAAAGATATTACAGATGTTTTGGTCGCACAGTATGAAAATGAGGGCATTGAAATATTACCAAATTTCAGAGCTTTCAAATTTGAAAAATCAGGTTCGGACACCATTATTCATTGTAATTGTCCCGATGATTCTACTACTCAATTGGTTGAAAAAGGGTATGTCGTAGTTGCCACAGGTACAAAACCAAATACTTCAAAATTAGGCTTAGATAATATTGGTTTGAAATTAACGGAAAGCGGGCACATTATCGTAAATGAAAAAATGGAAACAAATCTCCCTAATATTTATTCGGCAGGAGACACCACCAATACACCACCCTTTGTTTATACAGCAGCAACAGAAGGAAGTGTAGCAGTTTCAAACGCCTTTACGGGAGAAATCAAAGAGGTAGATTATTCATCTTTACCTTGGGTTGTATTTACAGACCCTCAAATTGCTGGTGCAGGAATCGATGAAATCGAAGCCGAAAAGCAGGGGATTCCCTTTGAAGTCAGTAAATTAGATTTAACACACGTACCGAGAGCATTAGCTGCACAAGATACCAGAGGCTTTATCAAACTCATTCGCAATACTGAAACCGACAAGTTGATTGGAGCAAGAATAGTCGCTCCCGAAGGTGGGGAGTTGATTCAGCAGTTGAGTATGGCAATTAAATATGGCATTACGGTAAAAGAATTGGCGGAGAGTTTTTATCCCTATCTTACATTAGGAGAAGGTATCAAATTAGCAGCCATAACATTTGGAAAAGACGTTTCAAAATTGAGCTGTTGTGCAAGTTAATTAGCAGGCTAAGTTAATCATGGATAATGCTTTTCAGAAATTTATTGAACAGAATAAAATAATTTCTTACTACGCAAATATACTGCGTAGTAAGAGACTATTTTTGTTGGAAATTTACTAGGTATCTTTATCATAATAGATACGATATTTCAATTTTTAAACGCTTTCAACCTGTTTTATC
>JAFMDF010000608.1 GCA_017857395.1 Bacteroidota bacterium | reverse complement strand
GTAGTCTGGTGTAGCATAAGGGTAAGGTCTTCCCGTTTTAATATCAATTACCCTTGTATGACTAATCATTTCTGGATGAATGTCCCAATCGGGCACGATTAAGTCACGTACTAATTGGAGACTATCTTCTAATTCTTTTTTCGTCCACCCAGGAATAAACTGATTGACCCAACCAGTACATGCAGGATAGGGGACAATACTATATTTTCCTTTAATGCCGCGTTCATGGCACCACTCCCCAAACTCCCGCACAAAGCTGTCTGGAATTTCCCTTGGCAAGCTTCGCCAATCTTGTTTATAATTTTCTGGGAAAACCTCAGCAAATTGTGGTATGCCAAAATGAGCTAAATTGACTAAGGTGGTAGAATCATCAATGATAAAGCTGACGGGCACTCGATTTCTTGGATTCACAACTTCCACTCCAATATCTGCCAAGATAGGTTTTTGATAAAGGGAAAGGCCAGTTGTTGCCATACTTGCTGCGCTTATTCCAGTAGTTTTTAGAAAATCTCTTCTTGATTTTGACATATTTTTTTATAAATCAATTATTGAATCAACCATTGATCAAACCAATCAAAAGCATCTTTTTGCATGGCTAGGTCAAATTTATGTCCACCGTCATAAAATTTGCCTTTGTATCGCTCTTTAGCTCCCGCCTTCTGAAACACTTCTTGTAGGATTTTATCCGCCCGCTTCATCTCTGGTAAGGTGTATAAGGGATCGGCATTACAACTTTGAACCATAGTAGGCAGTGGTACCCGAAGTCCATATATCTCAGGAAAATCTAAATAATTAGGAAGGATGGGGACATAAGTCATCCAAGTATGTGTGTAAGCTTTATTTAATAAAAAGTCATCCCAAGTGGACATAAAACCTACACAAACAGCACATTTTATTCTTGCATCTAGTCCTCCTAAATAAGCAGTACGTAGCCCTCCTCCAGAGAGCCCCGCACAACCTAGTCGATTACTATCCACCTCTTTCCTAGCACTCAAAACATCCAAAGCCCACTGGTCTTCCGAGAGAAACACCCCTGGCCAAGTAGTGCCTCCACAGAATAATGATTTGGCCATTACATGTTCATGATTACCAGCCCATTCATTATATTCCTCAATATTTTCATTCCCTTCTATTTCATCGTCTTTATGGTCTGCTTTCAAAATTCCCTTTTCAAAACCAGCAACATCCTGATAGTGAACCCGTCGGCTACCAAAGGTGAAATTGTCTGGTACTAGTACCACATATCCTCTTTTGGCCAGTTCATTGGCCCAGGCACTTCCTTCGTAATAATCCAATTGATGTTGCTCCATCAAAGGGTGGGACGAATCACTGGTACGAGTTATTTTTCGCCTACCGAAATATTTATTGCCTCCATGGTCGTGGAGTCCTAGTATAGCTGGTAGCGGATTGGTAAGGCCTTGAGGTTTTAATAAAATAGCTTTGGTGGGCCGACCATAGGGCAAAGCCCAGCTTAGTTCTTCAATATCTAATCCATCATATTGGTATTTCCGTTCAACGGTGACCGTTGGGGAGAAATCAATAGCTGGTTTCCCTAAGTGTTCCATCACTTTTTTTCGAGCTTTTTTATGCCATTTTTTCCGTTTTTTCCATTTCGTTTGACGAAAAGACAAAGTTGGAGGGTCTTGTTTTAAGGAGGCTGCCCAAGGACCATACTGTCCGATAATGCTATTCTGGGAGGAGTGGAGTTTTTTTTCTTGTTCCATATTATCCATTAATAAATTAGAAAAAAAAGGCTCACTCCCTACGGCTATTGGGAAGCCAGTAATAATGGAAGAAGCATTTTTGATAAACTTTCTTCTAGAGGAATCTTGTGGAGGTATCTTATTGAAATATTCGCTCATTATGCTATTTGTTACCTTATTTTTAACGTAATGGTTTGGAGTCCTAGTTTTTGATTTTTTGGTGCGGAAGTCAATCCATGATCCTTATAGGCGGCGGTCAAGACATAGACCCCTATATCTGAGTTGGTTTGTGCTTTTTGTGCTCGAATAGCGCCTTCCATGCCTACATAGAACGGTGTCGGATTGTCCGCTTGCTTAAGAATCCAATCTACTATTAGGGCTACTTCTGCTTTGTTTAAGTCCGGATTAGGCGGCATTTTTACTTCGCCCCATATACCAGTACCGCCGCTTATTATTTTTTCGGTTAGGTATGTTTTAGCCCTATCATTTTCACGATACCTTTTAGCAATAAGATCGAAGGACGGTCCAATTAACTTGCTGCTGGCTGCATGACAGGTGAGGCAGGTCGATTTACTCATGGCAAATAAAGGCACTAGATCTAATTTAATCCTTGCTAAATAGTCCTTCACCAAGGAGGAATCTTTCAGATATTTGGCGATGAGCAGGACTTCCCAATCTGTTATTTCTTCATAAGCAGAGTTGCCGTCTTCTACATCGTTTACGGTAATCGAATAAGGAATCAACGTATTCCATTTAAGTGGCTTACTGGTCTTCGGTTGAATGATTTTGACGATTGGCGTATTATTTTCCACCTGCGCTTGGATTGGAGCCATCCCGCAAATCATAGATAGGAGGTAAATCACTAAAAATTGAACCAACCGATTTTGCATATACGTCATAACTTGACAATGTTAAATTAGTTTTATCTCTAATATAAAGCTATCTACGACTTTAAAAAATTACGTTTTGATGGCTAAATGGTTTAATTGTTTGATGGTTATTTTGCCAACAATCAAGCCATTAAACAGTCAGACCATCAATCATATTAATAATTGTTTAAATCTAACAAAGCCAAGATAAGGGTAAAAAATTGACTTTTGAGGAATTTCCTTCACCTGCTTGTTTCACTACTTCCTAGTGGTTTACGCATGAAGTTCTAAATAGTATTTATTGTAACTTTGCGGTT
>JAFMDF010000029.1 GCA_017857395.1 Bacteroidota bacterium | reverse complement strand
GATAATAGTTTTTTGCCAACCAATGCTTCTTTATCCGTTTTTAAATGGTCTTTATAATAGGTTTTTAAATTTTCCTGCCATTTTTTGGATAAGTCTTTTGTCTTCAAACCAAGCATTCTCTTAGTCGCTACTTCCAAACCATACTTACCCACTCCTTTAAAATAAGGCTCAATAATATCGTCTCCATAAATACCTGTAATAAACGCCCAAAAAGCTTGTCCATACCGATAAGGGAAATATTTACCACTACTCAAATCTTTGATACTCGGTACATCGTCATTTAACACCGCATCTCGCATCCACATAGCCGTATGCGCATCTACTCGCCCAATCGACATATATTCCGCTAAACCTTCGACCATCCAAAGTGGAATGTTAGCTAAATTTTTAAGACTAGTCGAATCTCCTTCTGACATCAAATGATACTGAAAAGCATGCACCATTTCATGTCCCAAAACATGATTGGTTTGCTGATTCGACATGGCAATCGGCATAATTACTCGGCGTTTATAGCCTTCTGTTACTCCCCCTGTTCCAACACTTACCGAGCTAGAAATAGCATTGGTTTGCTGGAAATCACCGTGATTATTATAAAAAATAATTGGATTTTTAGTGGCAAAAGTATCGTGTAATACTTCTTGATGCATGTGATACCATTGTTCGCTTTGTTGGGTCAAAGCATCTAAGTATTCTGGATTGCCTAAATAATGGTATATCTCAAAGTTTGGCGATTCATAAACTTCAAAATTGAATTTTTTGTATTTGGCTTTGTTTCTGCCAAAATACTGTGCTTGGGTAGCGGTGAGTGAAACGCAGAATAAAGCAAATAATAGTAGGATTTTCCTCTTTTTCATGGTTAAAACTTTATAGGCTAATTCGTTAAACCATTTGCTTAACGAAAGCAGTTAATAATCGAGTCAATATGCTATAGGTGATTAACTGAATACAGCATTGACCAAATTCCAAAGCAACGGCTTGAAATTCTAGATTAGTTAAATGATTTTAGGACTAAATAAAGTCTTCTTCGAATAGATAAGTTATAGTTTTACAGTATAGAGTTATAGATGCAGTTACATATTAAATGATATGGAAAGATGAATTCGTATGTGGGGTTGGTTAAAGTTATCTTAAGAAATTAGGTGTTTTTATAAGTGCCTTTTTAGCGACAGTTATCTTTTTAATTCATTCATCTTCTTGGTATACTCTTTGATAACCTTCAACGTAGTTTCATCCTTATCATAAACAGAATACCAGCCTTGGTATTCAAAAGGCGGATCCCCAATAAATTCATCGCCAGCTTTCCAAACGGCTTTTGGTTTTCGAGGACGACCTTCTCCTCCCCAAGCCCAAAAATTACAACCTGCAATAGGTTGACCGTTTTTAGTCGATTGATGGATTAAATCAAAAATCTCCTGATAATAATTATCTCGATAAGTAGTCGGAGATGTCGATTCATAACTTTCCATATCCCTAGCAATACCAAATTCTTCTAATACGACGGGCATTTTTAATTTATTGGCTAGAGCGATATGTTTTTTAATATATTTTTTGGCTTTTTCTAAGGATTTTTGATAAGACTTTTCTGGTTTAGTTGGATCGTACCAGCCCCAATTCTGAATCCAAATATGCATGGTTGCATAATCTATATTTTTGATGCGATGTTCTTTTTTAAATTTTGTACTAAAAGGCACAAAAGCATTGCCTTCACTACCAATAGAGACTAAATGATTTTGGTCTAGAGATTTGATGAAAGCGGCCGTTTTTTTAATCCATTTGCGATACTTCCAATTACTGATAATAGCTCTTGGTTCATTCGCCAATTGCCAAGCCATAATTGTTGGGTCTGCTTTATAAGGAATATTGGAAATAGAATTGGTTCTATTAATGATTACTTCAAGGTGTTTGAAATAGGCTGCTTGGGCTGCTTCATTTTTAAAAAAACGAGCCGAAAATTTCATATATTTTAACCATTTTCCATTTTCAGCAGGCGGCGGATAAGGAATGGTTTCGCCTGTCACCCAATTGATATATTGCGCAAAACCACCAGACCAAGGCCACATATTATTCAAACATAAAACGCCAACCATATCCCGTTTTGCCATTTCCACTAATAAAAAATCTAAGCCTTTGAGCAAATCTTCATTATATTTCCCCAACTCAGGTTGGAGTGCAGGGGACATTCGCCAAGGTTCGGTATCAGGCCCTTCACTTGCTGCCATAATGCGCAAATTATTAATGCCTAAAGATTGTAGCTGGTCTAGTTCTCGAACTAATCTAGCTCGATAATTGGGATTATTGGCAATGGCCAAGTTCATAGCTGCCCAAAAGTTAGTGCCGAGATAATAATAAGGCTGCCCGTTTTTGATAAATTGTTTATTTTTTACTGTGATAAAATTAGTATTTGTTTGTCCCACTATTTTAGTTGTTAATAAGAAAGATAGGCTGCAAAAAAGAATAATGTAAACATTAATTACTAGAAAATATTTGGGTATATAAATGTCCTTTTTCATTTTAATTGATGTTTTTATTTTTATTCACCGCTAGGTATGCCTATTTTTGCAAAATCACAGGAAATTCATTCATGAGATTAATAATAAAATACTTATTCTTTATTTTAGTTCTATTGGGAAGCCAAACGATGTTTGCACAAAATAGTGATAACCCTTTTGAATTAAAACATCGGCTAGACAACCAAACTACAACTGATTCTGAAACGGAAGGAATAGACACGCGTCTTATTCAATCAGATAACCCATTTGATATTGCGACGCAGCCCGTCCAAACAACAAGGGCTACACCAATTCCTACGACTGATAAAGTAAAAAGTACGATGCCTGATGAAGCAGCTTCTAAAAACTACCTTTTCTGGGTCTTTTTCTTAGTATTAGCCTTCTTTACAACTGTGGTCAGTATTGCTCGGAAACGTTTGGAACAAAGTTATAGAGCTTTCTTGAATGATAATTTTTTAAGACAATTACATCGAGTCAACCAAGGAAGTTTCTCCTTGTCTTATTTTCTATTATACCTTTCTTTTTTCTTAAATGCGGGTATATTTATCTTTTTAGCCGCAAATTATTTCGGCGCTAATTTACCACAAAATTTTGGATGGGTTTTTCTAATTTGTTTAGGCGTTGCATTAGCCTTTTTATTAAAGCATCTAATGCTATTTTTTATCCAAATAGTCTTTCCTATTAGCAAAGAAATTAAGTTGTATAGCTTTTCAATTATGGTGTTTAGTATCATATTAGGAATAGTCTTATTACCAATTAATATTTTAGGAGCTTTCGCCCCTGTTGGGCTTATGAAAATAGCAATTTGGGGAGGACTTGGAGCGATTCTTGTAATTTACCTTTTTCGTTCCCTTAGAGGTTTATCAATAGCAAGCAAGTACATAATGCTACATAGTTTTCATTTTTTATTGTATCTTTGCGCCGTTGAAATTCTGCCAATTGTAGTTCTATTAAAATTTATTTTATAGAGGATTGATTAAAGGCAAGGAAAGTTAAGAATTCGATTTGCTTCCCAATATTTTTATTGGGCGAAATATATAAATCAAATAACAAACTTTTACAAGCTAAGCGTTGTTGTTTTTTAGTTTGAATGCTATAATTTTCCTTTGAACACACCTAAACGAAAGAATTTCTTTTTTTAAGGTTAATTTCTAAATGTATGTTAGGAATGTCATCAGATAGTACCGCTCAAAAAGTAGAGCAATATAAGCCAGTTAAAAGTATCTTAATATCTCAACCGCAACCTACACAATCTCCTTATTTTAAATTGGAGCAAAAGTATGGTTTGCAGATTGATTTTAGACCATTTATACATGTTGAAGAAGTAACTGTAAAAGAGTTTCGCAAAGCTAGAATTCGTCCTGATGAATTTACATCAGTTATTTTTACTAGCAAAAATTCTGTCGACCATTTCTTTAGAATCTGTGAAGAAATGCGTATTCGGATGTCCGCAGAAACGAAGTACTTTTGTTTGACGGAAGCCATTGCGAATTATCTACAGAAATTTATTGTATACCGAAAACGTAAAGTTTTTACAGGTAAAAGAACCATTCTTGATCTAAAGCCTTATTTGATGAAGCACAAGGCTAAAGAACGTTTTTTATTACCTTGTTCTAATTTAGGTAGTCAACGAGTTTCTTCTTTTTTAACAGAAAATGAGTTCAATTGGAAAGAAGGGATGATGTATAGAACAGTGAGTAGTGATTTATCTGATTTAAGTGATATTACTTATGATGTATTGGTCTTTTTTAGTCCATTAGGCATTAAGTCACTATACGAGAATTTCCCTGAGTTTGAGCAAAATGACACTAGATTTGCTGTTTTTGGCAATTCTACTAGTAAAGCGGTTAAAGAAAGAAATTTAATGATAAATATCCATGCACCTTCTCCAGAGACACCATCTATGACGATGGCTTTGGAAAAATATATTAAGGTGGCAAATAAAAAATCATAGTACTAACTGCGAATTATTGAACGTTTTTAATCAATTGAAAATCGCAAGTACCAATAGCTAAATAACATATAGAAGTTCAAATTTGTAATTGATGCAGATTTGAACTTTTGTTTTTTAAGGTTGTTTTTTGAACTTGAAGTTGTTTATTTACCAACGAATAACCGTTTCTAATGACTACGGAAGATTATAAAAAAGTAGCGCCTACCTTACCCAAAGACCCTGGTGTCTACCGATTTTTAGCAAAAGATGAGACCATCCTATACGTTGGTAAAGCAAAAAATTTAAAAAATAGATTATCTTCTTATTTTGGTAATAAAAAACACCAGCAGAATAAGACGAAGGCATTGGTTAAAAATGCTGACCGATTTGAATACACCATTGTAGAAACAGAACAAGATGCCTTATTACTGGAGGCTACTTTAATCAAAAAATTTCAGCCTCGCTATAACGTGATGCTGAAAGATGGAAAATCTTATACTTATATCTGTGTCAAAAAAGAGCGCTTCCCAAGAGTTTTTATCACTAGAAGTGTTTTTAGAGATGGCTCTACTTACTTTGGTCCTTATACTTCCAAATATCGCATTAAGGTTATTTTAGACCTGATTAAATCTTTGTTTCCACTCCGAACTTGTAATCTTCAATTATCCCCAGATAATATTAAAAAAAATAAATTTAAAGTTTGTCTAGAATACCATATCAAAAATTGTATGGGACCTTGCGAAGGGCATGAAGATGAAGCCAGTTATAATGAAAAGATTGCCCAGATAAAAAATATGTTGCGGGGAAATTTTGGGGCTGTTAAACAGCATTTTAAATCGGTTATGCAGCTACATGCCGAAAATTGGGAATTTGAAAAAGCACAAGTTTTAAAAGAAAAATTAAGTGCTTTTGAAGATTATCAAGGCAAGTCTACCGTGGTAAGTACCTCCATTCGAGATTTGGATGTTTTTTATATCGCAACGGATGAGAAGAAGGCTTATGTCAACTTTCTTAAGGTCATTAATGGAGCGATTATGAATACGCATACGCTAGAGTTGACCAAAAATTTAGATGACGAGGAGGAAAAACTACTGGTTTTTGCGATTGATGAACTACGGAAAAAATTTAATAGCATTACCAAAGAAATTATTTTACCCTTTAAAGTTAATTTGTTAGAACCTGATGTAGAAATTACGGTGCCTAAAATTGGAGATAAAAAGAAACTACTAGACCTTTCTGAAAAAAATGTAAAGTATTTCTTATTGCAACAACGCAAGCAAGCCATCAATAATATTAAAAAAGAAACTTCTGCTGAGCGTATTCTGAAAACAATGAAAGAAGACCTGCAAATGGACGAATTACCGTTCCATATTGAATGTTTTGATAACTCTAATTTACAAGGTTCTTTTCCCGTTTCTTCTTGTGTCGTATTCAAAAATGCAAAACCTTCCAAACGAGATTATCGCCATTTTAATATCAAAACAGTAGAAGGACCAGATGATTTTGCTTCTATGGAAGAAGTGGTGTATCGAAGATATAGTCGCTTAATCAAAGAAGAAAAACCATTGCCAAACTTGATTATTGTTGATGGGGGTAAAGGTCAATTAAGTGCGACTATGAAAATTATGCGTGCTTTAAAACTAGAAAATAAAATTACGATTATAGGTATTGCCAAAAGGTTAGAAGAAATTTTCTTTCCTGACGACCCAATTCCTTTATACATCAATAAAAAATCGGAAACCTTAAAAGTTATTCAGCACGCAAGAAATGAAGCCCACCGTTTTGCGATTACCTTTCATAGGAATCAACGCTCTCGAAATTTCACTTCTACAGAATTAACAAATATTCCAGGTATTGGGGATAAAACAGCGCAGAAATTATTGAGCCATTTTGGTTCAGTAAAAAAGATAAAAGCGGCCTTGGAAACAGAAATCGTTGAAGTGGTGGGAAAAGTGGCGGCGAGAAAAGTGAAGGTGTATTTTGGAAAATAAATCAGTTGTCGATTATCAGTTATCGGTTGAACTCAACTGATAATCGACAACTGATTATCAATCTCCTGTATTATCCATATTAGCCATCGCTTCTTCTGCCAAACTTCGCAATTCAGTTTGATAAGCAGCCCCTTCCTTTCTAACCAATACTCGTCCTTTTTCATCTAAGAAAAGTAAGGTAGGAAATACATTCACTTGATAAAGCAAGGCTAAATTAGGACCATTGCCTTTTTCAGCATCTATTTTATAATTAATGAAATTATCATTCATTAACGTTCCAATTCCTTTATCTGTAAATACATCTTCATCCATTAATTTACAAGGCAAACACCAAGTTGTATAAAAATCGACAAAAACTAATTTCTCTTTACCTTCTGCCATTTCTAGAACTGCTGTTAAATTGTCAGAGGCAACAAAATCTACTCCTTCTACCCTTGTGACTTTTTTGGTGCTATTACAGTTTAAGAAAAAAAGTGACAGCGATACGAACAATATTATTTTTTTCATCGAGAAAAATATTTAGATTTTATGGAATATGGAATACGACAAAGGTCTCCGATTTTTTGATATTTAGATTAAAATCAATTTAATTTGCTATAAATAGTTCCCCGAAGTTAGTCACAAAAAACGACAAAAAAACATTTCATTAAATTAATTTATTATTTGATTTTCCTGCCTTTAGCCGATCTAGATTTTACAGAAGTACGCCCGCTTTTCTTTAAGTCAACCATTAAAGTCGATAGCGCACTATCGGAACTTGTATAATAAGTTTTACCATCGTACTTTACTTTGCCTTGCCTGTTTTTCCAATCTGACGCTAATAAAACATAATTTTTACCCCTTTTTGGATTTGGTCCGAACATTAGATACCTTGAATCCTTTCCAGACTCAAAACTGACTGCCATTCGATTGCTTTTTGGTTGAAATAATAGAACACCTGGCGTACCTTTGGCTATTCTCACTTGTTCTACTTCGCGACCATTGACCATCTTAATCTCACCAGAGACGATTTCGGAAGAGCCACGCGTAAAATCGCGTTTTAAAACAATATCATCCGATAAATAGAACTGAATTTGCTGTAATTCGTCTTCTGACCAACCATTTTGGTCAACTAGTCGCTGAGAAAACGGACTTAATTTAGGGCTACAGGCACTTAAAAAGAGAATAGCTAGTAGCAATGTGTTACCAATTAAAATTTTCATAATTTATTTTTTATTGCGTGTGATATTTAAGGAACTATATTTTTTCTTTTCTATGTAAATATATAGTCTTCTAAATTTAAATATCAACAGTAAACGCAGCATCAGGTAATTATCAACGTCTAAATTATCCCTATTTATTATGTTAAGCCAGTAACGAAAAATGGTTTAACTAATAATTAACGGGTTGTAAGCCGCAGGTTACTGATTAGATATTGACTCACAACTTGCAATTGGTAATTCATAATTCCCCAAAAACCAATGTCACAAAAATCGTTGTTACCTATCATTTGGAAGCTGAATATATCTGATATTTGCTTCACTCTCCACAGAAATTTTTCCTACTTACAATTCAACCTACAACTAATGAGAAAAAGATTCAACTTATTAATGTTAGTCCTTTTTGCAACATCTTGGCAATTAAGTGCAGAAGTTGTTTACTCTGCACCATTACAAGCAAAAGAGTTAGGAATGGGAAATTTGCTAAACTGGAAGACTAGTTTTGAAGAAGACGTTCAGCATTACGATGTAGAAAAATCAACCGATGGTGTTGCTTTTGAAAATATCGGAACTGTAGAATCTAATGTAGATATGAGTGACGAAAAAGCTTATCGTTTTTTCGACACCAAATTAGGTACTCAGAAAAGCTACTATCGATTAAAAGTAGTAGAAGCTGATGGAACTTCTAGTTATTCCCAAACTATTTTGGTGAATAAAGAAAAACCAAACCAGTTTGCCGTCGTTGCTTATAGCAGCGTAATGGCGAAAACAAATTTTGACCTTACCTTGGATGCAGTTACCGAAGGACAGTTAGAGTACGCTCTAGTAAGCTACAAAGGAGAACTAATTTTTGAAGAATTTCAATTTTTATATCCTGGCTTAAATGAAATTCAGTTGAGCTTACAAGATTTACCTGAAGGCACTTACAAAGTAAAATTGAAATTGGGCGACGAAGAAGAGTTCTTAGTTATCCAAAAAGCAAGTGATGGGCAAAAGTCTAATGTTGCTTCTAGCCAAAAAATCAAGAAGAATTAAATAATAAATTAAATTCCATCGATTCATTCATTGCTTTAAAAAAATAAAAGGTCTTTCAATCAATAGTTGAAAGACCTTTTTGTCTTTAATAGAGTAGAGATTGAAAGATTGTATACAAGACGTACACAATCTTTTTATCACAGAATCATTTGATTGATTATCTGATAGCTACTGTTGCTTTGTTCCCAAATAAGGATTGAAATATTACGCTCATAAAGATAACGACCATACAACCAATTAGATTTAGCCATAAGTACGCTAAGCTAATATGTCCGAAATAGTCTAGGGCAAAAGTAGTCAAAACGGTCAATTCCCCAATAACTGCACCATAAAAAACGGCTTGCGACTTTACTTTGTCGAAGAAAAAAGCGACCACAAATACCCCTAATATAGTCCCATAAAATAAAGAGCCTACAATATTGACAAATTCAATTAAATTATCGAAGAGCGAAGCAAAGGAAGCAAAAGTTAAGGCGATAAGACCCCACATCAGCGTAAACATTTTAGCTGATTTTAAATAGTGCTGATCCGATTGATTTGGATTAAAAGAACGTTTATAAAAATCTACGGTTGTGCAACTTGCCAATGCATTTAACTCAGAGGCAATAGACGACATCGCTGCTGAGAAAATTACGGCTAGGAGTAAGCCAACTAAACCTTTGGGTAAATGCTGGGTGACAAAGGCTAGAAAAACATAATCACTATCCTCTACATCCATTTTGACCGCTGTACGTTCGCTATAATCGACGATTAATTTATCTACTTCTCCTCTTATTCGTACATCTTGGTCATTGTAGTTCTTTAATAAAACCTGTGAGGCGCCAATTTTTATTTCATCTCCTGCATCCAAGTCTGCTACCATAGAATGAATAGCCGCTTGTTTTTTTTCAAACACTTCATCAAACTGCAATTGTAAAGCAGCTAATTTAGGTTGCGTAGTCGCATCCTGCTCTAGTTTGGTCAAATTGGCTGGATTGAAGTGAATAGGTGGTTTTGTGAATTGATAAAACATAAATACCATAATTCCTACCGTCAATACAAAAAACTGCATCGGCACTTTGAATATACCGTTAAACAACAACCCTAAACGGCTCTCTTTTAGCGTTTTTCCTGATAAATAACGAGCCACTTGAGATTGGTCTGTTCCAAAGTAAGATAAGAATAAAAAAGTGCCACCAAATAAGGCAGACCACATATTGTATTTGTTTTCTAAATCAAATTCAAAGTCAACGATATTCAATTTGCCCATTTTTCCTGCTACGCCCATCGCATCAGAGAAAGATACATCCATTGGCAACTTTATGATTAAAATGATAAACGCCACTACCAAACCACTCATGATAATAATCATTTGCTGTTTCTGAGTATGACTTACGGCGGTTGTACCTCCAGACATCGTATAAAAAATAACGATAAATCCCATTAAGGCAATCGTTAATTTTAGATTCCAGCCTAAAACTAGGGATAAGATAATGGCGGGGGCATAAATCGTAATTCCCGCTGCCAAACCACGACCTAATAAGAACAAAAAGCCTGTAAATTGTCGCATTCTGACATCAAATCGTTGCTCTAAATATTCATAAGCAGTATACACTTTGAGTCGATAGAAAATTGGTAGGACAAAAACGGCGAGAATCACCATCGCAATCGGCAAACCAAAGTAAAATTGTGCAAAGCGCATTCCATCATCAAAGGCCTGTCCAGGAGTAGATAAAAAGGTGATCGCACTAGCTTGAGTCGCCATAATAGACAACCCAATAGTCCACCATTTTAATTCTCTATCCCCTAATAAATAACTTTCAGTACTGTTTACTTTTCGTGTTTTCCACAGACCGTAAGAAACAATAAATACTAAGGTAGAAATTAGAACTATCCAATCAATCGTATGCATATTAAGCGTAGGTTTTAGTCAGGAGATAAAAAAGAGAAATGAGTATAAAATGTAGTATTAAAACAAAAGCATACATTTGATTCCAAGATTTAAAAATTGGTGGTGGGTCTTCCTTAAGCGGCTTTGTTGGTTTAGACATGATTTTGATTAATAAGGTTTTAAATAGTTGTTTTTTTATTATTTGCTCAAAAGTAGTGGAAGCAGTTTATAAATTATAGCTTTTAACAACTATTAACGAGAAAATTTTAATTTGGTTAACTAGGGCTATCTTTTAGCTGTGTACAACAAAAAAGCGACAATATTCTTGGTGTGAAATATTATCGCTTTTTCAGTTGTACCAGATAATTGCTTAACTCATTGATGCCATCGCCTCTGTTGCTCGCTTATGTGCAATTTTCTTTTTGGTTTCAAACCACTTATCTTTCAATAGCATGCGCATTAATTCATCCAGGTGGGTTAAGATACCAATTTGATAAAACCCTCTTAATCGACCACCAATTTTTGGACTTAAAGAACGAATGGAAAAACCAATACCTGCACTTCTGTACTCAATATGGTGCCACCAGCCAGATGGCATGAAAACAGTATCCCCTGCTTCGATTGTACAATCATACCCTATGACCTTATTTAATCCTGGGAATTTTTCGTAATCAGGATTGTTGATGTCAATTGAAGTATGCGTACCAAAAGGATAACGATACATTAAATCAGAATATTTAGGATCAAATAAGACGACTCGTTTATTTCCTGCTAATTCCGTTAGAAAGACATTACTATTATCCATATCTCTATGGATACGAGTAACCGCCCCTTGTCCACCAAAAAATGCTAAAGGAATAAACTTCAATACTTTATCTGCTACATCAGGGAATTCAAAATCCTTCATCAATTCCTTTTTATGTTTGAATATGTTGAAAAGGAATAATCGTTTTGAAGTTGGACCTGCTTGCACCATATCTAAATAATCAGCAAATTTCATTTTATTATTAGCGCCTTTATAGGAACGGTCATCTTTCCGTTTTTCTCCCTCCATATCATATACGCCAACTTCTAAATGCCCCAATTCTTTTTTAAAATAGTCAAAGCCCCATTTATTATACAAAGGAGAATCAGCGCCATAAAAATGTTTAATGATAACCGGTTTTTGCGGTATCATGTATTTTTCTTGAAATTCTTGCCGAGTAATGCCTTCTACTCGATCAATTCCATCTATTAATGTTAGTGCCATACTGTTTACAGGATGAATGAGCGAACCCACAGGGTGAATGTCCTGTATGAACAAACACCGTTTGTGAACCGCTTGCGGATGGGAAGGCTAAGCTCCTGAATTGCAAAGCGGTTGGGTGACTCAAAATTTACGGGATTTTTTATATTAAAAACACCCCATTGGATTTTAAAAACTAAATTATCTAGTGCAAAAGTAGTAAATTCTATTTTTCTGCTAAATTAGAAACGAACTTTTAACAGGAAAATGATAAAAAAATAGTTGGTCAAGACCTTTTTTTTATTTTTCTGTAAAAAAGAGAAAAGGAATCCAAGATAATTTCGTAACCTTGATCGTCATTAATAAATTTTCAATTTTCAATTTTCAGGGTACAATTTTCAATGATAAACCTGATTTATAGATAATGTTGGCGATTCGTCTATTACGTTTTGAAAATTGAAAATTATAAATTGAAAATCGAAAATTTCTAACCTGTAAATATGGAACCCTTTTTCACAAACGATGCTGTTGTCTTTGGTCTATTAATGCTGCTATTAGCTTTTGTTTTTTATACCTCTAGTTTAAAAAACGAAGGTTGGCAGAAATTTTATACCTATGTACCTACCTTATTATTATGCTATTTCTTACCTGCTTTATTGCATTGGCCACTAGGCTTAATCGCTGCTGAATGGTTTGACCCAACTTTTATGGATTTTTTAAGTCAAAAAGGCTTGGCTTTACCTGAAGACAATATGTCCTTTGGGCAAATTAAATATTTTTTGGATACCAATGGTGTTGCTTCCGCTGAGTATAATTCCTTTGTCAAACATTCGAGTTTATACTTTGTTGCTTCTCGATATTTATTACCTGCAAGTTTGGTTTTACTTTGTCTTAGCATTGATTTTAAGGGTATCATTAATTTGGGCCCTAAAGCCTTAATTATGTTTTTTGCGGCAACTATAGGCGTCATTATTGGTGGGCCGATTGCTTTGTTTACGGTTTTATACCTTGCACCCGAAGGCTTTTTTCAAGCCAGTCCTGATGAAATTTGGCGGGGTTTATCGACCATAGCAGGCAGTTGGATTGGTGGCGGTGCGAATCAGGCAGCGATGAAGGAAATATTTGACGTAGGTAGTATTTTTACGACAATGGTTGTGGTAGATGTTTTAGTAGCAAATATTTGGTTGGGCTTTTTATTATATGGGATTAATATTTCTGATAAAGTAGATAATTGGCTACAAGCAGATAATTCGGCGGTAGAAGAATTAAAAAATAAAGTGGCAGCATATCGAGCTAGTATTGAAGAAATGCCGACAACACCTAAAGTTTTTGTGCTCTTAGGAATTACTTTTGGCGCAGTTGGTTTATCTCATTGGGGGGCAGATATCGTTTCTGCTTTTATGCAGAGTCATAAATCCACCTTACAAGCAATGAATTTGACTTCTTTAACTAGTCATTTTTTCTGGTTGGTTGTCTTTTCGACCACTTTCGGTTTATTATTATCGTTAACCAAAGCTCGAAAATTAGAAGGTATTGGCGCCTCTCGTTGGGGAAGTGTCTGTATTTTTATCTTAGTCGCTACTATTGGGATGCACATGAATATCGGGGATGTCTTTAATAATTTAGGTTTATTCGCTGTTGGGTTATTATGGATTACAATTCATGTGGCAGTTCTTTTAATTACGGCTAAAATTATTCGAGCACCTTTCTTTTTTGTGGCAGTTGGTTCTCAGGCGAATATTGGTGGGGCTGCTTCTGCACCTGTAGTGGCTGCGGCTTTTAGTCCGAGTTTAGCGCCTGTTGGTGTTTTGATGGCAGTTTTGGGCTATGCTTTGGGGACTTATGGTGCGTTGCTTTGTGCTTATTTGATGCAGGCGGTGGCGACGTGACCACTATTACTGGATGGTGGGAAGTCATCCAGTAATTTCAGTATGCTTAGCTTATGTTTTTGCAATGAATCCTATCCAGTAACGGGAAGTTACTGGATAGGATTAGTTACCTTTTGCTAAATTTCCGACGATACTTCATTTACTCCATTCTATATCAAATTACTCCCTATTTTTCATGCTATTTTTGGAGGACTTAACCATCCAAATCTAGATTTTTAATGAAAAATTATTTGACCTTATTTTTTATTACCTTTTCTTTTTCACTTGCTGCACAAAATGTCATTGAATCCTGCAAAACAGGTCAACCTTTAATTGATGCCGTTCGGAATTTGTATAAACCTGATTTGACGTTGGGATATAGTCGAGCTAGAGATACATTATATTCCAGAATTGATAATAATGGCTCCACATTATCAGGGATTTATACAGATTTTACGGTTTCATTAGAAGTGGGCAAGGATCCAAGTATTTCTGTTTTTCAAAATGAAGAAGGTATAAATGCAGAACATGTTTATCCACAATCAAAAGGAGCTAGACAAGAACCTGGTAGAAGTGATATGCATCATGTTTTTCCCTCTAAAGTGAGTGTGAATAGTGCGAGAGGAAGTTGCATTTTTGGAGATATTGAAGATTCAGATACAGAATTTTGGTTTGTATTGGGGGAACGTTTATCTCAAATGCCGACGACTGATATTGATGCTTATAGTGAAAAAGACGAAGAAAGTTGTGTCTTCGAACCAAGGGAATCTGTGAAGGGGGATATTGCCAGAGCCGTCTTTTATTTCTATACCATTTATCAACAATTAGCAGACCGAGAAGATGCTAATTTTTTCCTTCGACAAAAGGCCGTATTATTAAAATGGCATCGAGTTGACCCTGTTAGTGAAAAAGAATTGCGACGTAATGATTTAATTGCTTTCTATCAGGGGAATTTAAATCCATTTATAGTGGATACTTCTTTAGCAGAGCGTGCCTTTTTTAAGGAAGATGCGGTTTATGAACCAGGTAATCCAAACTGTGTCATTACGTCGATTGCTTCTTTAGAAAAAGAGGATTGGGTGCATTTGCAATCGAATGTAGTGGCGAATGAAATTAGCTTAAAAAGTACGGAGCGGAATATAGTGACTCATTTAGTCAATGCAAATGGGCAATTACTGAAAAGGCAACAATTTGATTTTAATACTACGATTCCTGTTTATGATTTACCAAATGGCTATTATTTCTTAGTCGTTCAATCAGCAGGCTTGCAAGCTACCTTTAAAGTTGCGATTATCCATTAAGGGAAAGAAACACGTTTTTCTCTGTGTACCTTTGTGTCTTTCTCCGAGAAACTCTGTGGAATAACGCTTGAAATATAGTTGTTACACAGAGTTACACAAAGTGCTCACAGAGTTTCACAGAGGCATTTTCTCACTTCCTAATGCTGAATCCCATACAAAGCAACCGTCTGCATTTTCCCTTTTAGCTGCACTTCTCCAATATCAATACTTTTGAGCGGACTTTGTAACACTAATTCATTTAATAAAGCCTTAGAAATCAAAAGCTTTTGTTGAAAAACATTGCATTGATCTTGAATGCGGGCAGCCGTATTTAATACATCTCCATGATAGGCAATTTCTTTTTTGACGACACCGACTTCCGCTACTGTTACTTTCCCAAAATGTAAACCTGCTTTGAATTCGGGAATGTTATTATATTTTGTCAAATAATAATCCGATTTTTCTTGCAAACGATTCATATAAGCAAAAAATACTTCCACACAATTACTTTTATCAAATCCATCTTTATACGTCCAACTTAGAATAGCCTCATCGCCTACGTATTGGTAAATTTCTGCCTTATATTTTGGAACAATCTCATTCAGATCATAAAAACAATCTTGGATAAATTCGCTGAATTTAATATGTCCAATGGCTTCGGCAATAGTTGTAGAAGATTTTAAATCTAAAAACATAAAAATTCGTTGGTCTTCTTGTGGTCGATAATAAGTCCCTTTTAGCATTTTCCATAAGTTACCTGGGCCAAATTTTTGACTGACGGCTCGAACAAAGGTGATGAGACTAATGACAATAAAAAAGTAAAGTAAAATCACCCAAAAAATCTTACTCCACATTAATTCCTTAATAATGTCAAAACTAAGGAATCGGTCTGCGGCTTTGGAAGATAAAAGGATGCCCATTAACATCATCAACTTTGCGCCTAAAAAATAGATGATGCCTTTAAATATTAAGATATTTCGGAACGACCAACGTTTGAATTTTGCTTGACTAAAAAATAGCTCAGAACTGGCAAATAAAATACCTGCCACCGTTCCGAGTAATAGATTTAAGACTACTGGAAAATGAGAAGGCAAATGATTCTCCAATCCTATACTATGCATGTGTTCAGGTAAGCCAAAAGTTCTCAGAAAGAAAAACAGAAAAATGGCGACTACCCATACAACAATCATTTGCAGGTATAATATAAAAATGTCTTTAGTGGATTTTAGCATAGTTTCTTTAATATTGGGGATTGAAATTTATTTTACATCTATTTTCAACCAAACTTACTAATTTAAACGTAAAGTAACTGTTCAGTAGATTAGAGAGTAGAGGCCATTTTATTGAGAGAATAGAGATTAAATTTAGGAATCTACTAATTTCAGTAGTTTTCTAATGATACAAAACGGTGATTATGCTATTTAATATCTCTTTTCTCTAATCTCTGCGCTCTATTCTGAATAATTTAAACGTAAATTAATATTTTTAGCTTTCTATTCATTATTTAGAATTAAACTAAGACTAATGTTTCCTACTAAAATATACGTAAAGCGCCGCCAACAATTACAGCAAAAAGTAAAATCAGGATTAATTCTTCTACTCGGAAACGAAGAAAGTAGCATGAACTATACGGACAATCACTATCATTTTCGTCAAGATAGTAATTTCCTTTACTTTTTGGGTTTAGATCAAGCTGGTTTAGCGGGTATTATTGACATTGATAATAATCAAACAATACTATTCGGTAATGAGTTGACTTTGGATGATATTGTCTGGACAGGACCTCAACCTGCTTTAACAGATTTAGCAGCACGAGTAGGCGTAACTAAGGTAAAACCTAAAAATGCGATTGCGAGTTACCTTAAGAAAGCACGTAAAAAAGGACAAGCCGTTCATTTTCTACCACCTTATCGACCAGAAAATAAAATTAAACTAAGCGAATGGTTAGGCATTAAAATCAATGGTTTATGTAGTTTGGTTTCTATTCCTTTAGTGAAAGCAGTTGTAGCATTGGCGGCTATTAAATCTCCCGAGGAAATTGCGGAGATGGAAAAAGCGGTCAATATTAGTGGAGCCATGCACGTTGCGGCGATGGAATACGCTAAACCAGGGATGACCGAAGCGGAAGTCACAGGTAAAGTCCACGGTATTGCAGTAAGTGGGGGTGGGAATTTATCCTATCCAATTATTCTAACGGTGAATGGACAGACTTTGCACAACCATTATCATGGGAATGTTCTGAAAAAAGGACAATTAGTTTTGGGAGACTTTGGCGCAGAAACAGCTATGCATTATGCGGGAGATATTACTCGAACTTTTCCAGTTGCTAAAAAATTCACCGCTCAACAAAAAGAAATTTATCAAATTGTTTTGGAGGCAAATATGCAATGTATTAAGGCTTCGAAACCTGGGGTTCCATATAAAGAGGTTCATTTATTAGCAGCTAAAATAAAAACAGAGGGTTTAAAAGCCCTGGGTATTATGAAAGGCGATACGGATGCAGCCGTCAAAGCAGGAGCGCACGCACTATTTTTTCCACATGGTTTAGGGCACATGATCGGTTTAGATGTGCACGATATGGAAGATTTGGGTGAAGATTTAGTGGGCTATGATGAGACGGTAAAGCGTAGTAGTCAATTTGGGTTAAGGTCACTTCGATTAGGTAAGGCATTAGAAACAGGAAATGTCATTACTGTAGAACCAGGGCTTTATTTTATTCCAGAATTAATTGACCGATGGCAAAGTGAACAAAAATTTAGTGAATTTATCAATTATAAAAAATTAAAAGCCTACCGTGATTTTGGTGGAATTCGGATTGAAGATAATGTATTGATAACGAAGAAAAAACAACGAGTCTTAGGAACGCATATTCCTAAGACTATTAAGGAAATTGAGGCTATTCGTGGGCAAAAATGATGATATTTTATACAGCTGCCAGGTTTTAATCGTAAAGCATGAATGAGTTAGTTCACGCAGAGTTCGCAGAGCTTATCTAAATTAAGCGTTTCTCTGCGGTCTCTGCGTGCAAAATATCTGTCAATTTACACTTATCATTGCTGTTTTACGCTTAATACTGTCAGGATACTAAAAATATCGGATTGCAAAAAAGATAATAATCCGTTGGGGCATAAATCCGTTGGGCAATTAATTTAATCTGTTATCAGTTACTAAGTTTTTGAGACAAAATAAAAACAATAGAAGCAGGTCGCCCCGTTTTAGGATGAATAGGTTCTTTAATTGCCTCTAACAGTAAACCAGCGTTACCAAATAATTTCACCCAATCTGCTAAGGTCCTAAAATACCATTTATAAGGTTGGGTGAAATTTCGCTTTAAGCCCTGCCAACTATCTTTACGCCAAGCACTTTTATACCGTTCATCTGTTGCTATCGAAAAAGGATGAAGGGTCTGAATAATAATTTTGCCATCTTTCGATAAATAATGGGGGAGTTTTTTTATCAATCGTATTGTCTTTTTATTCTCAAACAAAGCAAAATTGATACTGATTAAGTCAAAAGGCATTGCTTTGAACTTGACACCTTTAATTAAAGCGTCATAATCTTGTACCCTAAATGTTCCCGTTCCCTTCGTTTTAGCATTTTTGATTAGCGCCGCCGTTGCATCTATGCCCACCGCATTGATTTTATGCTGGACTAAAGTATTGACCAACCAACCTTCTCCGCAACCTATATCCAAAACGCTTGTTGGTTGCTGTGCCAAAATAGTTTGTAGAATAGCGGTATTGGTTACCAATCGACGACTTGCTATCTCGTTATTTTCAATGGTTTTTATCCATTTCTTCGCATTGACTGCCCAAGATTTTATAATTGGATTGGTTGCTTTAGACATCAAGAATTAATTTAGATAGCTAATTTAAAATTAACTAATGATTATATTGCTATATTGCTATATTGTTTTATTGCTAACCTACGGGGTAGCCCAAACTCGTAATTGGGTCAACAATATAGCCATAAAACAATATAACCATTAATATTTTTACCCCCTTTCAGATGACAATAGAAATACCTACCTTTGCACCGCTAAAAATTGATCGCTAATGATTGATTACATTGGTAACTAATAAATTTAAAAAAATGGCGGTTTACTTACCGAAAGAGAAAAAAGAAGAAATCTTCGCTGAGTTTGGTGGAGCAGCAAACAACACAGGTTCTGTAGAAGGACAGGTAGCTTTGTTTACTTACCGAATCAAAAGTTTGTCTGAGCACTTACAAACGAACCACAAAGATCATGCATGTAGAAGAACATTATTGTCTTTAGTGGGAAAAAGAAGAAGATTATTACAATACCTTTCTAGGAAAGATATTACTAAATATCGTTCTTTAATTGAAAAATTAGGTATTAGAAAATAATAAAATTATACGAAAAGGTGTTTTGGGCAACCGAAACACTTTTTCGTTTGATTTCGTAAGTTCCTCTGTTAAGACAGGAAAAACAATAAAAATTTATTAAGGAACAATATCTATTATCTAATACAGTTTATTCGTTCCTAAACTATTATTGGACTTCCATTCGCGGAAAATTAGAAAATTAAATTTAGGCAACAGGAAAAAAAGTTGCCATTTTAAACGGAAGTCTTAAAGTTTGTCAATTGGAAAAACCAAAAAAGATTTCACCATAACCAAATAATAGAAATCCTTTCCAATTTATCAACTAAAGAATCCTTCCAATATTTATAACAGAAATAATTTCAATCCATAACAATTTCAATAGCTATCAGGTATTTTTCTTAAAATATCCTGTTAAATTTGACCTTGTTTATTATTGTTATTGATTCATCTAATTGGTTTCCATCTTTTTGCTTGTCGCATTTATTATTGCAGCCAAAAGGATTCTGCCTTTTTAGAAAAAAACAAAACCTCATAAAATATGGGTTTACAAACTGGAATCAGCACGTCCTTTAACCTACCTGACGGGCGTGAAGTCACTATCGAAACTGGAAAATTAGCAACACAAGCCGACGGTTCTGTAGTTGTAAAGGTTGGGAAAACGATGCTTTTTTGTTCGGCTGTTTCTACTAGAACAATGCGAGAAGGACAAAGCTTCTTCCCTTTATCTGTAGATTACCAAGAAAAATTTGCTGCTGCTGGTAGAATTCCTGGCAACTTTTTTAGAAGAGAAACTAGGTTGTCTGATTATGAAATATTAACCTCTCGTTTGGTGGATAGAGCGATTAGACCGCTATTCCCAAAAGGGTATATGTTTGATACACAAATCATCATTAATTTAATTTCTGGTGAGAAAGAAGAATTGCCTGATGCGTATGCTGCACTAGCTGCATCGGCTGCAATTGCTGTTTCTGATATTCCAATCCAAGAAGTATTATCAGAAGTTAGAGTGGGAAAGATTGATGGCGAATATATCGTTAATCCTAGCCGTTCTGCTATGGAGAAAGCTACTTTAAATGTTATTGTGGCAGCCACTATGGATAACGTGATGATGGTAGAAGGCGAAGCAGATGAATGTTTGGAAAGCGAATTAGTAGAAGCGATTAAAATAGGGCATGATGCTATTAAAGTACAATGTCAGGCACAATTGGCTTTAGCTAAATTAGTTGGCGACAAAGCGATTAAGCGAGAAGTGGAATTGCCAGCAGAGAATGACGAGATTAAGGAAAAAGTAACGGCTTTAACCAAAGATGGTATCTATGCAGTTGCTAAAGGCGCTTTAAATAAATCTGAAAGAAAGAAGCAATTTAAAGAAGTAAAAGAAAAATTAGTTGAGGCACTTACCGAGCAAGAAGGAGAAGAATGGATGGAAGAACATGGCGGCATGGCGAAGGACTATTTTAATAAAATCCAAAAAGAAATCATCCGTGAAATGGTGATGTCTGAATCTATTCGTTTAGACGGTAGAAAATTGGATGAAGTAAGACCTATCTGGACAGAAGTAGACTATTTACCTGCAGCGCACGGTTCAGCTATCTTTAATAGAGGAGAAACGCAAGCGTTAACTTCTTTGACTTTGGGAACAAAGTTGGATAAGTTGATGATAGATACGGCGATGTTACAAGGATATGAAAACTTTATTTTACATTATAATTTTCCTGCTTACTCTGTTGGGGAAACGAAGCCAATGAGAGGGCCAGGTCGTAGAGAAGTTGGTCACGCTAACTTAGCTGCTCGGTCTTTGAAGCGAGTAATGCCTGAAGGATTTCCATATACGGTACGTTTAGTTTCTGATATTTTGGAATCAAACGGTTCGTCTTCTATGGCAACTGTTTGTGCAGGTGCATTAGCTTTGATGGATGGTGGAGTACCAATTAAATCTCCTGTTTCTGGTATTGCGATGGGAATGATTTCTGATGGAAAAAGAAATGCTATTTTAACCGATATCTTAGGAGACGAGGATGCATTGGGAGATATGGATTTCAAATTGACAGGAACAGAGAGAGGTATTTGTGCTTGTCAAATGGACATCAAAATTGATGGCCTTCCTTATGAATTATTAGAGCAAGCATTAGCGCAAGCAAAAGATGCTCGTTTACACATCTTAAATGAGATGGGTAAATCCTTGAGTGTGCCTAATGAAGATTATAAAGACCACGCTCCAAGAATTGTAGAAGTAATTATCGATAAGAGCTTTATCGGTGCATTAATTGGACCAGGTGGTAAGATTATTCAAGAAATTCAAGAAGTTACTGGAACAACCATTAACATCGAAGAAAAAGATGGAAAAGGTCATGTAAATATTGCGAGTAGCGATAAGGATTCTATTAATGCTGCTTTAAAGCGTGTAAACGAAATTACTTACGTTCCTCAAGAAGGAGATGAATTTGATGCTGTAGTTAAGACTGTAATGCCTTACGGTGTATTCGTTGATTTCTTTGGAAAGAGTGGTTTATTACACGTTTCTGAAATTTCTCACACTCGAATTGATAACGTAGAAGACGTATTCAAAGAAGGAGACCCTGTGAAAGTGAAGTTAATCGGTATAGATCCACGTACAGGTAAATTCCGTTTGTCTAGAAAAGCACTAATTGAACGTCCTGAGGGCATGCCAGAAAGAAGTGACAGAGGCGGCGACCGTAGAGGCGGCGGAGATAGACGAGATGATCGTAGAGGTGGTGGGGATAGACGAGATGACCGTCGAAGAGATGATAGAAGAAGATAATTCAACTTCAATAACAACCTCAATCTCAACTTCAAGTTGAACTAAATTTTTAAAACGATTTATTTTGATTTTGAAATTGGCATTGAGGTTGCCTCAGCCCGGGTGCTGAAATTGGTAGACAGGCATGTTTGAGGGACATGTGTACTACGTACGTGCGGGTTCGAGTCCCGCTCCGGGCACATAAATAAAAAATCTCCTTGAAGTAGCTACTTCAAGGAGATTTTTTATTTTGTAATCAATTGGATTGTATTATTCTAAAATAACTCCAAGATTCAATTCCCCGTAATTAATAAAATCGCCGTGAACCATCCCTCAAAGCTATACCTCAATAAAATATAGCCCCTTCTTTGTATTTAGAAGTTATTGCCAATGATTCTCTCTATTTGGTTATATTTTGCACAAAAGTAAACACTAAATCTGATTCAAATTTGAAGTTTTTTTAACACTTTTCTTATAGAATGTTTAATTCCGAAAATTTCCAAAATTAATCTATCACATCAGTAAAGCGAATTTTGAATGGCTGATAATATGCTTGAATAACTTAGGTGTCTTAGTTGATAGTAAGCTACTAACCTTCCAGATTTACAAGTAATGATGTTTAATAATGGAATGAAGATAATTTCAAAAAAAAGAAAAGACGTTCTAGTAGTGGTGAATTTAAGTATTTTTATTCTATAGAATAAATAAATGATAGTCTTTACAAAATCATGTTCTACCCTAAAAATAGGATACGCTGGTCTAAATTTTCTTAACAATCTATTAATATTCCTATTTTTATTGTAATTTTCTCCTCTTGATAAAACAAAACTCCTCTGTTTTAGCGTTCTAAAAACATTGACTCAACAAACACTTCTGGTTTATGACCAACCGATTAGTAATATTTACCCTTACTCTTTTATTAGGTACTGCTCCTTTTTCTGTTTTTGGACAGGAAGGTGTTATTCGATTAATCAATCCTTCTTTTGAAGATTATCCCCGTGCGGAAAGAGTACCGCATGGTTGGAGAGATTGTGGCTTCCCTGGTGAATCTGCCCCAGATACACATCCTAGTGGTGCGTTTGATGTCATCAAATACCCAAGTGATGGGAATACTTATTTAGGAATGGTGGTTAGAGATAATGACACTTGGGAGCGGGTTTCTCAACATCTGAGTTCGCCTATTCAATCTGGTACTTGTTATAGCTTTAGTTTAAACCTTTCTCGCTCTGAATTATATGTAAGTGCCAGTAGAGAAACAGGAACTAGAGCGAATTATGTACAGCCCATTAAATTGGTAATATGGGGAGGAGATGGACATTGTGCCAAAAGAGAACGTTTGGCAGAATCCCCTTTAGTTGCCAATACGTCCTGGCAACCCTATGTTTTCAAATTTGAGCCTAAACTATCGCATACGCATATCACCTTAGAGGCTTTCTATAA
Organism: Bacteroidota bacterium; assembly: GCA_017857395.1. GTDB lineage: Bacteria > Bacteroidota > Bacteroidia > Chitinophagales > Saprospiraceae > JAFMDF01. The sequence continues at coordinate 26,573 of JAFMDF010000029.1, read as the reverse complement.
AACGCCTGTTTTATTTCCTTATAATGGAAATATTTTAGTAGATAATGCGTCTGATATTGCACCGATGCCTTGTGATGAAGCACCAGTTATAGCGAAAATGCCAGAGGTAACATTTATAACGCCGCAAAATGCGCCTGTAGTCACTAAAAACAAACAATTTGCTGTAAAAGCAGCGATTAAGAATATTGATAAAAAATTAGCTATTACGTTTAAGGTGAATGGAAAGATTAGTAATAATTTTACCTTTGATGGTAGGACAGGAGAAGTAGCTGCGAAGGCAACCAATTTAAAAAGAGGGAATAATCGGGTGGTTATGCAAGCGACGAATAAAGCAGGTACAACTGAAGATTCGGCTATTATTATTTACGAACCAGAAGAGGTAGTAGCTTATCAAAAACCACCTGAGCAACCACAGAATTATACTACTCCTGTTCAACCTAAAATTATTCCATCCACACGACCTAAAAAGAGTATGCAGATAGAGGGTTTCTCCAGAGCTGAAATTAGTAAAGGACAAATTATTAAGATTAGCTCTCTGTCCTTTAAAATGAACGATTCTACCATTACACAATCCGCTGCTGCTAGTTTGGATAATATCTATAATTTCCTAAAAGAAAATGAAGAAATTGTAATTGAAGTTGGCGGACATACCAGCGGTTTATGTGACGATTTTTATTGTAATCAACTATCGACTGCAAGAGCAAAAGCAGTTACCACTTACTTGCAACAAAAAGGAATCAATCAGGGACGGTTAAGTTATAAAGGGTACGGTAAAAGCAAACCAATTGCTTCTAATAATACAACTGGTGGGCGGCGAAAAAATCAACGGGTAGAGATTAAGATTCTCAGTACAGATGGGTAATTTAGTGATGAGTTATAAGTGATGAGTACACACTCATCACTTATAACTCATCACTCATTTGTTAGCTTCTATTTGTGCCAAAATACCTTTCACATATTTTCTAGAAACAGGAATAACCTTATCCGTATCTAATAATTGTAATTGCAAACCTCGACTATTTCCATCCACATATTTAATTTGATGTAGATTTAATAGATAAGAACGATGACAACGTTGAATATAGGGTTGGGTAATTTGCGCTGCTATATTGGTAAGGGTAGAGCGCAATAATTTTTTCTGTAATTGGTCTTTTTCTTTATAAAAAATGCTCACATAATTATCCGAACTTTCTAAAAATATTAGATCAAAAGGTCTAATTTTTAGCCATTCACTCTGATTTTCTGCATAAATTGTTAATAAATCGGTTGTTTGAGGAACAATTTCGGGAATGGTCGTTGCTACATTATCGACCGATTGTTGGATACGATTTGCATTGCGCAAATTTCTTCTAAGTAGCCAATTCTCTAATAAAATCGTGCTAATGATGACAGGAATAATCGCCAATACTAAAGTAATCCAGCCTACATAAAAGAACTTCCCCCAAGTGAAATTTTCGAAATTATTCCAAATATTGTTATAAACAAAGACCCATATAGTTAAGGAAACGATGTCGTGTAAAGTCCATAGAATGGACTTGCCGATGGTCCATTGCTTAATATCAATAGGGAGAATTTTGCTTATCAAAAAATGATTGATGGCTAAGATAAGGCTTACAACCAAACCATAACCTGCAGTAATAAAGAGATTATCAAAGTTAAAAAGACTAGGAAAGGGCTTTAAGAAAACCAAAAAAACAGCAATAAATATGCCATGAAAGCCAATCACCAACCAACGCATTTCCCAATCTTCCATAATAGGAAAAGGGCGTCGGAATAATTCCAGTACGCTGCGAATTATTCCACTTGATTTAGGAATGGGTTTATGTGGGCTATTCTCCAAAAACTATTTTTTATTTATGAGGCTTCAAATTGCTATTGCCATTGAGGTTAAAGTTGATTTTTTACTTTCCTCCTCTTCCCTTGACAACCAAAACAATCTCTCCCCTTACTTTTTTCTCTACATCGTAGTATTTAATTAAATTATCTAGTGTATCAGGGACAATTTCTTCATGCATTTTAGTTAATTCTCTACAAACACAAGCCAATCGTTCCCCTTCTAAATGTTCCGCTAATTGTTTTAGACATTTAACGAGTCGATGAGGAGATTCATATAAAACGAAAGTATAAGGCAAGGTAGCCAAATAATCCAAGCGAGTTTTACGCCCTTTTTTATGCGGCAGAAAACCTTCAAAATGAAATTTATCGCAAGGTAAACCAGAAGCGACCAATGCGGGTACAAAGGCAGTTGCACCAGGCAAACATTCGACTTTTACACCCGCTTGATGACAGGCTCTAACTAGTAGAAAACCAGGGTCAGAAATCCCTGGCGTACCTGCATCAGAAATTAAAGCAATATCCTGTCCACTTTGCAATAATTTAATAATATCCGGAGTGGTATGATGTTCATTATGTGCATGATGTGACCGTAGAGGCGTTTCAATTTCATAATGATTCAATAGTTTTTTAGACGTTCGAGTATCTTCTGCTAAAATTAGGCTCACTTCTTTTAAGATTCGAATAGATCTAAAAGTAATATCTTCTAAATTGCCAATAGGAGTAGGAACGATAACAAGCATAGGGATAAAATAAAAAAAGATATGCCAAATTTACGCAAATCTGGCATATCTAAGCTGGTTTAGTTATTAGTTAAGTAGTAATTAGGGCAAATGCCTAATGCTTCAGTCCTTAACTAATGACTCAATGACTAATACATTAATGACTAACAGTAATGGTCAAAAGCCATGACCAAATTCTGTGCAATCATCTCCGCAGAACGACCTTCGATATGGTGTCTTTCAATAAAATGTACCAATTTTCCTTCTTTGAACAAAGCAATAGAAGGAGAAGAAGGAGGATATGGTAATAAATATTCTCTAGCTTTTTCTGTTGCTTCTCCATTAACACCTGCAAAAACAGTTGTTAATTTAGTTGGCGTTTTGGTGTGCTGTGCAGCGATTTTCGCTGCTGGACGAGCATTTGCTGCGGCACAACCACAAACAGAGTTCACGACTAGTAAAACTGTTCCTTCTTGTTGGTCTAATACTTGAGACACTTCTTCTGGTGTTGTTAAGCCTTCAAATCCGAAATCTGTCAACTCTGCTGACATTGGTGCGACTAAATGCGGTGGATACATATTTTTTACGTTTAATAAGTTTTTAAAAATAAGTACAGCGATTACTGTATGGATACTGCAAAAATACTTGATTTTCGCTAGAAATAAATACAATTCTTTTAAAAGAAAGTTCAATTAGTAAGAATCTAGCAATCTAGTATATTTAAAAGAATCAACATATTTCTGTCTCCTTGAAACCAAACTCAAATATTTACTTAAAACTTGTATAGTTAAAAGTTTCGAAGGTCTTACTTTTGACGAACTAAACAATGACTTAAAGGTTCTCTAATATTCCTGAATACGCAGCCTTTTGCTTTACCTTTTCGTATAGGTAAAAAGGAGCTTAATCATTTCTAAAGTTGTTAAACCTAAATAATTGACTCGTATTATGTCAAAGACTATTATTTTGTGCTTATCTTTAATATTAATTGGACTCTTTTCCTTGTCCACTTCTTGTACGTCTGATAAGTTACCAGAACCAGAACCACCTGCGTTTTGCGATACTTTACAAGTAAGTTATAATCTTCAAGTCAAACAGATTATTGATACTAATTGTGCGACACCAGGTTGTCATCGGGCGGGATCCATTGCGCCTGGTAATTATACTGATTTTTCTGGATTATCTCTTTTTTTGACTGATAGAGAATTTAAAAGATTTGTTGTAGATTTAAGAAATGACCCTGATTTGGGGATGCCACCTAATTGGGATACGAATCCTGGCCCAAAAGATTTGACACAAGAAGAATTTGACATTATTAGTTGTTGGATAGAAGCTGGTTATCCTGAATTTTAGTAAATTTAAGGAGTATTCGCATTAATCAACTAATTACTAATCACTACCTTAGTATTTTCAATATCAAAAAATGAATCGACTTATAACCACTTTATTATTGCTCAGTTTTGCCACATGCTCTTTTAGTCAAGATTTTGTGCGAAGTACATTTAAAGATACACGTATTATTAATACGCAATCTGTAGAAACCATTCAGAAACGAAAAATGGATTTAAGAATAGGTCATCGGTTTGGTGATTTAGATGGTGGATGGTCTTCTTTTTATGGATTAGAATCTGCTCAAGACATAGCTATTGGAGTAGATTATGGAGTAACAAATGATCTTAATATTGGCTTACATAGGACCAAAGGTGTAAGTCCGTCATTAACTAAACTAATTAATACCTACGTCAAATACCGCCTCTTAAAGCAATCTGATAGTGGAGCGCCAATTTCTGTAACGGCTTTAGGTATATGGTCCATTTCTACGCAACAAAAAGATGAGGATAGCGAGTTTGTTTTAAATAATTTTAAAAAATTCTCTCATCGTTTCATTTTGGGGAGTCAACTTTTAATTGCTCGTAAATTTTCTGATAACTTCTCGCTGCAAGTTACACCTTCCTATATTCATCGGAACGTTGTTGCTTTTGATGACCAAAATGGCACGTTTAGTTTAGGAGGAGCATTAAGGTATCAATTGACTAAAGTAATTGGAATTATTGTTGATACCACACTTCCTTTGGGAGACACGGATTCAAAACCTGCTATTGGCGTAGGGTTTGAGTTTGATACAGGAGGACATGTTTTTCAGATGAATTTTACAAATGCTAAGGGAATTGCTGAAACGAATTATATTCCTAATAATCAGGATGTTTGGAAATTTAGAGATGGAGGAATACGATTAGGGTTTACTATTTCTAGAATTTTTAATTTGTAGGGTATTCAATTTGCTAAGTCGAAATCGATGATAGATATCGAGGTAGTAAATTTTATTTTCAATGAAGTAAAGATTTACTAAATTCTTGAAATTTAGCAAATCAACACTTTTATGCAACTCGAACCATGAAATATTTATATATTCTATTTTCCATATTTATTATTCCCTTTTTAGTGGTTGCTACTGAAAAAGCAAGCGTTATCAAAGAGATGCCAGTAGCGGAAGTATTGAAAAAACTAGGCGATAAGTCCATTACCCATCAGCCTAATATGGGCTTGAAAGGTGTATCGGCAGCAAATGGTAAAAAACTTTTTCTAGAAGGTATTTCTAAAAGCCCAAATGGTAAGAAATTAAAAAAACAGAGCAAGCATTTTGTTTGTACCTCTTGCCATAATATAGTCAAAGAAGATCCTGATTTAAGTATATCCGACCCACAAGCTAGGTTGGAATATGCGAAGGAAAAAGGCATTCCTTTTTTACAAGGAACGACTATGTATGGAGCCGTCAATAGAACTAGTTTTTATAATGGGGATTATTATAAAAAATATGGTGATTTGGTCGATAAAGCGAGAAATGATATTCGAGAAGCCATTCAATTATGTGCGGTGGAATGTGCGCAGGGGCGGTCACTTAAACATTGGGAAATTGAATCCATTCTAGCGTATTTATGGACTTTGGAGTTGAAAATGGAGGATTTAAACTTATCGGAAACGGATTATCAAAAAATTACTGCTGCAATTGATCAGGAAACAAATAAAGAACAGGTAGTTGCCTTATTAAAATCGAAATACTTGCAAGGTTCACCTGCTACTTTTATTCCGCCACCAGCAGATAGAAAAGCAGGAGCAGCCAATATTACAGGCAATCCAGATAATGGGCAATTAATTTATGATTTAAGTTGTAAGTATTGCCACGAGAACGAACGCTATTCCTTTTTTAAATTGGATGACAGCCAATTATCATTAGACCATTTAAACAAGCATTTTAGTAAATATAGTCGGTATTCTACTTATCAAGTAAGTCGATGGGGAACGTCTCCAATTCCTGGCAAAAAGGCGTACATGCCACAATATACGAAGGAGCGAATGAGTGTGCAGCAGTTGGAGGATTTGAAGGCTTATGTTCAGCAAGCGGCGAGTAAATAGAATAGGAAAAATGGTTATATTGCTTTATGGTTAAATTGCTATTAATAGAGTAGTTGCGTTAACAATAAAGCAATATAACCATATAGCAATTTATATTAGAATAAGAAAAAATGCATATACTCCTTCAAAGCTGCCCGTAATAATTTCAAAGCCTTCCCCATCTGATTTTCGACTGTTTTAATAGAAATTTCCAACTTAGCAGCAATTTCCTTATAACTCAAATCTTCAAAACGGCTCAATCTAAAAATTGCTTGACATCGAGGCGGTAATGTTTTTATGGCAGCGCCAATTTTATCTTCTAATTCTTGATGTAATAATTGATCCTCCACCGTATCCGTTGCGTGACCTAAATCTCCAGGTTCAACGGCTGTATCTTTTTGGAATTTTTTATTTTTTCTGATATAATACAAAGCTTCATTGACTGCCATACGGCGAAGGTAGGCTTTGAGTGAAGTTTGAATATCAATGCTTGCTCGTTTATCCCAAAATTTAAAGAAAGTATCTTGGGCTAAATCTTCTGCCAGAGCTTTGTCTTTTAGGATGCGAAAGACGGTATTGCACAGGAAAGGGTAAAACTGGTAAAACAATTGTTTGACCGTTTCTGGGTTATCTGCTTTTAGCAGTTTCAATATTTCCTGTTCGTCAATCTCGGGCATAGTCGGTGCTAATGTAGTCCAGACATTCTTATCTGGGTGCTTAATATTTCCCAGACAAGAATGCCTGGATTACTTTAAACAGCCTGCAAATTAGTAAAAAAAAATAGGAATTGGAGGAGCAAAATTAATTTTTGGAAAATCTTAAAAGTTTAGGGGGTTGGGTTTAAGAAAATCATAAGAAAGTTCTTCTTTGATTTTATAATTGGAAACTTCTTTAAATCCAACCAAAGCGGCCTCTTTGGAGAAATGAGGCGCTTCAAAACCTTGTAGCTTAGCCTGAGCAGTATAAAATTCTTTACGAGTGGGATGTTCATCCGCACAGGCATTAAACAAATAGCCCCATTTTTCTTGGGTAATAATTTGAGTTATCAAGCCAATGCAGTCATCCTGATGAATCATATTAACAGGCGCGTCTCCATTTTTCACTTCCTTTTTACCTGCTAAAAAACGACCTGCTTTTCTATCTGCCCCAGTCAAACCACCAAATCGAACAACTGTCGTTTCGAAGGCAGTTTGTGCTAGCAGTAAATTTTCAGCGGCAACTAAAGCTTCTCCAGAAGCAGTTTCAGGCCTTGTTTCATCTGACTCTGTAACCATTCTATTTACATTCCCATACACACTAGTAGAACTCACAAAAAGGATTCTTTTTGTACCGTGAATCAAAGCTTTTTCTATTATAGCTTCTATTTGTTTTGGATGAAATCGGGCGACATCTCGACGCTTTCGACCGGGCGGGATATTAATAATTAGAATACCACTTTTAAAAAAATGTGGGAGATTAGTCCCTTTTATTTTTCTATGAACTTCAATCAAATAAGGGTCAATTCCTTGTTTGTGTAAAACGGCTAATTTAGCGGCAGTTTGCGTAGATCCTTTGACGATATGCCCCATTTCTACTAACTTTTTGGCTAAAGGTAATCCTAGCCAGCCGCAACCTAAAACACTTATGGTGTAGTCTATTTTCAATTTTTAATTTTCAATTTAGAATTTTCAATTTTCAAAACGAGATGGAGATAATGCTCGAATGGATTTTCAATTCTTGATATTCAACAATAAAGAGTTTTCTTATAAAAATGGAATAGCGCTGTTTATGTCAATTAATACATTTCAAATAGCAATAAAAGCAGTAATTCCGAGCGAATAATAAATAATTGAAAATCAAAAGGGTGAAACAACTAAAAAAAATAATTTTACAGTTATTTCACCAAAAAAAATCAATTATGAGTGTAAAATCGGAAAAAAAAAGAGAAGGGCAGCAAGAAATCGCCAAGAAAAACACAGAAATCGAAAGAGCAAAGCAAAAACGAGGAAAAATCTGATTTATGAATTGCATAAAACGATAAATCATCATTTTCCTAACTTATATTCAGATTTAGGGGAACTACCAGATTTTAGGCGTAAAAGTGAATATGGGATGACATCGATATTGATGGGAGCAATCGGCTTATTCTTATTTAAAGAAACTTCTCGAAATAGCTTCAATCTAGATAGAGAAAAAGAGAAATTCAGCAGCAACTATGAAAAAATATTTGGTTTAGCTCTACCTCATATGGATACGGTTAATCGGGTACTAGAACGAATAGAGGTGGAAGCAATAGAAAAATTAAAAGAGACTTTGATTAAACAGTTACTGAACAAACGAATCTTCCACAAATTCCGTCTATTAGGGAAATATTTTAAAGTTTCCATAGATGCTACAGGTCTCTATGGATTTGCTAAAGAACCTTATGAAGGTTGCCCCTATCGGCAGTACAAAAAGAAAAAGGTATGGCTTCAACCCGTATTAGAAGCCAAACTGGTAACAGAGAACGGCTTTAGCATATCAATCGCCACCGAATGGATATTGAATGGAGAAAAATATGATAAACAGGATTGTGAACGTAAAGCGTTTGTGAGAATCGCAGAGAAATTAAAAGAGCGATTCCCTCGCTTACCAATCTGTATTTTAGCAGATGGTCTATATCCAAATAAGACCTTTTTTGAGGTCTGTAAGCAAAATAATTGGCAATTTATTATCACATTTAAAGATGCTTCTTTAAAAAGTGTATGGCGAACTATAGAAAAAGAATTGCCAAATTATCCAAAGAATAAAAAGAAGTTATATCACGCAATTAACCCCAAAAAAGCGCTAGTATTTAATTATACTTGGCTCAATGAAATAGATTATAATGGCTATGAAATCCATTGGCTAGAAACTAAAGAAGTTACTAAAAATATAGAAACAGGAATCAAGTTGGAACGTCGATTTGTTCACCTTACTTCTTTTAAATTAACGGCACAGAATGCCGCCACTATCTGCCATCATGGAAGGCAACGATGGAAAATAGAAAATGAGGGCTTCAAAAATCAGAAGAAAGAAGGATATGCTTTACAACATAAGTACGTTCGTAAAAATTTGACGGCTATGCGCAATTTTTATCAATGCTTGCAAATCGCCCATTTATTTCATCAACTAGCTGTTTTAACCCTTGAAGTAAAAAAATACTGGCAGCAAAGTACTAAATTAACGCTCAAGCAGATGTTCAAGGAAATATCAGCTTTAATGTTAGAAGGACAGATTGAGTTGGAATTAATACAAACTAATTATTTACATAAATTTCAATTCCGCTACTAAAAAAGGTAGCACTTAGGGTGATATTGCCCAAAATTTATATTAAAGAACAAAGGAGGTTTTTATACTCATTTTAAAGCTGGATTTACCGAATCGCAGTAGCGAAATGATAATTTATTGTTCCTGCTGATTATCAATTTTTAGAAAATTTATACTCTTCCTTTGTTCGGAATTACTGAATAAAAGTCAAATATTGAACTAGTAAGCATCATTATGAAAATTTATTATAATGGATAATACTTTCTTCCGTCGATCCCTATTTGAAAATTGTTACTTGAAAATTGAAAACTACTCAACTCGCTCAAAACAACCTGCATCTGGCATACTTGCATCCCTTGTTACACCTAAAATATCCGTTGTTTGATTAAAGATAGGTATTCCAAAACCGTCAGCAATAGACAAAGAATCTAACGTATAATCGCCTTCGCTAGGGTCTTTAAAAAGCACAATATTATTGCCTTCGCCTTGACTTGGCTGACAAGGAATACAATTATTAAAAAAATCGGGCGTATCATCTTCATCTACTAAATCCTCTACTCGGACAATACAATTTTCGAAATTATAATCAAATGCGGCTTGTTCGGCATTGAAAAGTTCTATTTCATCAGAACGAGAACCAAAAATAATCGAATTTTTAAAACGAACCTTTAAATCATTAAAACGAGCCTGCTCACAAAATTGGTCTAAGCATAAGACATTGGTCATTCGTAAGGCAGCGTTATCAACCCCATAACTTGCCAAGGTACAATAACTGAAATCATAACTGCCACCATATTCTAATTGTACCGCATTTCCACCATTTCCTGCAAATAAACAATTTTCTGCGTTTACTCTGGAATGAATCGCAATCAATCCACCACTAATCGCATTTAAAATTTGCGAGTTTTCCATAATCAATGTCGAAGAAGAATCAGCAATAATCCCAAAACGAGCATTTTTGATAATAGTATGTTCTATTTTATGTCCTCGGCTGGTTTTAGTTAACCAAATACCGCCCCATTGACCTGCGACTTCTTGAAAAGGATCTTCCAGTCGGTCGCCTTGAATAGTGACAGGTTGTTCTACGGTACCTTCAATCTTTAAGCGTCCTCTAGGCAAAGCAATGATATAGCCATCGTTATAATTTTCACCTAAAACTCCCGTTCGGACAATACCGCCATGCACATAAATCTCTGTTCCTGCTGGAATATTTAAGGTACAACTATCAACAAATAAAGCGCCATAAATAACATAAGGCTTTGGGTCATCAAATATCACTTCTCCTAAATCACAACTAATAAAAGCACCACCTCCCTGACTAAAACGGTCTGGAATATAATTGGCATTTTGCCCCCAAGCTTCTAACAAGACCGCTCTTTCTGTGCCATTTAAATCGACTAACAAGCGTTCGCCAATCACATAAGGACTAATAGATAATGGATTGTCTGGATCAATCGTTACTTCTGCGAAAATATATAAACTATCATTCGCTAAGATTTCTACATCGGTTGCTTCGTTGATTGGAAGCCCATCTATATTTAACCTAAAAGAAGAAGCACTTCCTCGTTCCAAAGAAATTTTGTTAACCTTAACAGGTTGGTCATTCGTATTATAGATTTTTAAAATTCGAGTAGCCGAACCCAATTCCGTAAAAACGGTATCAAAACGCAAAGTATCTACCGAAAAATTCAACTCGGCTGAACTATCCAACAAGAAATTATCTTCTTTATTACAAGCGACAAAAAGATAGCAAGCGGAGAGCATGGTAAAAAGTAATATTTTTTTCATGTACTATGTAAATGTGAATGGAAGCATTTTTTAAGCGTATTTATTCTTTGAACCTCGATTTCTCAGTCAAAAGATTCTAAGAGTCCAACGAAATAATAAACGTAAAGTTAGTGTATAACGTATAATTCCACAGCGGATTAACGGGAATTCTTATTTAGGTGGATGTTTGTCCGAGTTGCTACAAAAAAGGTAGGTACTTTTACTGTAATTTTGCATTTATAAAAACGGACAAAAAGTCTGTACTACAGAAATAGCATGCCAACAATTATTGACGTCATCATTCCTGCTTATAACGAGCAAGATTCTATTGGAAATGTCTTAAGAGACATCCCTAAAGATTTGGTTCGAGAAATTATTGTTTGTAATAATAATAGTACCGATAATACGAAAGCCGTTGCTTTAGAAAATGGAGCAACCGTCGTAGACCAACCTTTGAAAGGTTATGGAAATGCTTGTTTAAAAGGAATGGCGCATATTAAAGCAAAGCCTCTTTCCCACCATCCAGATATTGTCGTTTTTTTAGATGGAGATTATTCAGACCATCCCGAAGAAATGACCAAGTTAGTAGCGCCAATTATAGTAGGAAATATGGATATGGTGATTGGTTCGAGAGCTTTGGGGAATATGGAATCGGGTGCAATGATGCCTCAACAAATTTTTGGCAATTGGCTAGCGACCAATTTAATCCGTTTATTTTATAATTATAGCTTTACCGATTTAGGCCCTTTTAGAGCGATTAAATGGCAACAGTTATTAGCCCTTGATATGCAGGACAAAACGTTTGGTTGGACGGTAGAAATGCAAGTGAAAGCAGCTAAACATAAATTAAAATGTACAGAAATAGCGGTGACTTATCGGAAGAGAATTGGGGTGTCTAAAGTTTCTGGTACGTTGAAAGGGACCATTTTGGCAGGGCATAAGATTTTGTGGACTATTTTTAAATTGCTATAGACAGCTATTAGTTCCTAATTATATGGATGAATTTCTTAAAAATAACCTAAAGAAGCAGTTGGCATTTTTGCTTCGGCAATTGGAAAGTGTAGACAAGACTTTTTTAAAAGAGCATCCAATTCCTGAAAAATGGTCAATTCACGAACATTTAGCCCACTTAGGAAGGTATCAAGAAATATTTTTAGAGCGAATAGCAGTTATTTTGAAAGGAGAAGTACCTTACTTAGAAAGATATAAAGCAGAGAACGACCCAATTTTTTATGATTGGTGTCGCTGGGATAGCGCAGAGATAATTGAAAAAGCAGTATTGGATAGACAAACCATCATTGATTTGATTGGCGATTTACCCAAAATGCAAATAGCACAAATAGGTGTTCATCCGAAACTAGGACGTATGAATGTGGAAGACTGGACGAATTTTTTTCTGCTTCATGAAGCACATCATATTTACGCTATTTTTGGTTTGAAACATAGATTTTACATAACCGAAAACTAATTAAATGTCCATTTTGGCATATACTATTTTAGGAATTTATTGTATGGCTTTATTCTACATCACCTCCTACTGTTTATTACAATTTCATTTATTGTATAAATATAGTAGAGGGGAACAATTTATTCCATTATTAAAGTCTGAGACAAAGAAAATAAAAGCCGAAGATTTACCTTTTGTTACGATACAATTGCCTATTTATAATGAGCTGTATGTGATAGAACGATTAATTGATCGAGTCACGGAATTTGAGTATCCAAAAGATAAATTTGAAATTCATATTTTAGATGATTCAACAGATGAGACATTAGAAATTGTTAGCAAGAAAGTGGACTATTATGCGGCAAAAGGTTTTCAAATCAAACAAATTTGCAGAACAGATAGAACGGGTTATAAAGCGGGTGCATTAAAAGAAGCAACCGAACAAGCCAAAGGAGATTTTATTGCGATTTTTGATGCAGATTTTTTACCTCGCCGAGATTTTCTATTAAATACGATTCCGTATTTTAAAAACCCAAAAATTGGGGTAGTACAAACTCGTTGGGAGCATATCAATCAAAATTATTCGATGTTGACTAAGCTACAAGCGATGCAATTAAATGTGCATTTCACCGTAGAACAACAAGGTCGAAAATCGGGTAATTATTTATTGCAATTTAATGGTACAGCAGGCGTTTGGCGAAAAGAAACCATTGCTAGTGCAGGTGGTTGGGAAGCGGATACTTTAACCGAAGATTTAGATTTAAGTTATAGAGCGCAGTTAAAAGGTTGGGAAATTATTTTCTTAGAAAAATTTGGCTCTCCTGCCGAATTACCGTCCGAAATGAATGGCTTAAAATCACAGCAGTTTAGATGGATGAAAGGTGGGGCAGAAACGGCAAAAAAGATGTTGCCAACTATTTGGCAATCTGAATTGAGGTTGGGCCAAAAACTACATGCTTCTGGGCATTTATTGGGTAGTACGATTTTTATCTTTGTGTTTATTGCAGGCGTGTTTAGTGTACCGCTTTTATTTGCGATGCAAGAAATTGGTTTTGATACGCGTTATTTTGGTATTTTCTTAATTGGTTTATTGTCCGTGATTGCTGTCTATTATGTAGCAAATGTTACGGCAGAACTCAAGGATGAATCCTATTTTAGAAAAGTCACGAAGTTCGTCTTTTTATTCCCTGTCTTTTTAGCGTTGTCTATGGGACTTTCCTTACATAATACGATTGCGGTGATTCAAGGTTGGTGGGGCAAAGAATCGCCTTTTATTAGGACACCAAAATTTAATATTAACGGTATCAAAGATACTTTCCGCAAGCAAAATTATTTCCAATCTAGCATTTCTTGGACAACTATCTTTGAAGGCTTATTAGCCATCTATTTTGCGGGCGCAGTAGTGATTGGTTGGCAAATGGAAGATTATACTTTTTTAGCTTATCATCTCTTATTAATGGCTGGTTTTGGGACTATTTTTTATTATTCTATTCGGCATTTGAATCTGCGATAATCAAGAGATGTCAGAAGTCAGACCGTCAATTTCATTGACTGTCAGAAGTCAGATAATTCAAGTCTAAAATTCTAACAATTAGTAATTTATACAAACTTAATCTGACTTCTGACAGAAAAATTTATTTTTCGGTCTGACTTCTGACTTCTCGCTAGTTCCAAATATCCAAATACATTTTCCAAACATCTGGTTCAACTTCTTTCCAAGTAATCACATACTTTCCGCCCCAACTACTTTCTTTGCCATCATTGCCAATAGATTTACCTTCATAATAGCCATAATCATAAGCTTCCTTACCTAAGATTTTGATTTCTTCGGGTGTGATTTTATGATAAGTGGTTTTGCGATTGCTGCCTGCTGGTGGTGTCCAATATTTTCGGATAGCGGCTTTCCCTGTTAATATTTTGGAATTTTGAGGAAAGATTTTAGCATCATCGGTATAGGCATCGACGACCGTATCATAATCTTGATTCATCAAGGCTTGGGAGAAGGCTTTAATGTTTTTTAGAATAATCGCTTTCTTTTTTTCAATGTCGTCGTTGGTTGTTGTTACTTCGGTTGTGGGTTCAGGTTGAGCGCAAGCCCAAATAGGGAGCACTAATAGGAGTAGCCATAAATTTTTCATATTTTTGGAATTGTACGGTGATTTCAAAAGATGGCTTAAAATTAAATAAAACCCAGCATTTTTCTTTGCTTTACAGTCTATTTGGTCATTTCAATCAAAAATAATGCGATTACTTCCTTTTTCAATATCCATAATTTCCATTTTGACACTTATATTTTCTTGCCAACAGCCTGAACCTATGTCAGTTGAATCGGGCGTTTCTAAAACCTTAGCGGATTATCGGAAAGCAACCATAAAAAATGTAGAATATGAATTGCATTTTTTGATTCCTGATAGTTTAGAAGAAAAAATAGTAGGTGGGGTAACCATTCAATTTGATTTGAATAAAATTAAGGACGAGGTTATAATTGATTTTGTACAGCCAGAAAAAAAGGAAATAACGGTTGTTAAAGTCATGGACAAACAAAATAAATTAATTCAAATTACGGATTATCGAGTCGAGAACAATCATGTAATTATTCCTCAAAAATACCTGCGAATGGACGATAATCGGGTCGTTATTACTTTTTTTGTGGGAGAACAAGCCTTAAATCGTAACAAAGATTTTCTCTATACCCTTTTTGTTCCTAATAAAGCATCAACAGCATTCCCTTGTTTTGACCAACCGAATATTAAAGCTAAATATAAATTATCACTTACCATACCAAAAAAATGGACGGCTTTGGCTAATTATCCGCTAGTGGAAAAAGAAACGGTTCGTGAAAATACCATTTATAAATTTGAGCAAACGCTACCAATAAGCACCTATCTATTCGCCTTCACCGCGGGAAAATTCACTACAATTACCGATACTTTAGATGGTATCGAAATGACCCTTTATCACCGAGAAACGAACGAAGAGAAAGTGAAAAAAAATGCCCCAGAAGTATTTGATTTACATCTAAAATCTATCCGTTGGTTAGAGAAATATACAGGGATTAAACAACCATTCAAAAAATTTGATTTTGCCCTCATTCCTGCCTTTCAATTTGGCGGCATGGAACATCCAGGTGCGATATTTTATAAAGACCGTTCCTTGTTCTTAGAAGAAAATGCAACTTTAAATCAGAAAATGAGCCGAAATTCGTTGATTGCCCATGAAACTGCACATATGTGGTTTGGTAATCTAGTGACGATGGATTGGTTCAATGATGTCTGGCTAAAAGAAGTATTTGCTAATTTTATGGCAGCGAAAATGGTGAACCCGAATTTTCCTGATATTAACCACGACCTTCGTTTTTTACAAAGACACCATCCAAGTGCCTATGGTGAAGACCGTTCGGCGGGTAGTCATCCTATTCAGCAAAAATTAGATAATTTAAATCAAGCAAGTTTATTATATGGACGCATTATTTACCAAAAAGCACCCGTTGTGATGAAGCAATTAGAAGCGATTATGGGCGAAGAAATTTTCCAAGAAGGTTTGCAAGAATATTTAAAAATCTTCTCTTTTGATAATGCGACTTGGGACGATTTGATTGCTATTTTAGATAAACGAACGGATTTAGATTTAAAAACATGGAGTCAGGCTTGGGTAAAAGAATCGGGGATGCCTTGGCTAAAAGCCCATTTGGAAACTAAAGATGGGAAAATAGCGAGTTATGAATTGGAGTTTCAAAATACGACTTCTGGTGGGAATATCTGGCAAGAAAATACCGAGTTATTAACTTCGACTAATGGTGAAATTCAAAAAATACCCCTTCAAATACTGACTGAAAAGACGACGGTTTCTGAATTGATTGGTCAGCCAACTCCAGATTTTATTTTACCAAATGTTACTGAAAAAGCTTATGGCTTCTTTGAGTTAGATGAAAAAAGTCAAAGTTATTTATTAGCCAATATTCAAGATGTCGAGGACGAAATGACAAAATCGGCAGCTTGGTTCTCTTTATATGAAAGTATGTTAAGGGGAAAAATTGCCCCCAAACAAATTTTAGAAACCCTATCGGTAGGTTTGCCAGCAGAAAAAGAAATTCAAGGTTTGTCTAGCCGCCTGGGCTATTTACGGACTACTTTTTGGGGCTTTTTATCTGCTGATGACCAATTAGCAAACGCCGAAAAAATAGAGGATTTATTATGGCAATCAATTCAAGAAGCAGACAATTCAGGCCGTAAGAAGACTTTATTTGATACGTATATTGGCATTGCCCGTTCGCCCAAAGGCATTCAGCAATTACAAGATTTATGGGCAGAAAAACTGATGATTAAGGGTTTTACCTTATCCGAAAATGAAAGGACGACTTTGGCTTATGAATTAGCGGTTAGAAATGTGACAAATAGCGACCAAATTTTAGAAGAACAATTAGCAAAAATCACGAATCCAGATAGAAAAGCAGCGATGGCATTTATCATTCCTGCTTTATCAAGTGACGAAACGGTGAGAGATGCTTTTTTTGAAAGCTTAAAACAAAAAGAGAACCGTGCAAAAGAACCTTGGGTGGGTCGAGCTTTACAATATTTGCATCATCCGCTTCGAGCAGTTTCGGCAGAAAAATACATTATTCCAAGTTTGGAATTGGTACAAGAAATTCAGCAAACAGGCGGCATTTTCTTTCCAAAACGTTGGGCACAGACTATTTTAAGTGGGCATTCAAGTGTGCCAGCGGCGCAAGCAGTCCATCAATTTTTGGAAGGTTTACCAGTGGATTATCCAATTAAATTAAAAAACAAGATTTTGCAATCGGCGGATGTATTGGAACGGAAGGCAATGATTTTGAATGCAAATTATACTAACTTGCAAGACTAAAACATTTACTTATCAACTACACAAATTAAAAATGAATTACTTACCTTTTGGAGGATTAAATCCACAGGATTTAACTTATTTAATATACGACCCATTTAATGAAGCCTCCCCAATAGGGCTTCGGGAAGATTTTAAAAATGAAGACCTTTCTCATTTAAAAATGTTTGGATTTGTAAAACAGCTTTTATTGGATGTGAGCGCAAGCAAGTCGATAAAATTAACTGTAAAAGGGAATTTAAATAGAAAATTTGTTCATCAGCTATATGCACATCGAATTATTACCAGTAAGTACATTGATGATGGAACGATAAAATTATTAAAAGAGGATGATTTTTATCCTATTCATTTTTCTCATTTTATCACTAAAATGGCTGGGCTAACAAGAAAATACCGAAATAAACTGTCTCTAACTAAAAAGGGCGAAAAATTATTGGGGGATGACACCGCCATTTATTTGACCTTATTAAAAACCTATACCACTAAATTTAATTGGTCTTATATGACTTATGATCCCGATGATGTGGCACAATTAGGTTGGGCTTATAGTATGTTGAATTTTATTCGTTACGGAGCAGAAGAACGAAAAGTAGACTTTTATGTCGATAAGTACCTAGAAATATTTCATGAGATGTTAGGAGAATTTCCTCAGAACGTACACCTTTCACCTGAATACCGATTATCTTCTTGTTTTAAAAATCGTTTTTTTGGACGCTTTTGTGATTTATTTGGTTTTGCGGAAGAAAGAGTAGAAGGAGAAGATATTTTAAAGCGTCAATTTTTTGTTAAGAAAACGCCCTTGGTGGACAAAGTTTTTAAAATAAAAAAGAATGCTCTCAACTTTGGTATGAATTAGAAAATTGCCTTTTCCATAACAGGTAAAAATCGCCCCTTAGGCATGCTTTCATATTGACTAACTGTTTCAAAACCCATTTTTTGATAAAATATTTCTGCGTGAATATCGGAGATTACTTTTATTTTTTGATGAATGGGTTTGATTGTTTGTGTTAAAGCGGTTTGCAATAATTTTTTCCCAAACCCATTGCCAATATAAGTAGGCAGAATCCATAAATGCTCAACCCAAAGGACGTCTTTTTCGGTAATTAAAACGGTACAACCTATAATTTGCCCATCTGTCAAAACGAGTTTAAAGACATCGTTTTGCGCAATCATTTCACTAGAGATAGTTAAGCCTTTTCGCCATAGTTCCATCCATTCGGCAGGATAATTCCAATGACTTTTGGATTGCCAAGCAATTTCGGATAATCGTTTTGTATCTTCTGGACGTGCTCTTTCTATTTTATGAAGCATGAATTTTTTAGCCTAAAGATATGTCAGTTTTTCGAAAACTGGCATATCTAGAAAATTAAGTTTGTTAGCTATTTTTAACTTTATCTAACTGTCCAAAATTAAATAATACACTTACCCTAAAGGTATCTTTTAATGGATTTTTTTGACTAGTTGAAGGAATTAAATAAGAACCATTAACTGTAACAAATTTATACGTATAGCCTAATCCTGTCGTAAAATATTTTCGATTGCCTTTAGTTGAATGCTCTGCAAAATAACCTGTTCGGAAAGTAATATTATCTTTTATAATTAACTCTGCACCAAAGGAAAACATCAATTCTCTCATTTCTTCCGAAAAACCGCCGGGTGCATCACTAAAAGAACCGAAGATGCCTTTAAAAGTAGAGACTTGCTTATAATCTGGAACGCCGTCAAAATCTTCATCTGCACCAGCAGGGTCTGGAGTTGGCGCCATCAATTTATTAATATCTGTAGTTAAGGTTAGTCTAGTAGTTTCTCCTAAATATTTATTCCAAGCGACTCCTATTCCTAAATTAGTTGGAATAAAATCTTTATTGATGGAATTGGTATAAGTAATTTTTTGCCCTAAATTGGTAGCTGCTAAACCGACTGTCAGATTAGGTGTTTGGTAAGTAAAAGAAAAATCCATTGCAATAGATTTTCCTGCACTAATATCCGTTCCTGCTATGCTTAAGCCTGATGCTAGGTTAGAATAAATATATTTTAAACCAAAACCGCCCGAGAAATTCTTTCCAATTTTCTTAGCAAAACTTGCATTGAATTCTACTTCATTAGACTTACCATTTCCTATCGGTATACCATTTTCATCCGTAAATAAAGTTTCTCCTAAAGAGAAATATCTAATACTTAAGCCTATAGCATGTGCTTCATTAATTTGGTGGTAACCAGAAAGGTAACCTAGATAAACATCCTTCAACTCTAATGCGCTTAACCAAGGCGTATAGGTCAAACTAAGCCCAGTTCTATTTTCTGCAAAAACGAGTTTGGAGGCATTAAAATGTATGGCATTAGCATCTTTGGATACCGCAAGTCCCGCATCACCCATCCCTGCCGACCGAGCATCAGGGGCAATTCTTAGAAATGGAACGGCAGTAATAATAGTATTGACACAAGGTTCTCCTGTAACTGTTTCATACTGATTGGTAGTGGTATTTAGAAAACATTGGCTAGTTCCAATATTTGGTAAAACGAATAAAAAGGTAGCGGATAAAAGTATGATCAGGACAACTTGGATAGGTTGCCATTGGCTTAAAAAGGTGTTCATCTTGCAATAAATTTAGTGGTTAAAAAATGCAGCTTACTTTTGAAAGAATATGCTTTTATAACCTCGATTTATTGAAAATATTATAGGCGTTAAAATAATGTTAAGGGGCAATATGGTGAGATTTGAGATTAATGTAGATGGTCATTAAAAAAATGTACTCCCAACGGATTTAACTTCCTAGCGGATAATTATCAACTCAGTAGCTGGCGTACTAAAATTGGCTTAATAACTCATGCAGAGAACGGAGAGTAGGCAGAGGATTAATAATTAGAAAATCATATTCTCTGCGTACCCAGCGAACTTTGCATGATTATTTTTGTCGGATTTATGATTACTTATGTACCAATATTATCCAAAATAGCGGTATGAAATTGCTCCATATAAATAGCTGGCAAATCATGTCCCATACCATCAATAAATAATTTTTTGGCGTGAGGAATCAATGGGGCATATTTTTCGCAATGCTCAAACCGAACCAATGGGTCAGATTTACCATGAATAATTAAAGTAGGAACTTTGATATTACCCAATTCATCTAGTCGAGAACCAGAAGCAGCAATAGCGGCGGTATGTTGGTCGCCTACATCAGGATTTCTTCCCTTTCTTTTGCGAATTTCATAAAGCGTTTGTTCTGCAGCTTTTTTAATCGGGTGACTGTATGGACCATTTCCTTGTAATAATTGCTGGATGCCGACCATAAATTTCATGGATCCTGCTTCGCTTGGCGGCATTAAATAACGCAAGGTAAGCCGTAAAAAATCTAGCATTCCTGCGGTATTAATCGCAGGCATTTCTGGGTCATTCATATAACCTGAAGACATAATAGACGTTAAGGATAAAGTTCTTTCACTATGACTTAGCGCAACTCGTTGGGCAATCATTCCCCCCATAGACGCACCTATAATATGCGCTTTAGCTACACCAGCGGCATCCAAAACTGCCATACCGTCCTTTGCCATATCTTCTAAAGAATAAGGGGTGTCGGCATTCCAATTGGCCATCCAGTCAGAGTCGCCGACGCCTCGATTATCGTATCTGATGACTTGGTAACCCGCATCAACCAATGGTTGCGTAAAATTGGAACTCCAAATTAAGGCAGAGGAACTATGTCCCATAATTAATAAAACCGTTCCGCGAATAGAGTCTTGAGGCGCAATCTTTTCATACCAAATTTTTACACCTTCATTCTGGGCAAAACCAGTTTCACCAGTAATTAATTCTGGCAATTCATTCGTTTGTAAAACCTCTTCAACGATAGCATCTGTTTCTTTAGGTAATTGAATACCTGAATTGATAAAATAATAATAACCTGCAACTGCGATGGTTGCAACAATCAATAAACCGATTAGTATTTTCTTAAGCATAAAGGAGAATTTATATTTTGAAGGGTGAAGATAAATACTTTTGTTTCCTTTTGTCCCTTTTAGGATTGAATATTATTTTGCGATTGCTTTTTTTATATTCCATTTGTCCTTTTGTTGTTAAATAAGGATAAATAAGCTTGTCAAGCAATTGAAGATGCAGCTGTGCTAGCTCATTGTTTAAATAAAAAAGAAACGATTATAAAGGACTTTAAAGTTTTTGAAAAAATTAGATTACCTCGCACAACTAAAATAGTCAATACTTCTTGGACTTTAGGCAAGGTAGCCCAATTGACTAATCCTATCCTAACTACTCTCCGAAATTTTGCTTTAAAAATGACGCCTCAAAGTATTAATGAAAGACAAATGGATTTTTTGTTTGATATTGAGTTTTAGACTATGAAATATGCGTTGAAAGTTATAATTAATATTTGGTTTTTTAATTATTATTTGTATGCTAACTACAGTATTTAGACTCCTTTTAGTGTGCGATAAATGAATGTCACATTGTCAGGTTATTAAGTATGAAAAAGGAAGCCTAAAAAATTATCTTTTGTTAAGTATTATAAAAATAATTAATATATTCTCTTTGATTATGCTACTTTTTTCAATTATTTATATATTTTTGCAATATATGTTACACTTTTTCTGAAAAAGAAAGAGGCAGCCACCGAAGTGACTACCTCTACACTATGAAACACTATGTCTTAATTCTTTTTTATGTTGTCACAAAATAAGCATTTTAAACTTTTAAAATGAAATAAAAATGGCTTTTTTTTTGAAAGCTCTCTTTTTGTTTCAAAAAATCACTTTTTAACTACTTAGAAGGCTTGTTTCCCTCCATAAACAGAGGGGAATAATGCAGTCTTTTTTAAGAAACTCCTTCCTTTTTTCTGTTGTTTTTCACTAAAATATAATATTGGTCATTTAAAATTCTTGCATAATCAACCTTTCTCTGTATTTTTAGTTATTACTATGATTAAAATATGTTTTAGTCTTAAATCATAGTTCACCTGACAAAAAAATTAAATCATGCAAAGAATTATACTTACTTTATGTTTAGGAGTACTCACCACTTTTGCCTTTTCACAAAGACCTCAAAGTAGTTATGGCGGCGGAAAAAGAGGCGGCGGCGGCCCAACTATTACTGGAAAAATAACAGGACAAGTATTTGATACGTTGAGCAAAGAAGCGGTAGGTTTTGCTACGATTGTATTAATTAATCCTAAAGACAAAAAAGAGGTCAATGGAAATATTACAGAAGATGATGGAAAATTTAAGTTAACCGGAGTGAAAGTAGGGACTTACGATTTGCAATTATCTTTTATTGGCTACAAAACCAGAATGTATCGAGGCATTAAATTGACGCCTAAAAAACCCGATATTAATCTGGGAAAGATGTATCTAATTTCAGATAACATTTTGTTAGATGCGGTGGAGGTCGTCGAAGAAGCGGCTATTATTGAAAATAGGATTGATAAAATCGTTTATAATGCAGATAAAGATGTGACCTCTACGGGAGGAGATGCGGCGGATGTATTGCGTAAAGTCCCTTTATTATCTGTTGATTTTGATGGAAATGTAAGTTTAAGAGGAAGTTCTAATTTACAAATTTTAATCAACGGGAAACCTTCAGGGATGTTTTCTGCGAATGTGGCAGATGCCTTAAAAATGTTGCCCGCTGACCAGATTAAAACGGTAGAAGTAATTACCACACCAGGAGCAAAATATGATGGAGAAGGTTCTGGTGGTATCATTAATATTATTACCAAAAAGAAAAGCATTGAAGGAATCACTGGTTCTGTTAGTGCTTCTGCGGGAAATCGACAAAATAATAGCAATTTAAGCTTAAGTGCCGCCAAAGGCCGCTTTGGGATGAATGCCAATGGTTCAGTTTATTACTCTGTACCAAATGATTCGGAGACTACTTTTTTGAGAGAAGATCAAGTAAATGGAGCAACTAGAACTTTTGCTCAAAACGGGTTAACTGAATCTTCAAGACTTGGCTTTAGGGGCACAGCAGGCGCTTTTTATGACATTAACGCATACAATGCCATCAACACTTCCTTCCAATTAGGTGGATTTTCTTTTGACCAAACGGGCGAATCAACCGTTAGTTTTGATGATCCTGCTAATAATTTCATCCAAGAATATCTACGAACAAATGATGGTACAAGAGGCAGAAATAGTTTTGATTGGACTTCTGATTATACCAAGACTTTTCCTCAGAAGGGGAGAGAATTAGCTTTTGCTTTTCAATTAAGCGGAAACAACCAAGATAATAATGTGGATTATACCCAACAAAATATATTGAATGCAACGGATTTTGAAGAAGAAGGACGGAATGATGGCAAGAATCGAGAATATATTTATCAAGTAGATTATACACACCCTTTTAGTGATAAACTAAAATTAGAAACAGGTGCTAAATCCATTTTACGAAGAATTAATAGTGATTATTCTTATAATTTATTAAGTGGCGAAGACATTACGCCTTTCCGTTCAGACATCTTTAAATATAACCAAGATGTCATGGCAGGTTATGTATCTTTTAATTGGACGATTACAGATAAATGGGGTTTGGTAGCAGGTACAAGATATGAAGCCACCGAAATTGATGGCCTATTTGTCACCGATGGAGATGCATTTGATAATAGTTATAGTAATATCTTGCCTAGTATTATTTTGTCTAGAAAATTAAGTGGTTTTTCATCGCTTAAATTAAGTTATACCCAACGAATTCAACGACCGAGTTTATTTTATATCAATCCTTATACCGATGCGGCGGATAGAAGAAATGTTACTTTTGGTAATCCGCAATTAGATCCTGAAACGGTTGATCAATATGAAGTAGCTTATAATAATTATATAAAAGGAGTGGTGGTCAATGTGGCTATGTTTTACAGACAAACCAATGATATAATCGAAAGTTTCTTGACGGTTGATACCGAAGGTATTTCAATTACCAATTACCAGAATATCGGACAGAACAACTCTGTTGGTTTTAACTTCTTTTCTTCTGGTACGATTAAGAAAAAATTGACCATCCGTGGTGGATTTAATATGTTTACCTATAGTGTTGATGGAATAGCCAATGATCAAAGTGTAAGCAGAGATGGCTTGCAATTTGGTGGTAATTTAAGTGGTACTTTATCCATGAAAAAAGATTGGAAAATTGAAGGTTTTGGTTTTATGCGGTCTCGAAGACAAACCGTACAAGGAAAAATTCCTTCTTTCTGGATGTACAGTATTGGCATCAAAAAAGAAATCTGGAATAAAAGAGGGGCTATTGGTGTGCGGATGGTAGAACCATTTAATCGAACAAAATCCTTTATTACAGAATTGGACGGAGATACCTTCTCCCAAAGAAGTGAATTTAAATTGCCTTTCCGTTCTTTTGGTTTGAACTTTAGTTATAAATTCGGAAAATTAGACTTTAAAGCGAAGAAAAGAAGAGGAAGTAAGATTAAGAATTCAGATGTGAAATCTGGTGGAGACGGGAATAATAACTTCTAGAGTTATAAGTTATAAGTGGTGAGTGATGAGTCAGCATACTCATCACTCACCATTTATAATTCATCACTACTACGCTTCCTCTGGCATATCAATCGGTGTAATCATCGGCAAGTCAATCAATGCTTGTTCTTCCTTAGAAATACTCCACATTTTAAAGACGCCTCCATCCGCACGAGCGATATGCTTAGCAAAAGAAGTCAAACTTTTATATAATTTTGCGCCCAATACCTGAGGTAATTTAGGCAAAACAGCATTCAGTCCAGCTAATTTATCAGAGATAGATTGCGTGGCTTCCTTTGTATCTGCTGGTAATCCTTTTATAAGATAGCTAACTTTACCAGAAAAGTCTTCGTGTACTTTTTCGTAGAAATCATTTAATTCTGGCTCGTTAGAATAACTTCTAATACCTGTTAATTTTTCTGCCCAGCTAGTTTCGCTATCGTCAATTTTTCCATCTGCTCCCGCAATTAAAACAGTCACTAAAGGTAGTGCTTCTAATAATAAATCTTGTTCCTCTTGACTAAGGCTTTGCATTGCATTTAACATAGTAAAATATGGGTTTTATGATTAAATTTAAGGTAATTATTTTTAGTATTTTGACGATATAATTTTGTTTAGTCACTGGATTTAATCGTTATAAAATACCATTATATAAAAATAAACTGCGAAGATAGCACTATTTGCCATTTGATGCAGCCGTTGATAAATGAAATTTTAGTTTATTCTTTCTTATTTTTGGGAATTATTGTTACTAGTTGCGGGTTGCCAGTTCAACGCTCAACTGGCAACTGGCAACTGGCAACAGCTAATCAAACAACAAATGGCAAAATTTAAAACGAATCATTCGCAAAATGACAATGGAATGGTTTATAAGGCGGGTATTTTTGCATTTATTATCGGTATTTTATATTGGGGCTTTAACCAAATAGGGGGAGAAGAAAGCTCGATTTTAGATACTTTCAAAGAAGCAATGGAACAGCCTGCTAGTACGGATGATACTGCTGGCGAAATTTCAAGCGATGAAGGTTTAGCTTATGCTTTGCCTACCTCCACGACAGGACAAATTATAGAACATAAATATTACACCTTATCTTATTCCGAAAAGCATGAACAAGCAGAATGGGTGGCTTATGAAATAACTGTTGATCGCTTAAATAATAAGATCGCTGACCGAACAGATAATTTTAGGCCAGATCCTATGGTGAAAACGAAATCTGCAACGCCTGCGGATTATCGACGGTCGGGCTATACCAGAGGTCATTTAGTACCTGCGGGCGATATGGGTTTTAGTGAACAAGCCATGTCAGAGACTTTTTACATGAGTAATATGAGTCCACAAGTTCGAAATCAAAACATGGGAATTTGGCGAGAATTGGAGGAACAAGTAAGAGATTGGGGGCGAAAATACAAACATTTATATATAGTGACTGGCCCCATTTTGAATGAACAAGAATTTGATAGAATTGGTAAAAATATAGTGACTGTTCCTCGTAATTATTATAAAGTCATTCTTGACGTAACGGATCCTGAATACAAGGGGATTGGTTTTATTATTCCAAATGCCATTAGTGATGAACATTTGACGGAATATGCCATGACCATTGACGATGTGGAAGAACGAACAGGTATTGACTTTTTTCCAAACTTATTATCCGAGGAGTTAGAAACAGAGTTGGAAGGGTTTGTGGATGTTCGGCGTTGGAAATTTAGCGAAAAGCGGTATCAGCAACGGGTGCGAGAATGGAATAATCGGTAAGCTGGTTGCTGGTTGCTGGTTGCTGGTTGCTGGTTGCTGGTTGCTGGTTGCTGGTTGC
>JAFMDF010000607.1 GCA_017857395.1 Bacteroidota bacterium | reverse complement strand
AACGGGAACTGATTCTGATTTAATATATGTTTTCCCCCAATTCTTTACACACTCATAGTTAATGTTTTCAAAATCTTCTTTACCAAAAAAGCCAATAAAACAACAATCTATCTACTATCTTGTTACATTATAGGAAAAAACCATCTAATTTAGTAAATACATTAATCATCAAAAAATTATTATCATGATAGAAGATATAATTAAAAAAGCATTTTATACAGGTGTTGGCTTTTTAACAAATCCAAAAGGGTTTAAAGAAAAAATCGACGATTTAGTGAATAAAGGCGATATGACTGCGGAAGAAGGCAAAAAGGCTTTCGCAGAATTTGAAAAGGATTTTAAAACTAAAACCGACGAATTAGAATCTAATATTCAAGGGATGATTCGAAAAGCCTTAGATAAAATGGATATTCCATCAGCAGAAAAAGCCGCATCTATGGAAAAACGTATTAAATCACTCGAAGTTAAGGTTGGCAAATTGACTAAGGAGTTGAAGGAATTAAAAACAGTAGCAAAACCTGTTGCTAAAAAAACGACTACTCGTAAGAAGCCTGCTCCTAAAAAGACCACTACTCGAACTAAAAAAACAGAATAGGTGTAAATATCAGTTGTCAGTTGTCAGGTTAACAGTAATTTAACTGGTAACCGACAACTGACAATATATGCAAATCATTTATTCTAAACGACTATTTCCTGCCAATAAATAAGTTACTAAAACCATTTCTGCAAAAGAAAAAGACTAATTCCCTTCCTTTTTATGTGACTATTCCATATACTTGTGTGTCTTAACTAAGAGGTAACAAAATAGCGTATTTTCTATTGGTTATTTCCCTACTAAATCAGTTCCCGATTCGTTAAAATTCCATCAAAAAACTATAATCTAAACACTTTTAAATGAAAGTGTGCTTCTAATTGGTTGACACTTTCCAATAACCTATAGAAATACTTTCTTTATCTTAATTTAATCAATTAATTCTTAATTTATCCATTTTTATTTTGTTTTATACTAAATATAAAAATATAAAAATGGGTAGATAGATTGTTAGTAATTTCAAGAGAATAGCCTATTTTCGGGACTTATTCTATTTTTTGCGTAAAAGACGCAGTTTTTTTTTGAGAAAACATTTTGCACAACACTTATTTCTAATTGAGAAATACATACACACAAACTCACTTTCAACTCTTACATTTAAACAATTCTTAAAATGAATAGAAGCATTATTCCTTGGGTAATATTACTTGCAATTTGGCTTATTTTAGGTTCCTGGTTTATTAAAAGCCAAATTTGTGGCGTACCAGCCGCCGCCGTCGTTGCTGCACCCGCAGACAATACGAGGTTATTAATTCAAGATGGGACAGCCTTTAAAACTACTGCTACAGGTCATTTTGATTTTAACGAATCTAATAATACTTACCTGTCGCCTTTAGCAACTGATGTCAATAATTCTATCAATCAAACATCAGCTTATTTAAAAGCCAACCCTAATCGTAGTGTTACGATTACAGGACTATATACAGAAGCAGAGGCAAATAATAGTGTTTTCCCTTCTCTCGGATTAGCTAGAGCAAATGAGGTAAAAAAAGCAATGGTTGCATCAGGGGTAAGTGCCAAACAGTTACTAACTGCCGACCAATTATTAGCGGCTAGCACTGCTATAAAAGAAGGCGTCTTAATGGATGGTGTTAATTTTAGTTTTTCAGCAACAACTGAAGATTTAGAAGAACGATTAGCAGCAATTAAAGCTAGATTAGATGCCAATCCAGTAACTATTTATTTCCCAACAGGAGAGCAAATAGTCGCTTTAAATCAAGAACAGCGACAAGATTTTGTTGATCTTGTATTTTATATGGATAATGTGGCGGGAAGTAGTTTAGAAGTAGGCGGTCATACAGATAATCAAGGAGATATAAAAGCCCCAAATATGAATACTAGGCTTTCGAGAAAAAGAGCAGAATTTGTTCGGGATTACCTAACGGCAAATGGTTTGCAAGCGAATA
Source organism: Bacteroidota bacterium (assembly GCA_017857395.1). Taxonomy (GTDB): domain Bacteria; phylum Bacteroidota; class Bacteroidia; order Chitinophagales; family Saprospiraceae; genus JAFMDF01. The sequence goes on along the minus strand of JAFMDF010000607.1, from coordinate 893 downwards.
GATTAACGGCGCAAGGGTACGGCTCTAAAGTTCCTATCGCTGCTAATACTAACGCAGAGGGACGGGCTAAGAATAGACGAGTGGAGGTAAGATTAAAATAAGTGAGTAACAAGAAGGTCTAAATGACCTACAATGAAATCATCAATTTAAATAAAATTTAAAATCTATCATATTATGTTTAGTAGTTTATGTTTTTGGCTACCATTTATATTCGGCTTATTGACAGCCCTCTTTACATGGTTTGCTTCTAGACGATTAATGGGCGGCAGGATTGAAGAATTAGAAGGAGAAGTGACTACCCAAAAGAAAAGTTATGCTAGTCTTAAAACGGATTACGATGGCTTTTCGGGCAAGTATAATGCTTTAAATGCTACTCACCAAAGTCTTCAAACGGAATATAATGGTTTTTCGAATAAATATAAGGCATTAGAAGAAGAGAAATTAGCTTTACATAACGAATGGCAAAATGAAGCCAAAACCTTAACACTAAATTGGGAAAGCAAATATAATACTATAGCAGCTCAATTAAAGACAACGGAAGAAGAGAAATTAGCGTTGCATAATGAATGGCAAAACAAAGCCAAAATGATTACCCTAAACTGGGAGGGCAAGTATAATAGTGTAGCAGCTCAATTAAAGGCAGCAGAAGAAGAGAAGTTAGCCTTACACAATGAATGGCAAAATGAAGCCAAAACCTTAACATTAAATTGGGAGGGCAAGTATAATAGTGTAGCAGCTCAATTAAAGACGGCAGAAGAAGAGAAGTTAGCCTTACACAATGAATGGCAAAATGAAGCCAAAACCTTAACAATAAACTGGGAAGGCAAGTATAATAGTTTAGCATAGGCTGTGCAAACGAGGCTAAAAAGTTCCCCAACTTTTTACAAGAAAAA
>JAFMDF010000243.1 GCA_017857395.1 Bacteroidota bacterium | reverse complement strand
CTAGTTCTAGTAGTCGAGCTAAACAAATTTTAACTTTCTCCGCTTATGCTGTCCCTAGTCAAGCAATCAACCTAGAATGGATTTCTAATGGAGATGCACACGCTAATAGTTATCAAATAGAACGTTCTACAGATAATTTAAACTTTTATAGCATTCAAAATTTGACTTCAGAAAAAGAAACAGTTACCCCTAATTTCTATACTGCTGCCGATGAATCACCTTTAAAAGGATTGGCTTATTATCGGGTCAAACAGTTAAATGAGGATGGTTCTTTTAAATATTCAAATGCGGTTGAAATAGAAAGAGCGCATGGATTAACTGATTTTTATCTATTCCCTAATCCAGTTAAAGACATTGTTCAGCTACATCTAAAATCTTTCATCGGTAAAGCCGCCCATATTCAAATCTACAACGCTTTTGGTCAATTGGTCAAAGAAAGTAAATTGGAAAACATCCAAGCACCAACGCTTAGTTTTAGTATGGAACATGAGCAAAATGGGATATATTATTTAACGATTCAGCCGAAGGGACGGAAGGCTATTGGGCGGAAGTTTTTGTTGAAGCGGGGATATTGATTTTAATCCGTTGGGAAATCTAATCAGTGGGGTTTTAAAGAAGTAGCATCCCCAACGGATTTAGTGTCCCAACGGATTATATATTTTCACCTTGGTAGCCATCAATAATATACAAATCCGCAATTACGGATTAGTCCAATAATCTACCACAAATACTTTTTCTAAGTGAGGTTGTAAACTTGCTCCAAATGCTTGATGCTGAGGATGCGGTGTATAAACGGAATCTCTATCCTCTTCTGAAGCAAAAGTCAATAGATAGCAATGCGTAAAATCTTGGTGAAAATTTTCAGGACTGTCATTGATTCCCCATTCGAAGTCTTTTATAACTGGAATACTTGCGGGTAAAGCGTTGAAAGCCTCGTTCAATTTTTGAACATCTTCCTTGCTTGCTTCGTCTTTAAATTTGAAAAGGACAACATGCCTTAATACTTTTTCTTTACTATCTTTTTTTTCCATATCAATAGTCGCTTTTACTATTTCTTTTGTTGTTTGAGGTGCTTCTTCACACGCTGTAAATATACCTCCAATAAAAATTAGGGAGAATAGAATAACTTTCTTTAGATCAATCATTTTATGTTTAATTAGTAGCAGTTTCATGTGCTAAGGTTTTCAATAAACTAGTAGGGAGAAAAATTAGTGATATAATATATCGGCTTATTTCACCATATTAATGATCGGACAAAGGTAGCGAAGGAATTGAATGGAAGTTATAAGGGAATTAGCTATTATTTGTACAAAATTGATAATAATGAGGTATTTTCATTTAATTTATAAGACAATATAGTGCTATTAATTATTGATATTGATTGATTTTTTTTTCAATTTAGGAGCTTAAACAAAGTTTAAAACCACCTGTTTCGATATATCAGAAGTCTCACTCAGGCTTTATTTTTGCAAATAAATAAGGTGAAATAATTTGAGATTCATCTGAATCTTGCTAAAAAATGATGGTTTTGTGTCAATCTGATAAAAATCATAATTGTTGACAAGGGAATTTCGATGGATTAAATTCTGGTATAAAAGCTTAATATGAGCTGGGAGATTAGATTTTTTTATTAATGCTTTATTTAAAATAGAAAAATACTTGGCAGTTCTAGAGGATTCGCTTATTTGAGAAAAAGCAAGCGCATTTGAAGAAATGTACTTGTAATAATTCATCCTCATTTTGGTAGAGGTGCTGTTTAAATGTTGCCTAAAATAAACAAAAGACTCATTGATGTATTTAATTCGCCCCAAGTCTAAAAGGACAAGCGTAAGAATGTAATCAAAATACAAGTTCTTTATATCTGTTATTTTAGACAAGCGCTTCTTGATCGAAGGAATTTGATTGCTTCTAATTAAAATGGTATGTCCAGAAACAATATTTCGTAATGCTAATTCAATAGGCGAAGAGTAATATGTTTTTATTTTGTAGGAATCTCTTTTTGTTTCATAGTTAGTCTGACTCTGAATTTTATCGTACAAAAGATAGGAGTTTGAAAAGTTCATTAGGACATTATCATCCTCTAGCATCAAATCAGCCAATTGAATCTCTACTTTGTTTTCTGCCCAGATGTCATCTTGATCCGAAAAAAAAAGATAGTCAGATTTCACAAAGTCCAATCCATTTAGGAAATTATTGAAGTATCCTACATTTTTTTTATTTTGATGGAGTTCAATTCTTTTATCGGTTAATATCATCTTTTTAATGATCTCAACTGTTCTATCATTAGAATTGTCATCTACAATGATTAGTTTAAAGTCTGTGTGAGTTTGATCTAAAATAGATTGGATTTGTAGCTCTATAAAATCTTCACCATTGTACGTACACATTAGAATATCAACAAACATTTTTTTATTTTTTTCGGTCAATTAATCATGTCATTTTAGCTTGTTTAGCTAGCAAAGATACGATCCATTTTGTTCGATAATGGTTTTAAATTCACGAAAAAATGTAGGATGAATAGGTGGTTAAGTTTCTGTGCTGATAGTCAGCAGGTGGAATTAGTTCTTCGATTATTTGGTCAATAGTATTCACTTCTATTTTTTAAGCTTGCACATAACGGTTTGCATCTATTTCAGTCTACATGCATAATGTAGATTGAAATAGATGCTTTGTTCTTTTTTATTCTTTTACAAGTAAATTATAGTAATCAAGATAACTCATTAATAAGAATAGGATTGCGAACGTTGCACACATTACTGTTTCATAAGGTAAAGGTATTTTCTCATCCCATAAAATATAAATTACAGATATAATACCTAACACAATTCCAATAATTCCTAACAAATCATCTTCTTTTTGTTCTTGATTTAATTTCTTCAGATTTACATATTCAATATCTCCCTTTCTTACACCGTAAATAGTATATCTATCATCATTCTTCTTTTTCAATAGAGTTAGTTTATCACCTATTTTTAATTCTCTTTCAAATTCTAAATTGTTAATTGCTCTTGTAGCAAAACTAGAAGTCCAAAATTCCTGCTGGTATTGGTAGCCTTTCGTAGTTAATTTATAATAGTCCATCTTTCCATTTATGAATTCAGGTTTCTCTATCAGAATTACTTCAAAACTCTCTAATTCGTTTTGTGAAATTTGGGAATCTCTAGTAACTGAATAGATACCAATGAAAAAACATAAAACACCAATTCCCAAATATTCTAGTTTCTTGATTAGACTTTCTTTCTGATACTTTTCCTTTAATTTTGAAAGACTCATCTTTTTTTCTTCTTTTTTCTTGGTGAAAGGTAACGTCCGCTTGCAAATGAGCTGCTTTTTTTCTTTAAAAAGCATTTCCATTTTGCAGAGTGTTAATTGAAGCATTTTTTAATCCGTTTAGGATTCAAAAAAACCGACCGATAGGGATGGTTGCCCTTTTGGGCTGTTTCTTTTTAACTATCTGGCTACACGCCATATGGCGTGTAGCCAGATTAAAAATATAAAATATCACGTAAAAAAACAGAAATACTTCTTCCCTTACTTCTGCTTATACTTCACTTCCCCCCCAATAATAGTATAAACAATCTCCGTATCTAAAATCTCATCATCCCCACAAGTCAATAAATTTTTTGACAAAACAGTAACATCTGCCAACTTCCCAACCTCCAAAGAACCTTTATCTTTCTCTTCAAAAGCAGCAAAAGCATTTGACAAAGTATAAGCTTTTAAACCTTCTTCTCTAGTCATACATTGTTCTGGAAAAAATGCTTCACCCTCAGCCGTTCGCTTTCTAGTAACCGAAGCGTAATAACTGTCTATCGGATCCACATCTTCTACGGGCGCATCTGTTCCGTTCGTTACCACCGCCCCTGCATCTAATAAAGAACGCCAAGGATAAGCCCCTTCTCTAGCTCTTTTTTCGCCCAACCTTTTTATGACAAAAGGCGCATCCGACGTACAATGAATTGCTTGCATGGCTGCAATAACGCCCAAGTCTCCAAAACGAGGAATATCCGCTGGGTCAATATGCTGAGAATGCTCAATTCTCCATCGGAAATCAGATTGGTCAGGCATTGTTTTGAAAGTCTTTTCAAACAAATCTAACATTTCTCGATTCCCTCTATCTCCAATCGCATGGACACAATACTGCAATTTATGTTGAGCCGCTAATCCAGCAATGCGGGCTATCTCTTCTATGGGTGTTACATTTTGTCCATGAAAATCGGGTTTATCATCATAAGATTCCAGTAACCAAGCACCAAAAGAACCTAGTGCACCATCTAAATAGCCTTTAATCGCTCGACTCGTAAAAAAATGATTGCCCGCATTGACAACAGGATAGTTCTTTAGATTCTCTGCCAAATTTTCTTCTCGACTACCAATCATTGCCCAAAGGCGTAAATCCAATTCGCCAGCTTCTGCTAATTTTTTATAACGGTCAAGTTCTACGAAGGAAGCCCCTGCATCTTGAAAAGACGTAATCCCTTTTTTAATACATTCCGCCTCTGCTAATTCAATACCTTCAAACCAAATCCTAGTTTTATCTTCCTCCGATAATGTTTCTAAATATTCATCATAGGCATTGCCAATAACATTCATCGCCGTTTCCTCAAAAACTCCAATCGCCTCCCCTCTAGAATCTCGGACAATCTCTCCACCATTTGGGTTAGCTGTTTCTTTGGATACCCCCGCAATTTTCATCGCTTGTTCGTTCGCAATCAATCCATGACCACTTGCATGCCGCAACATAACTGGATTATTAGGAGAAGCCTCACTTAATTTATCGTGATAAGGATAGCCTAAAACTTGCTTGTCCAACTCGCCTTCCCATTTTTCTTGATGCCAGCCTCGCCCTGTAATCCATTCTCCTGGCTTAGCTGTTTTAGCTTTTTCTGCTACCATCGCTACTATATCATTCCAACTTTTAGAACGGATAAAATTTAAATTTTGTAAAGTTGTGCCAATACCTGAAAAATGCCCGTGTCCTTCAATAATACCGGGCATCGCAAAATTTCCTTTTAAGTCTACTACTTCTGTTGTTTCACCAACTAGTTTTTGAATGTCGGCGGTTGTGCCTAGTTGAATAATTCTATCTGCTTTAAAAGCAATGGCTTCTACGGATGGATTTTTTTCATCCACCGTCGCAATTGTTCCGTTGATTAACACCATATCTGCTATGGTTTGCTCTGCTTGCTCCGTCTTACAGGCTAAAAAACAAGTAATCAGTAGTAAAAAAAATATAGGGTTCCGTTTCATACTATTATTTATTTATAATTAAAACTTAATTTTGATAAGAGATAGACATAAATCTCTTGCGAAGTAAGGCAATATTTTAATATTTTTACAATATCAGGGTGAATAATGAGTTGGTAAGGTTATTAATTATTGATTATTAGTCTATTATAAAAGAAATCAGAAGTCAGACCTAAAAATAAATTTTTCTGTCAAAAGTCAGATTTAATTCAGATAAACCATCAATTATTAGTGTTTTATTCTTAAGCTATCTGACTTCTGACAGTTTATGAAACCCGCCCGCCTGACGGCAGTCGGGCAGGTAAACGGTCTGACTTCTAACCTCTTCTACCGATTCTTTACTGCCACCCAGTAATGAGACCTACTGAAATACCTAATATGCAAGTACCCAATATGCGCAGACTCCTTTTATATTTTGGCTTATCGTGCTTTTTTTCAACAGCAGCTTTTGCCCAAGTAACGATTAATAATGGAGATTGTAATCTAAGCATTGACATTCCTGATATGAATTGCATATTGGTCGATATTCCTATCACCAACGCCCCTGGTAATCAATTAGGGCAAAATGTTTTTCTAGCAGAAGTCCGCTTAATCCTTACGCATAGTTGGCGAAATGACCTAGAAGTTACTTTAATTGCTCCTGATGGCAACACCCGCGTAAGATTGATTAATGAACGAGGAGGTTCTAGCGACCATTTCGGTCTACCAGCAGAAAATGATTGTACCCAACCCATTATTTTAACCAATTCAGCTTGCACAACTGATTCTATCAATGGTATAGCCTCTAGTACAAAAACGGTTGGTAATTTCTTTCCCGAAGAAGCATTGACTAATTTTCATCTGCCTACGCCCATTAATCCAAATGGAACTTGGAAATTAGAAGTATGTGATGAAAAACCTGGAGATATAGGTATTATTGATTATGTAGAATTAGTATTCGTTCCTCTTGGTTGTCCTGCACCTACCAATTTAGAAGCATTTAATATCTCCGCAACCACCATTGATTTAGCTTGGCAAAATAGTGGTCAATGTAATAATGTAGTCATAGAATTTGGCCCAGCAGGATTTACCCCAGGTAATGGCACAACCGCAGGCGCACTTAATAGTCAAGTCGTTGTTTTAAATTGTGTAGAAGAATTTGACTTGACCAATCTTCAACAGTTGACCAATTATGACATCTATGTTCGACAAATTTGTAATACGTATAATTTTGCTTATAATGCTTGTAAAGTGACGACTAGAACAGATTGTATTCTACCACCTGTTACTCTATCAGAAAATTTTAATAGTCAGCTTAGTTGTAATGCAGATGGTACTTGTATAGATTGTCCAACACTTTCTGGTATTTGGACAAATGCAATTGATGACGATATAGATTGGATAGTTAATAGTAGTAGTACGGTCACCTCTGGGACAGGCCCATCCAATGATGCTGACCCCAATGGACAATATATTTATCTAGAATCTTCAGGTACTTGTAGACCTAGTAAAGAAGCTATTATTTCGACAAATTGCATTGAGATTGATGCCAGTATAGGCATTTGTCATTTATCTTTTTTTTCTCACATGTTTGGCCCAAATATCAATGCCCTTTTCTTAGAAATTACGACTGATGGTACTAACTGGATAAGTCTATGGAGTGAAACTGGCAATCAAGGAGATGAATGGATTCAGCAATACATTAATTTGAGTGCTTATGACGGCATGGTCGTGCAATTCCGTTTTAGAGGAATTTCTGCTGCTGTTAATTTCCGTGGAGATATTGGACTCGACCGTATTGAATTTTACGGTTCTCAATTAAAAGCAAGTGCTGTTTTTTATGCCGATGCAGATAATGACGGATTTGGTACGCCTAATGATTCGATTGCTGTTTGTTTTGCGGCAAGACCTGTTGGCTATGTTGATAATGCTTTAGATTGCGATGATACTAATCCCGCAATTAATCCAGAAGCAGTAGAAATTCCTTGTAATGGGATTGATGAAAATTGTAATGGTATCGCAGATGATGCCGTTATTTTTAATCCCACTTTTACTGTTAACACTATTTGTAGCGGTGAATCTACCAATATCACGGTAATACCTTCTAATGCTGGTCAAATTTATTGGTTTGAGGATGCTCAAGGAACAATTTTAATTGATTCTGGAGCTATTTTTACAACGCCTATTTTAACAACTACCACGACCTATTATTTCCAAGAAACGGCCAAATTTACTGGGCAAATTTGTGAAAGTGATATTATATCTGTACTCGTCACCGTTAATCCCATCCCGTCTATTACCAATGCCTCAGGTAATCAAAATTTATGTCAAAATACCAGTTTTGATTTAAGGAATTTAGTTATCCAAGATGCTAATAATGCAACGGATACTTTACTGTTTTTTGCCAACGATTCTTATTCTAATGCTGCCGCAATCAACAACCCTATTATTAGTATCAATGCTGATTCCATCTTTTATATTCAAGCTGTTTCTACTACAAATTGTACTGATGAATTAGCAGTTTCCTTTACGGCACAAACTGCTCCTGCTGTCAATATTATAGCAGCAGATACCTTAACCTTATGTTTTCAGGGCGCGCCTCAGCTAATCACCGCTACAGAAGGCGGTACAGGAATTGGGCCTTTTGATTTTAATTGGAGTACTGGCGCACAAGGAACAGAAGCTATTGTTTTTGCACGTGCTAAAGATACTCGACAAACGGTCAGTGTCACTATCACTTCTCAAAACAATGGTTGCTCGGCAACTGACCAGATTATCGTTCATACTTTACCTAGCATTAGTACCATTGAAGTAACAGACATTCAAGAACCTGGTTTTTGTCAAGAAAATGGAGCGATTATTATTGCACCTAGAGATGGGCAAGCTCCCTATAATTATGCTTGGAGTGGCACGACATCAGGTACTGCAACGAATATAAACACTAGCAATTATACAATTGACAATCTTGAATTAGGGGCCTATAATATTACCCTAACAGATAATTTTGGTTGTAGCAAAAACCTTCCTCAACAAGTGGTAAATGGACCTAATTTTGGTATTGATGCCATTACGGATGTGACTTGTGCTGGTTTAAGTGATGGAACTATTATCTTAAATGTTGGTGGCTTAGTCAATCCAACCTATCAATGGAGTGATGGAATCAATACTTTTTCTACTGCCCAAAATGTGGCGGGTTTAAGTGGTGGTGTTTATTCTGTGATTGTAGATGCGGATAATGTAACGCCTTGCCCAATTGACAGTATCGTGATTCAAGAACCTGCTTTATTAACCGTGTTAAATCAAACCATTAATCCGCCTAGTTGTGCAGGTTTATCGGACGCTAGTATTGCTTTAACGGTAACTGGTGGCAATCCAAATACTAATGGTGGGTATAATTTTGCTTGGGATAATGGATTGCCTAATACGGGCAGTCCACAAAATTTAAGAGCAGATACTTATAAAGTTACCATCACAGATACCAAAAACTGTAGCGTTTCCGAAGTACTTGAAATTGAACCAACTCCCGCATTAACGCTTAATTTAAACCATACTGCGCCTCAATGCACTGGTGAAGCGAGTGGAGAAATTACGACTATCGTAACAGGCGGAACAACACCTTATGCCTACAAATGGAATGACGAACTTGGCCAAACGACCCCCATCGCTTATGGTCTAGGAGCAGGTACTTATACTTTAACCGTAACCGATGCTAATAATTGCGAAATAACTCAACTCGAAACTTTAGCTAATCCACCTGCTTTGTCGGCAATGGTGGCGACTATCGGCAGTCCACTTTGTAATGAAATCAGCGATGGTACGATTGATTTATCCGTAACTGGTGGAACTGGAGCGTATCACTATTTATGGAGTACTGCCGATACAATGGCTAGTTTAACTGCGGTTAGTGCAGGCAATTATGCCGTAACGATTACTGATGATAATAACTGTAATTTTAAGTTGGATTCTATTTTAGTCACTGCGCCTGAATTAATGGATATTTCGTTTACCAACCTTGCAGCACCTCTTTGTATTGGCGTTGATAATGGTCGAATTACCGCAACTATCAATGGAGGCGTTGCCCCTTATAGTTTTGCTTGGAATAATAGCGCAACGACTGCTTCCATTAATAATTTAGGTGCCGCTGATTACTTTGTACAGGTAACTGATGCCAATGGCTGTATCTCTCTTTCTGACACCACTACGCTTACGACACCGCAATTATTATCTATTACCGATTTTTTAGTGATTGATTCTATCCAATGTAAAGGGACAGATAATGGAGCTGTTTTTTACAGAATCGATAGTGAAGCACCAGGCGCTACTAATTTTTCTTTTGAATGGTTGGATAGTACGACCATTGTCAATAATTCAAATGGATTTTGGTTAAGTAGTCAATTTACCACCTTAACTGCGGGGCAGTATGATTTGGCAATACAGGACAATATTGGTTGTAGGTTAACCACTAGTTTTGACCTTAGTGAACCTGATTTCCTACAAATTGATACCGTCTTAGTTGAACCGCCTTCTTGTTTTGGCGAAAGTGATGGTAATGCGATTGCCAGTATCCAAGGAGGAACGATGCCTTATACTTATAGTTGGACCTTGCCCAATAGTCGAATTGTCAGAACACAAGAAAATGTCTTACAAGAGGTAGATGGTGGTACTTATAAATTAGAAATTATAGATGCCAATAATTGTGTATCACCCGCCTATACTTTTGAAGTAATTGCTTCCAGTCCCATACAATTACAAGTCGTCGATGTTCAAAATGCTAGTTGTTCTAATCCAGAAGGTGGCTTTATCAACTTAACTACTGCTGGCGGTCGAGAAGGAATTAATTTTGAATGGAATAATGGGTTACTAACCGAAGACTTAACCAATTTAGATGAAGGCACTTATTCGATTACCATTACAGATGGCGCAGAATGTACCTTAAGTCGTTCCTTTGAAATTATATTAGAAGAAGACAGTTTGGACGTTGAATTAATTGCAATTGATAATCCCAATTGTAATAATACAATGGATGGCGCAATTGCAATCAAAGTAAATGGTGGTTTTGGTAACTATCAATTTTTTTGGAACAATGGCATACAATCCTTTGACGGAGATTCCACCCAATTACAAAATTTAAGTGCAGGTAGGTATGACGTCAGTGTTATTGATGCTAGTAACGAGTATTTATGTGTGGGTTATTTAGGCGACTTAACGCTAGTTGCAGAAGGAAACATTGATGTTACTTTAGATGATTTCAATAACGAATTAGCCTGTTTTGGAGAAGAACAAGGTGCCTATTTTATTACCCCAACAGGTGGGAATGCACCGTATCAGTATGCTTGGAGTAATGGCGACACGACTCAAGATGTGACCAATTTATCTGCTGGCAGCTATATCCTAACTATCACTGATGCCAATAATTGTGAATGGTCTAGTCGCGAATTATTCCCTGAAATTTTAGCGCCTACTACGCCATTTGTAGCAACCCCTAATTTTATTACGGATTCTTTATGTGTAGGAGATGATAGTGGGCAGATTGACCTTAATGTAATCGGCGGTACTTCTCCCTATAAATTTGAATGGAATAATGGCGCAAATACGGCAACTATTCAGAATTTATTACCAGGAGCATACTCTTTGACAGTGACAGATGAAAATGACTGTCAGATTCAATTTGATACCACTATTGCTATTAGAATAGAAGACTTGGACGTTTCTTTACTAACTTCTGACCTCAAATGTTTTAATGACAATTCTGGCTTTCTGGACGCTAAAGTTATTTGTGGCGTGCCGCCCTACAAATATGCTTGGAGTACCGGTGATACGACCAAAACTTTAATTAATTTGGAACAAGGTGGCTATAGCTTAACCGTAACCGATGCCAATGGCGCCATGATGGAAAGTTTTGCAACTTTACGCTCTCCTCCTTTATTAAAAGTAGATTCTACTAGATTTGATTTATTCAATTGTGAAGGGTTTATTCGATTGAATGTCTCAGGTGGGGTCTCTAATTCTTATAATTATACTTGGCGAGATGAAACGGGCACTATTGTTTCTACAGAAAACACCGCCAATGGTTTAGCCAAAGGTAGCTACTCCGTAATTGTCAAAGATGCCAATGAATGCCAAATAGAATTAATGGATTTGGTTATTGATAACGATGCCTCGATTGATAGTTTACAAACAAGTTCCACTTTTAATCGGCCATCTAATCGAGGTACTTTAAGTGTGGATTCTGTTTATGGCGGCACGCCCCCTTTTACGTATCTTTGGTTCAATGATATGGACGACATTATTGGAACAAACGCAGTTGTTACAGGCGTTGTTGTAGGGGATTATTACGTCATCGTAAAAGATAAAAATAGTTGTGAAGCACGCCAAGACCAAACCTTAGACTTTAGCGACCGCATTATAGAATTGCCAACAGTCGAAAGTTTTAATTTGTATCCCAATCCAACCAACCACGCTAGTTATTTGGATATTCAATTTCTGCAAAATGTCGATGTTTCTATTACGCTTTTAGATGGGGTTGGTAAACAAATTTTCCAACTCAAAAAAACGAATATTACGAACATTCAAGAGGAAATTGACTTGTCCAATTATTCAAGTGGCTTATTTTATTTAAAAATAATCGTAGATAATGGACCCGCTTTCGGGGAAAAGCTTTTTTTAATTAAAAATTAAAACTTGTTTTTCAAGGAGTTATAGAATATTTTTTGGTTAATTTTAAAGAAGATAGGATATTATTCTTTTTAAGAGAAAGCGGCTATTCAATACTTATTTGAATAGCCGCTTTCTCTATTATTCCTCTACTTTTCTTACTGGATTTACAGCTAAAATTTAGCGTACTTTGCAGCTTATTTCCTAATGCAGCTACAATTTTCATTTAGAAACATTATCAAATAAAGCAGCGTATTCCAAATTATTCCGGCAACTTTCGGAAGGACAATTAAAAATTCAAATTCAACTTATCATGATAAAAATATTAATCAACGACGGTATTCATCCTGATGGTCAATTGCTTTTAGAAGAAGCTGGCTATCAAGTACAAACCGATAAAATTGCGCAGGAAGACTTAGCTGCACAATTGCCAAATTTCGATGCCATCTGTGTCAGAAGTGCCACTAAAGTAAGAACCGCATTAATCGACAAATGCCCTAATTTAAAGGCTATTTGTAGAGGAGGTGTTGGCTTGGATAATATTGATGTAGCACACGCTAGGTCAAAAGGCATCAAAGTGATTAACACCCCTGCTGCTTCTTCTAAATCTGTAGCAGAGTTGGCTTTTGGCCACATGTTCAACTTGTCTAGGTTTTTACATTTATCTAATAGAGACATGCCAACCAAAGGCAATACGGAATTCAAGCAATTGAAAAAATCCTATGCCAAAGGTCAAGAATTAAGAGGCAGAAAACTAGGTATTATCGGTTTTGGTAGAATCGGTCAAGAAACGGCAAAAATTGGTTTAGGCTTAGGTATGACGGTTTTACCAGTTGATTTGATGTTGGACGATGCAACGATTGACATGGCCTTTCAAGGCAATAAAGAAATCACCGTTTCTATCAAAATTGACACGGTAGCAATGGATGAAATGTTGGCAAAAGCAGACTATATTTCCCTTCACGTTCCTTCTTTGGGCAAAGCCTTATTAGGCGCAGAAGAAATGGAAAAGATGAAAGATGGCGTTATTTTAGTCAATACGGCAAGAGGTGGTACGATTGATGAAAATGCGCTTTTAGCTGCTTTGGAAAGTGGTAAAGTAGGTGGTGCAGGCTTAGATGTTTTTGATAACGAACCTACGCCTAGGGCTGATTTAATCAATCATCCAAAGGTTTCTGTTTCTCCTCATATTGGCGCTTCTACCCTAGAAGCTCAACGCAATATTGGCTTGGAATTAGCTGAGAAATTGATGGACTTGTTTGGGGAGGTTAGCTAATTGACTTCGCTTTTTCGTTTTGACTAAAATCGGTATTCGCTTTTGTGGATACCGATTTTTTTATTTTGGTCATGTGAAAGAATATTTTATAGCTCGCTAAATCTATCTATTTTTACTAGATTTAGCGAGCTATAAAAATTAATTACCTATATCTAGTAGTTTCTACTCTAGAAGCTCAACGAAATATTGGCTTGGAATTGGCTGAGAAATTGATGGACTTGTTTGGGGAGGTTAGCTAATTAACTTCGCTTTTTGGTTTTGACTAAAATCGGTATTCGCCTTTTGTGGATACCGATTTTTTTTATGGTGTTTTTTAGATTAGAGAGTTACATTCTAAATTGTGGTCGAATAGAGTCCTGAGTTCTAACTAGACAACAAATATTTTCCTAAAAAATATGTTACTTTTGCTATGAACATATACTAGAATATATCACTTTTCTCAAATCCCAATTTATGGAAGCCGCTATAGCTTTTATTGTTACTATTCTTGCTAAAAAAGGAATTAATAAATCAATTGATAAGTCCATCAAATTCCTATCTCAAGAATCTTATCGATACCGCCTTAGAAAAATAATCCTTAATACTATTGGAGATTATGACCAGCAATACCCTACACCAGATAAGGTAATTAATGATAAAAAAAAGCACGCTTTTTTTAAATCACCAATCATATTTAAGAAACTTTTTCTCCTCCGTTTTCATAATGATTCAGAAGAATATATGAATATGATTAAGGAATTGGAAGAAGATGAAAATTTATTACCCTTTACTGAAACTGAACTCAAAAATTTCTTTCAGATATTCGATAAAAATATAGAGACTGACCCACGTCTCAAGCCTTTATTCTTTGATGAAAATCATAAAGAACAAATTGCACTAATCTATCAAAGAGTAAAAATTCAGAATAAAAAACTAGATACCATTCATGAACAAATAAGTTCAATGAATTATAAAGAGTGGTTAAATAAAAGTGAAGAAGATTTATATAATTTTAAACCTAAAACTGCACTAGAACATCTAATAAAAATAGAACAAATACTTGGCCAAGAGGATAAAATGACTTCCAAGACCGAAGCTAGAATAATATTAGACTTGTTCGACATTGATAGTCAACAAATTACGTAAAAAATGGTTGTA
>JAFMDF010000606.1 GCA_017857395.1 Bacteroidota bacterium | reverse complement strand
TATTTCGTGTAATTTATGTATTAATCAAAAATTTGAGCGAACCTAGCGTTATATTGATTTAATATAAAAATCTCCAATACTTGTATTGGAAAAATAGTGTATAAATAAAGTTTTGTAGAAATGATACCTCGTAAGCTGGTTACGAAATGATTCAATATCTTTAAAAAGTTATTGTACGTACTTTTTTTGGCGCTCACTCCTTTTTAAAAAAGGTGGGCGGAGTTTTTAATTCTTATCAAATGAAAAATAAATGCTGTTCTAAATAATAGATTCATTGCGAATATTGACAGCTATTAATTAGAGTACACTTTAAATGAATTTAAATAAAATAGTTTGATTGTATTTATAGGAGGGTGGATTCCTGTCTTTCGACAATTTAATATTGATCTAATAATTGATTTTAGAGCACTATTAGTTTTTGGAGGGTACTAATTTTGGTCAAACATAAGCTAATGCTGCTCCCTGGTTCCTCTAAGCCTAGGAAAGTGGTAGGGGCTTCAGAGGTAATTATATCTGGGTCTAAAAAAATAGTGCCGCCGAAAGGAGGGGATTGTGCTGCTAATTTACAAGAAAGACTAATTGAACATACTAAAGTTGTGATAAAAAGGATAAGATTCTTTGTCATGTATAATTTTTATTTTTTGGAGTGGAAAATCCTATAAGACCTAAAGGTAATAAAATTATCAGTGACGTCTAATAATCTCGTCCAAATAATCAATTTATTAGTTAGTCGTTACTAAGGAATTTAATTGCCAAAAGCAACTGTTACTAAAATAAGAAAAATGAGCAGCATTGGCTGTGTTTTATCAATATGATTTTTTTTAAGTCAGCGAATAAAATCACGAAAACTTAATAATATTCATCGTCTCTCCAAAAAATTGCAACTGACTTTTGGTGATTGGCAACGCCTCTTTTTTTAACCGTTTGATAAATTCTTGTCCCAAGCGTAAATTATGCGTCAAAAAAAATAATTGCCGAGCTTTTTGCCCAAAGACAATCAACTGATTCAATAATTTAGACAACCGATTTCGGTCAAAATTGGAAACGGTATCATCAAAGACAATAATTTTATCTTTCAAATTTTCATCTGCTTCTAATTTAGCTAAAAAGAAGGCCAACGCAAGCGCATTTTTATCGCCTTCACTCAGCGAATATTTCATAGATGGTTGTTCCCCTTTTTCTTTATGAACTACTTCTTTTCCATTAATGCAAAGCGCAAATTTGACTACAGGTTCGGTACTGCTGCCCATATAACCGCTCGTTAATTTGCGCAAACTGAGATAAGGTGCGAAATGTTTTAAATGATGATTGATAATGGTTAAATAGGAATTAAAAACAATGCCTTTAAATTGATTGAGTTGTTGCTTTTTTGCTTCATTTTGAGTTTTTAGATGGGCAATAGCGGAAGTATATTTTAGCAAATTATTACAATGTTCCACAATAGCTGGTTCTTCTCGTTTTTGGATGGCGAGTAGTTCCTTTAATTCTTGTTTGATTCTTTGCACATCGGTATCTTCATGTGCTTTCATGGCTTCAATACTTTCATTATAATTTTGAATTAACGCATTCATACCCGCCATTTTTTCTGATAATTCAGTAAAAATAACCTCAAATGCTATTAATTCAGTTGTTGCCAATGCTTGTACGGGATTGCTCATTTTTTGCTGAAAAAGCTGCTTGACTTTTTCTAAGGCAGCTACCAATAAAGGCTTATCTTCTGCAATTGGTAATAGGGTAGGTGCTTTGGCTAAATAAGTTTTCCAGAATTCAATCAATCCCCAATTGATGGTTAAGGTATTTTCTATTTGTAATAAAATGGCTTCTAAATTAAAGGAAGACAAAGCCGAATGAATATTGTTAATATCGAGAATGAGTTGTTTATAAGTGGCATTAAAATACTGTTGATAAGCTTGTAAAATTTCAAGACTATTATCCATTTCTTGCAAACAGAAGGGGCATTTATCTTCGTAGGTTGCTTCAAAACCTTGTTGCAGCCATTCTTCCGTTTTATTCCCCATATTTAAATGGGTTTTATGGGCTTTGAATTTTTCTAAATAGTCGGCTGAAATAAAGTCTAAAGATTGGGCTAGAATGGATTTAGCATTAGTCAAATCAAAGGGCAACTTAATAGTGGGTAATCTAGAAAGTATAGCTTTTTCTTGAATGACTTGGTGATTTTGAGCAGTTTCTAATTCCTTTTCTTTTAGCTTAATTTTTTCTTCAATCGACGGGTCAGCGGTTAAATTCGCATAGTCCAAAGCAGGATAAGCATTATTAATGGAAGCTTCTAATGCTCGACTACTTTCTCGCACGACCTTATTCCCTTTCTGAATTCGTTGTTTAATCACCTGTATCTCATTTTTCAATTGCACCCCATTATCACCTAAAATTATTTCGAACAACTTCTTTTTATGGTCGTTTTGAATTTCTAGCCCTGTATAGACATTATTATTGATAAAGTGTACATCAAAAATCTCAATATTTGGGTCGTGTTCTTGCCATTGAAAGTTTTGGTAAATCAGTTCCGATTCATTTAATCGTTTGGCTTTTATTTGTACTTCGGGCGAATTTGTATACCCGAAGGTCTTTTTCTTTAATAGAAACTCGTCATCGCCCTTTAAGGAACGAAGAATATGCGTAAGCGTTGTTTTACCAGTTCCGTTTTCGCCGTAAATGAGGTTGAATTTCTGGAAGTCATCTACTTTCTGCTCCGTAGGAACATTCGTTGCGAGATAGTTGCTGTATCTGCCTACGCCTTTTATTTTTTGGAAGCATTTTATCATGATTATTTCTTTTTCATAGGGTTCACACCCTATGTTATGATATCTCACCCCGTTGGGGTTAGGGGTAGCCTGTTCAACGCCCTCAAAAATGAGGTCATTTTTTAAAGAATTTCC
>JAFMDF010000605.1 GCA_017857395.1 Bacteroidota bacterium | reverse complement strand
AACCGCAAAGTTACAATAAATACTATTTAGAACTTCATGCGTAAACCACTAGCAATAATTACTTTTTGTCCAATAGCTTCATTTACAACAATAAAATACAATCCGTTTATCAAATTTTGTACATCTAATTCTACTTTTGATGTCTTAGCAGTTTGTTGTAAAACCAATCGACCATAAACATCAAAAATTTGTATCTCTCCTAAATTATCGGTTGAATTTTGTAACGCTAAAGATAAATAAGCAGTAGCTGGATTTGGCGCAATTAATAACTCATTTGTGTCGGAATCTACCTCATTTAAATTAGTCGTTCCTCCCTCATTATTACCCTCAAAAGTTGGGGTTTTAAAGTCAAAAGCGCCTGTTCCATTAGGTGTTCGGGCGTAGGCAACATCTGTTTGTTGTTCTCCAAACGTCACTTCATCTACAACCAAAGTATCTGGATTTACTAAAAATAATTCTTCTCCAGAAGCGGATAACTTAAAATTAGCATGTAACCCTTCTTGCATCCCATCTTCATCTGCCCAAACAATCAAATAGCCATTGGCAGGAATGATTGTACCTTCTGGAATATCATACTTATCTAAATTTGCCGAATTATCTGACAAAAAGTAGCCTGTTAAATCGATATCGGAATTGGTCGTATTAAACAATTCAATCCAGTCATCAAATTCTTCATCTTGATCCGCCACTGTTGCATCATTGGATGCCATCAATTCATTAATAACGACATCGCTATCTTGGGAAGTTCCCACCCTCACCCGATAAACATATACATCATGCTCTGCTCCTTTTGGCGCATATGTAACCGTATTGACCGCATCCGCCGCAATTGCTTCCACATAATATCGAACATAACTACCTGAGGTAAAACTAGGAATGGTCGCACTAAATGTGCCGTCTCCATTTGCAGTCATCTCCACTCTGTCAAATGTTCCAACCAAACCTTTCCCATAATACAACCGAACCTTTTCTACGCTATTATCCCCAGCAACCGTCGTAGTAATCGTTACCGTTTCGTCACTTGCAGGGGAAGTAGTTATCGTACTAACATCCGCAATCGTTAAGCCTTCTGCCCCCATTTCTGAATGGCTCAACAAAAAATCTCTTCTTTCTCGAACGTGATTTTTCAAATTAATAATCTCCGCTTCAAATTCAGCAGGTTCATATATTCGTTTGGTATCATTTTGAACAGACGCTCTAATTTGAGCCGCATAATTATCTATCAATTCATCCAAATAAGTTGGCGTAAAGTGGTCTTCCAAAATAACTCTAAAATGAGCTAAATATCGCTGCCTCAAATCGGGGCTAGCAAAAAGTCGATTGGCTAAAGGAAAATCTATTTCATTTTCTCGATAAAAAGGTGTCCACACACTTGTATTTTGAAATTGCATGACACTATTTCCATCATATTCAAGCGGTACTAAACGCCCAGTCTCCGCTTCCCAATACACATAATAATCCATTCCTCCTTTACTAAGATATCCATCAGCATCCGTGAATAAATTCTCATGTGCCATAAACCAAAGCGATTTATCAATGTCCAAATAACCTTTCAAATTATCGTATAAATCATTGTCTGTCGGTAGTAAATTTAACTTTTCAGTTCCTAGCGCCAAATCTTCCCAAGGGTTTTCCTTACTTGTTTTTTTCAAGGTATAATTAGCAATATAGGCCGTATCCGCACCAAGAAAGTTGAGCGTAGACATTCCTTGACCAAAATTTCCGCCGCCACCGCCACCTGCACCACCAGGGCCGCCACCTCCTGGTCCACCTGGACCGCCGCCTCCAGGGCCGCCGCCAACTGGGCCACCACCCGCACCTGCTAATGCGCCTTCCTGAAGCGCACGCCATCGAGTGCCATCATTACTCAAAAACCATTCTCTGATAAATTCTCCATTCGGTTGTTGCACATTCTCATAAGGCCCCCAATAAGTACCATTAATGTATAATTCCGCAAAGTTCGTTTTCAATCCGGGTGTATAATTTCTACCAACATGATTATACAGTATTTCTCGAATAGAAGAAGGGTCTTCATAATTCCCATTTAAATTTAGGGTCTCGTACCCTTTTACATCTTGCCCGTCAATAAAGGCATCCATTGAAATATTAAATGATTTTTTTTCAGAATCATTTCTAAAATCAGAAGTAGCCCCTTTAAATCGAACTCCTACACTATCAAATACTTCCCCATCAATGGTAACCGATGCTAGGACATCATTATCTCCTGCCGCCGTTATTTCTGCCCAAAAATTATCATTAGGAAAAGTTAATTCAACAATTCTAATTTTAGATTCATTATAAAATCCCGAAGTAGCTTGCCCGCCCAATTGTAAGCGAGTACCATCAGCAGAGAGCTGCATTTCTTTGGGGAAGTTTTGGCTAAAAGCCAGAAAAGTAAAGCAACTCAAGATAATTGTACAGATTTTTTTCATGTTAATAGTTGTTATTTTCTAATGATGTGGTTTTAAAAATAGGGTTTACTAATAAATAAATGAGCAAATTTAAGTTTATAAAAGATGGTATTTGGTAAGGAGGATTATAGCGCGCACATCTCAAAATGTCGTTCGTAGCTTAGACCTCTGGTCTGAGTAGCCTTAGCATACCTACTCAGACCAGAGGTCTAAGCTACTTTTAATGTTCAATTAATTTTTAATGCGACATTTTGAGGTGCGTATTCATTGCTATTACGGATTAGTGAAGGAACACGGATAATTATCAATTTCTTATCTAACACTCTAATACTTGCCTCACATCTCCTACTCATAAATAGTCTACATTTAATTTTATCCAATTAGCTATTTCTATAATAAGACATCCCATCATCAATTGTACTCATTTTTCTCAAAATATTATTAACCAAAATTATGCTTTTAACGTTATTAGAGTAGAAACTAAAACC
>JAFMDF010000604.1 GCA_017857395.1 Bacteroidota bacterium | reverse complement strand
ACTAGCCAAATACTTGCTTGTTAGATAGTCAGATTAAAAATTAATAATAGAATTTAAGAATATCCAATATCCAATATCCGTGTCCCTTCATCTATCCGTGGTAGCAATCAATACCACGGATAGATGAAGGGACACGGATGTTTATCATTTTTTTAGCTGATTACTTAATAAAACTATTCACTAAAAAGGAAGAAATAGCGGTGTTCTTTCTGGTTATTTAAAAATCATTAAATTTTATTTTAAATTAACATTAATCAGGAATTTTAAAATGAGTAAAATTAAAAAACAAATAAATGAAATTCGCAACTTATAAAGTAAACGATAAAATAACTTATGGTTCGGTAGTAGAAACTGGGGAAGGCATTGGCTTTACAGATATTGGGGCTGTTCATGGAAACAACCTTAGAAAGTGGATAGAGTTAGATGCGATGGACCGATTAAAAGAAATAGCCACAGCTTTGCCTGTCGTTTATTCCGAAGCAGATATTGAGTATTTACCGCCGATTATTACAGGTCAAAAAATCGTTTGTATTGGGGTTAATTATGCTAAACGGAATGCAGAATATAAAGATAATTCTGCTTTGCCTAAATACCCAAGTGTTTTTTTACGGTATTTAGATTCTTTTAGCGGTCATCAACAAAATATGGTGCGTCCTCCAGAATCTGATAAATTAGATTATGAAGGTGAAATTGTGATTATTATTGGAAAAGGTGGTCGTAGAATTCCTAAAGCAAACGCCTTAAATCACATTGCTGGTTTAACTTTAATGAACGAAGGAACTTTAAGAGATTGGGTGCGACATGCTAAATTTAATGTGACCCAAGGCAAAAATTTTGATAACTCTGGTATTATTGGGCCTTGGATGATGACGGCAGATGAAGTGTCAGATTACACAAATTTGCCTATTCAAACTAGAGTGAATGGAGAAATTCGTCAAAATGATAACACGTCCAATTTGATGTTTCCTTTTGATTATATCATTTCCTATTTAAGCTCTTTTATGACGTTAAAGCCAGGAGATATGATTTCTACAGGTACGCCAAATGGCGCTGGTGCTAGATTTGACCCGCCTATTTATTTGAAACCTGGAGATGTTGTGGAAGTGGAGGCTGCTGGAATTGGAGTTTTGCGGAATGGGGTTGTAGATGAGGTTATCGGATAATTTTTTCGTTGATACTTTCTATTCTACTAAGCATAACTTATAGACAATTTAGGTTTGAGTATAGTGCTAAACTACTTGCAGAAATAGCTTTGATGGCATCCATCGTATTTCTCTCGCTACAAGGAATCTGGACTAGACATACACCCAAGTGATGTTGAATTACTTTTTACGCAAGTCCAATATTCGGCTTAATTTTCCGCCTTGACTGCTTGGAATATCTCCGAAATGAACCACTTTTACTTTCATCGTTAACCCTATATTATTTTTTATTTTTTTAACTAACAATTATAAATTATAATTGATAGCACTAGCAACAGAGCGGATAGGGATAGACACTTTATAATATCGACAATTTGTTAGTTTTAATTTTTTTTTAGGAGAAGAATTATTTCATGCAACCCTAAACGATTATTTTATACTAAGTCCTAAAAAGAACTATAGGATTTACCAATAAAATTCCTCTCAATTATAAAAATTGAATTATTTCGATTATTTCTTTTTATCAAAAACCCACAATTTCTATCTGTTAATGTCAAAAACAATTTTTTTTATACTCCTCTTATTGCCATTTATTAGTAACGGTCTCCAAGCACAAAATGCTAGCAACATAAGTCTAGAGAATGGCCCTAACCAACAATCAGAAACACGCTACCCCTTTATACCATCTAAAGATTCAAAAAGTATTCGGGAGGACCATCGAGGCTTAAATTGGAGCATTGGATATGGTTTGGGTCATTCTTCCCATGCTTCCGCTTATAGCATCGATAGAGATTTCGATGTAAAAAATTTTAGTGGGTTTAGAACCATTGTACTAGATAGTAAAATAGGCATAGGACTCCATGAAAATATTGTCCTTTTTGGGACTTGGAAGTTTTCTCCTGGAAACTCCACTATCTCTCCTTACCGTTCCAATTATTTCGGAGGCGCACTCGCCTACCATTTTTACCGATTTTCTATTCACGGAGGACTAGGGACGTTTAAATCCAAAGTAGACAAAAATGAAATTGCAGGAAAAGGACTCTTAATGGACTTCGGAATGCTGGTTCACCTTAGCCCTAATTTTGGCTGTGAATTGACGGTACTTTCTGGGAAAATGGAACCAGGTACGGTCGCGGCTTATGCATCCGAATCAACTGAATTTAATTTTACCGTTGGGTTTGCTTATGTTTTTTGATTGGGGTTTAGATCGTTTTCTAATCAAGTGCTAACCAGAAACTTAGGAAAACTGTGGTGTCAGCGGGTAATTAAAGGACACAAAGTTCACCGAGAAGACACAGAGACCACAAAGAATCTCTCTGTTTTTTGTGTCTTCTTAGTGCGTTCGGTGTTCTCTATGCTGCCCAAAAATTAGCAAGTTACCGATTTTGGAAGATTGTATCTTCCAAACAATATCCTTCAAGTTTTCAACTTGTATTAACTACTACGGTCACCCATATAAACATAAAAGTCAGTACCCTGATATTTTAAGAAGACCAACAGTTTTTTGTTTTTATTGGCAAGTGGCTATTATTTTTCAATGCTACCCAAAAATTAGCAAGTTACCGATTTTGGAAGGTTGTATCTTCCAAACAATATCTTTCAAGTTTTCAACTTGTATTAACTACCACGGCCACCCATAAAAACATAAAAGTCAGTAATACCCATCTCAAGTACTGTAACTGAAAGGATGCCCGTTCCATCTCGATATACTGCATCAGGGTGAAAAATAGACTTTCTGTTGAAGATTGTTTTATTGTTGA
>JAFMDF010000242.1 GCA_017857395.1 Bacteroidota bacterium | reverse complement strand
GATTTTTGCTTTCTTTAGCCTTCAACTTATTTACAACGTTAGAAGGGTAGCCTTTACCTCCTTGTTTTGTTGCAAAAAAAAGGAATAAGTACCTGAGGTTAAAAAACCAGAATTAATTAATAGGCATAACAACCTACATTTTGTACGCTATTTACTATTATTTCAACAGGACGTCCCAAGAAATGTAATAATTGTCGTTGAATCTATTGGAGGTGTTGTAATGCCACTATCCTTCATTGGGTATATTGACAAGTTTGAGAGAATAAGCATACAATTGGACGAGTTTGAATAGTAAAGAACTACGTAAATTTCAACTTCGGGCGCAATTTTATCTTCAATTTTAAACCACCTTCGGCGGGAATTTTGCTATTAAAATTCACTCTTTCAATATAGCTTCTATTTGTGTTAACTCGACTTTACTAAAATCTAAATTACCGACTGTTTTAATATTATCTAACATTTGTTTAGGGCTACTAACGCCAACCAAAACCGTTGTAATTCGTTGGTCTTTTAATAACCAAGCAATAGCCATTTGTGCCATACTTTGCCCTCTTTCTTGAGCAATGTCATTTAGTTTAGTGACTTTTTTGATTAATTCTGGCGTAATTTTCCCCTTATTTAAATACCGCCCATCTTTGACTGCTCTTGATTGTTTTGGGAAACCTTTCAAATATTTGCTAGTTAAAATCCCCTGTTCCAATGGGGAAAAAGCAATTGCCCCTGTTCCTTGATTTTCTAATTCGTCTAGCAAACCATCCGTTTCTACCCAGCGGTCTAACATACTATATCTTGGCTGGTGAATAAATAACTTTGTTCCCATTTCTTTTAAAATAGCGGCTGCTCGGGCGGTTAATTCGGCTGGATATTGAGAGACACCCACATATAATGCCTTCCCTTGTTGGACAATATGATGCAGTGCCCCCATCGTTTCTTCTAATGGCGTATCTGGGTCGGGTCGGTGATGATAGAAAACATCTACATAATCCAAGTCCATTCTTTTTAAACTTTGGTCTAAACTAGCAATTAAATATTTGCGAGAGCCAAAATTACCATAAGGGCCAGGCCACATATCCCAACCAGCTTTGCTAGAAATGATTAATTCATCTCGGTAGGGGCGAAAATCTTTTTCAAAAATTCGACCAAAATTTTCTTCTGCTGCCCCAAAAGGTGGGCCATAATTATTGGCTAAATCAAAATGCGTTACCCCATTATCAAAGGCAGTTCTTAAGATTTGACGCATATTGGTGAAGTCATCTGCGTGCCCAAAATTATGCCATAAGCCGACAGAAATTACAGGTAATAAAATACCACTTTTACCACAACGGCGGTAGGGCATGGTGTCATAACGGCTGGCTTTAGCTTCGTAATTTCCGATTGATTGGTTGTTGAAACTCATGGATTATTTTATTGAATTTTGTTTTGTAGCTTAGACCTCTGGTCTGAGTAGTTCTAAGCAAGCAAGTAAATAATGTGAACGTTGTGCTACTCAGACCAGAGGTCTAAGTTACGGTAATTTTTTATTTTCGAATTCCGCCCGCCAAAGGAGTTAAAGGTTCTCCAATAGGCATACGTCCCTGTTCAATAGGCATAGAAAAGGTCTTTATTCGTGGCAAAACATACCGTCCAAATAATTTACATTCATCTAAATGGGGATAGCCAGAAAAGATAAAAGCCCGAATTCCCATATCCATATAGCGTTGAATTTTAGCGAGTACTTGGTCAGGTGTACCAACGATAGCACCGCCACAACCAGACCTAGCTCGTCCAATACCTGTCCATAATTGGTCTTCTACAAATCCATCATCATCGGCTAATTTTCTCATTTCAGTTTGGCGAGACACGCCATAAGATTTACCATCTAAAGCCCGTAAACGAATTTCTTCGCCTCTTTTATCATCGACAAAAGACATCAGATTAGCGGCGGCTGCTTTTGCTTCCGCTTCTGTTTCTCTTACAATCACATGAATCCGCAAACCAAAATCTACTTTTCGACCATAACCAGCGGCTTTATCACTCATATTCTGCATCAAACCTTGTAGCTTATCCTCTGTTTCAGGCCACATTAAATACACATCACAATGTTCTGCACATAAATCAACGCCTGGAGGAGAATAGCCCCCAAAATATAAAAGCGGCCCACCATTTTGTTGATACGTTTTAACGGGATCGGTATTATCTAATTTGATATTATAAAACGCTCCTTTAAAGTCAATATATTCTTGTGTCCAACCTTGTTTTAAAATTTCAATGACTTCTCTTGACCGTTGATACCGAGCTGCCGATGATAAATCTGTCCCTGGTAAGTTGGAAGAAATGATATTAATCGTCAATCGCCCTTTTAAAATATGGTCTAAAGTCGCAATCGCTCGACCTAACATCGGCGGGTGCATTTCGCCACAACGGATAGCTGTCAAGAGATTAATTTGCTGCGTCAATGGCGCAACTGCGGAGGCAAAAGTCATTGTATCCTGCCCAACTTGATAAGAAGAAGGACATAAAATATTTCGATACCCCAATCTATCTGCAGTTGTCAACACATTAGACGTATTGCTCCAATCACTTTTATAACGAAGGTCATGTTTGCTCAAAAATGCATCGTCGCCATTACAAAGCGGGGCAAACCAAGCTACTTCTGCGCCTTTTAGATGTGGAGAACGAATGACTAAAGAAGATTCTGACATGGATATTAAATAGATTTGAAGGTATCAAAAGTTTGCAAATTAGATAACCCTCGGCTAATTTGCAAACTATTGGTAGCTTGAATTCAAATCGCTTTTGATTATTAATATCATTGCTAAACTATGAACTATAAATGGTGGAATTCATCTTTTAATCCGACTTTCTAACAAATACATTAATAAACCCGCTGCCAAACGTAAATTGGCTGGCAACGGATGTAGGGCAACGGATAGTTATTAGTGGTCGCACTAACTGTGCGATAATTATTTAATCTCCCGCAATAAAATCTCCTTTTGCCCTTCAATATATTCCAATAAAAAGTCAATAAATTTCTGTTCGCTTTTTACCAAAACGGTCCCATTTTTTAGCATCGAAAAACCATCGCCACCACCTGCTACATAAGCACTACAAGCAATAGTATAGCGTCGATTATCTTTTATCTTCTTACCATTCACTTTAGCCTTTAAGATTCTTTTACCAATAGCCTGTTTAAAATCGTATTGGATATCCAAACCAGAAAATTGCACCAAACCATAAGTCAAACTAGCACTGTATTCCAACAACTCTTTTAAAGCCTTGCCATTAATTTCCACCGTAACCAATTCATCTATAAAAGGATAAATATTGACGACTTCTTCTACGGTTATTTCCCCGACATCCAAATCGGCTCGGATGCTACCGGGATTGACCATTCCAATATCTGCTTTGGCGGCTTTTTTGATAATATCCGCAATGAAATAGCCTAAGTTAGACCTTCGATTATATTTGCGATAGCCTGTTTTTAGGTTAGTTCCAATCACTTTGGTTAAATGTGGATTAGCCCTTCTAGTTTTGTCAATTAAATTTTTGATAGCTGGATGAGGCGATAATTTATCTGCTATGACAGGAATCAATTTGCCTTCTTTTAATTGGACTTTTTTAGTGGTTTTATCAATAGCTAATTTCATATAACCCAGATATTTGCCCTGCCCAAAAGTAATACCGATTAAAGTCCCCGTTTTGGGATGCTCAACAGGTTGCCAAAGACCGTGGTCGGAGTGTCCACCTAAAATGACATCAATTCCATTGACTGCCCCTGCCATTTCATAATCTTCATCAAAACCTCTTTGTACGTCTAAATCGACTTCTTTATCAGATTGCATCGGCGCAGATTTATTTTGGTGGGTTAAAACTATCACTAAGTCTACTTCTGGTTTTAATTGATTGACTAATTCTTGGACAATTGGAATAGGCGGTCGAACTTCTAATTCTTTGACATTGCCAGGGTAGATGGTGTTCTTAAACGCTTCTACACCCATAACACCAATCAAACCAATCCGAAGACCTTCTTTCTCTAAAATAGTATATGGTTGCCCATAATTGATATCGGTATCCTTATGAAAGATATTAGCATTGAGGACAGGAAATCTGGCTCTTTGTTTACTATCCAGTAGTTTTTGCCAACCGTATTCAAATTCGTGATTGCCTAAAGTCATACAGTCATAGCCCATACTACTGTACAAATCAAAAGGCAATTTTCCATAAGTAGCTTTAGACAAAGCACCCGTAAAAATATCTCCTGCATCGAATAGAAAATGAAGGGATTCTTGCTGCCTTGTTTGGTCAATTAAAGTGGCTAGTTGTGCCATGCCACCAATCCGTTGAATGGTGTCATTCCAATAAGCATCAATGGGGTCATACACACTTTCAATATCATTGGTGTATAAAATAGTCACTTCTTTGGTCGTTTCCTTTTTAGGTTTTGGGCGAAGTGAATCCCTTTGAATACTTTCTTTTTGCTTTTTAATAAAGTCCGTCAGTCTGCGTACCACCTCCCGGTGATTTTGACTTAATTCTCTTGTTTCGTAAGGGTCAGTTTCTAGATTATACAGTAAAGTTTTTTCTACTTTTTTATCACTTATTAATTTCCATTTTCCATCCCTAACTGCATATAAATAACCTTCGGGTGCATCTCCAGAGCGAGTTTGAAAAGCCCAAAATAAAGGGTCTTTTCTAGTGAAGATTTGGTTGTTAAAAATGGGAGATAAGTTGATGCCGTCTATAACTCGGTCTGATGGAGCAGGGATATTTAGTAACCCACAAATAGTTGGCAAAAGGTCATAGCCATGTGCTGGTTCATCCGTTAAAGCGCCTGGTGTAATATGATTGGGATAACGGATTATACAAGGCACTTTCAAGCCACCTTCGTATAAATCTGCTTTTCTACCTCGCAATCCACCCGTTTCTCCATACATATTTACTTCCCACCACTTGCGCCAATCGGTGGTTACAGGGCCATTATCACTTGTGAAAATGACTATTGTATTTTCTCTCAAACCCATGTCATCTAAAGATTCCAGTAAGCGACCAATTTGATTATCCATATAAGTGACATTGGCATAATATTCTCCTGGACCTCGATTTTTTAAGTTTTTTAAATCAATTTCGCCCTTGGTAAATTCGCTGTATTGGGCGTTAAAAGCATCGGGACTAGCAATTTCGGAATGCACTTCTGCCATTGGTAAATACAAGAAAAATGGTTTATTTTCATCTCTAGTGGTTAAATATTCAATAGACTTATCTACTGCAATTTGTGCACTAAAACCTTCTATTACTCCTCGGGATTTTCCATCTTCATAAAAGTTATTAGGGTCTTTATGCGTTGGTAAAGCAAAGGCGTGTAAAGCGAACCATTTATCAAAACCATGTTGGTTGGGTTGGGTATGTTTTAGGTCATTTAAGCCACCGTTTAAATGCCATTTTCCAGCGAGAAAAGTTTGATAGCCCTGTTCCTTTAATACCGTAGCAATCGTTTTTTCTTCTGGATGTAAATAAATATCTTCTCCTTGCGGAATCCAACTTTGGATGCCTGTTCGATAAGGCGTTCGGCCCGTTAAAAACCCCGCTCTTGATGGAGAACATAAAGGGGAAGGGCTATAAAAATTGGTGAATTTGATACCTTCTTTGGCTAATTTGTCGAGATATGGTGTTTTGATATGGCGATGTCCGTAGCTGGCTAAATCACCATAACCTAAGTCATCGGCTAAGATAAAGACGATGTTGGGTTGAATATTCTGGGCTAGTAAATTAGCAGTTAGGAAGAAGGAAATGAAAAGGAAGATTGACCTTGTTTTTTGTTGCATAGTTCTAGTCCTATTTTTTAGAAGAAAAACAATGATAAGCAAAAATATCAAAATACTAGTCTTCAAAATTGCTCAATTATTCCCCGATAGGTATTCCCGATAGGCAATTGTTTAGTCCCAACCTCAATTTGTTCTTGATTAAAAGCTTTGATTTTATGTTTATTGATAATGTAGGATTTATGAATGCGTAGAAATTGCGGGGTTAAATCGGTGAGCATTTTTTGTAGCGAAGTATAGACAACATGTACTTCTTGCTGGCAATAAATCTTCACATAGTTATTCATGCCTTCGATGTAATCAATATCCTGCTGATTAATTTTTAGTGTTTTCCGATTGCTTTTTACATAAAGGAATTTGGTTGGATTTAAAGTAGGATTAATAGTAGGGGAATTGGTCGTTATATGGAGTTTTTGAAAACGATTAATAGCTTTTAGAAAGCGTTCAAAAGAAATAGGTTTTAGGAGGTAATCCAATACTTCTAATTCAAAACTTTCTAGTGCGAATGCTCTATGGGCAGTAGTAATAATAACAGCAGGTGGATTTTCTAGAGTCTTTAAAAAGGCAAGTCCTTTTAGTTTAGGCATTTCTAAATCTAAGAACATTAAGTCTATAGGTTCTTTTTGAAGTATTGACCTAGCAGCAAGCGCATGCAAGCATTTATCGACCACTTCAAATTCTTGAAAATCAGCTAAATAACCTTCAATAATTCGTTGAGCAATGGGTTCGTCATCTACAATAAGACACCTGAATTTATTCATCAATTTGTAGTTTTAGGATAGCGGTAAATTGCTGTTTTGTAGGCACTATATTTAATTCGTATTGATTGGGATATAATAAATCTAATCGTCTTTTTAAATTTTTAAGCCCAATACCATTGGGTGTTTGTTCGGCTCTTTTCATAGGAACAGTATTGCTAATTTTAAATTGCAATTCATTAGCGATTTGTTCCATAAGAATGGAGATTTTAGTTTGTTCAATATTTTCTTTCACCCCATGTTTAAAAGCATTTTCTACCAAAGGCATTAATAATAAAGGTGCTATTGCCAATTCTTGGTCAACAGTTGTAGCTATTTGCCAATCTAATTCTAATCGACCTTCATACCGTTCTTTTTCTAAGTCAATAAAATCGGTTATTAACTTTATTTCTTTTCGTAGGGGTAATTTTTCTACTGCGGAATCATATAAAGAATAGCTTAAAAAGTCAGATAGTTTTAAGATTAACTGAGGCACTTTTTGAGAGTTTTCTAAAGACAAGCCATACAAATTATTTAAAGTATTGAATAAAAAATGCGGGTTAATTTGTGCTTTTAAATATTTTAATTCTGCTGCTCGTTTTTCCATGGCTAATTGATTGGCTTTATTTTTCTGTTCATACCAATCCATAAAGAATTTAATGCCTGTAGAAAAGGCAACGGGAGAAGCGAGAATAACCAAATTTTGAATAATTCTAAAGAAGATCCATACTTCTATTGGTTTTTTAAACCAGTCTGGGAAAAAGGTTGGATAGCCCCAATACACATTCAAAAATCGTTGAGCAATAGCCAATAAAAATAATAAGCTTACTAAGCTTAAGAGATAACCCAGAACCTTATTTTTATACAAATACCTTGGGATTAATAAATACCAATTGACATAAACAGCAATCATCCGAATCGGCAAGTATAATAACTCAAATATCATCGCTTCTTGAAAATTATTCCTATAACCCCACTCAGAGGCGGCATAGGTTAGCATGAGGACCAACCAGAATAGTACATGAGCAATAATATGTTTTAAGGGCATAAAAACTAAATTAGTAATGATATAAAAATAAAATGTACAAGTTTTTATTTTTTTACAACAGAAAAAATAACCTAAAATCCATTGGGTTTTATTAATCCGTAGGAAAATTTAGATAGTCAGGTTAAAAATTGATATTACAAAAATTAAAGAATACCCAATATCCGTGTCCCTTCATCTATCCGTGGTAGCAATTAATACCACGGATAGATGAAGGGACACGGATGTTTATCATTTTTTTACCTGGCGCTCTATTAAAGTCATGCATCCAAGTTACTTTTCATCTCTTTCCTTCTCTCCAAAAATACGTTTTCTTCAATGGAAAGAACAAAATCTTATGCCAAATACCTCTTTCAAAGGGGTAACAAGGCTTTTAGGATTGGCATCGCCAAATCCCGCTTATCCAACGTCAATTTTGGTTTTTAAATAAAAAAAAGAAATAAGAAGTAGCAATTTCTTTTCTTTGATACTCATATAAACAAAAAAATAAATCATGAAAAATTCACCACCCACTCGTCGTCACTTTGTCAAAAGCTCCGTTTTTGGCGTTTTAGCTATTTCCTCTACCACCGCTGCTTGTGCTAAAAGCATTCAGCCAGTAGTTGCTTCACCAACTACCGAAGAAAAGGAATTATTCTATCGCTATCCTTCCTTAGATGATGAAAGTGTAAGTGCCGTAGTCGGGGCAGCACATACAAATCTAGACAAAGTTAAAAGCTTAGTCAATAACCGACCAGAACTAGCCAATGCTGCTTGGGATTGGGGTTTTGGAGATTGGGAATCGGCTATTGGGGCAGCAGCACACATGGGCAGAAAAGACATTGCCGATTTTTTGATGAGTCATGGCGCAAGACCCGACCATTTTACCTTTGCAATGTTGGGCGAATTGGATGCTTTAAAAGCGATGCTGACGGCTCGACCTGGGCTACAAAAAGTACCAGGGCCACATGGAATTCCATTATTGCAACATGCGAAACATAGATTGTGGCATAAAGGGATAACGGCGGAAGACAAAGCAAAAGTGGATAAAACGATTGCTTATTTAGAATCCCTCGGTGATGCTGATGAAAGTGCAAAAAGTTTGGACATGACAGAAGCAGAACAGGCGATGTACGTGGGTGAATACCGCTTTGGTGAAAAAGGGGAGGAAATTTTTGAAGTGGTACTTAATAGGCGAAAAATGTTGTCAATCGGTAAAAAAGGCACTTTTGGAAGGACTTTAAATAAGGTAGGAGATAGTATCTTTTCTCCAAGTGGCGCTCCTTCTGTGCAAATTAGTTTTGTGTTGAAAGACAAGCAAGCAGTTTCCTTGACGATTCATGAGCCGCAACCTTTGGTGACAGCGACAAGGATATAAATAAAGGATTTGAGTGTGCTACAAATTAGTGGGAAATAGATATATATAGTATGCCTATTTTTAAGAATTTAAATGGCTATATTGTTGTATGGTTATATTGTTTACGAGACGCTAACAATATAACCATTGTCATATATAAAACCCATAATTTGTAGCACACTCATTTGATATCCTTGAGCGGATGGCTAAGTAAAATTCAATTTTCAACCTCTTTGGAGGAGGGTTTTAGAATTATAGGCATTTCAAAGCCTATTTATTGGTAGGCAGGCTTCGATGCTAGTTGCTATCAGAATTAGTTTCAAAACTAGTGGGAGTAGCTAAAAGGTCATCAAGATGCTAATATACTTTAACAGGTTAAGATTTGAACATTTTCAAAAGATTGAACAGCTCAAGTTATATCCCCAAATGGCTATATTGTTTTATGGTTATATTGTTGAGTAGGGTTTTATCCCTATTTTAAGCTGCAATTATTAAGCAATGTAACAATTCAACAATATAACAATCTTCAACAGAAAGTCTATTTTTCACCCTGATGCAGTATAAGTATCAATATAAAATGTTGATATTTTAGGAATTTGTCAGCAATATGCGTATTTTTGCACAATGGTTACTAGGTGTTTAGATTAGTTTTAAGATTAATAGATTGTCGGTAACAACCTAATGACAGGCAGTTTTTTAAATGCCAATAATTTTAACATCAACATCAAATTTCCTTCAAAGGAGGTTGAAGATTTTACTTAGCTGTCTTATCGCCAAGAATCAATAAAGAAACTATGAAAAAAAAGCATACGCTTTCAAAAACGGATTACATACAATATTTAGATTGCCCAGAAGAATTATGGTTGCGGAAAAATAAACCAAAGGTATTGCCTCCCATAGATTTAGACCGACAATATAAATTAGACCAAGGAAATCTGATAGACAAACTAGCGCAAGATTGGTTTGCTGATGGTTGTGTGATTGCAGATTGGGCGATTGACCCGAAAGATGTGGTTTTTCAAATGAAGGCGCAAAATGGAGCAATGTTAGCTATAACCGATATTGCGGTACACCAACCAACAACCAAGACTTTGGTTTTGTTTGAGGTGAAAGCCGCTACTTCTGTGAAGAAAGCCCATTACCATGATTTAGCTTTTCAGCGGATGGTTTTTGAAGATAGCGGTTTTAAAATTAGTGCCACCTATCTAGTGCATGTGAATAAAGCTTATCGAACAAGCGAACAAGTAAATCATTGTGATTTATTGGTTATTGAAGATATTACCGCTGCTGTTGAGGAATTAATGCCAGAAACAAGGGCAACCGCACCGAAAGTGTTAAAGTGGGTGAATGAAAAAGCACCGAAAAAGCGGATAACGATTGGTTGTAGCAAAAAACAAAAATGCCCTTTTGTACAATTACACTATCCGGATTTGCCCAACTATTCTATTTTTAATATTTCTCGAATTAGTAAAAGTAAAATTAAAAAATTAGTAGAATCAAATATCCTAGATATTCAGGAAGTTCCAGAAGATTTTAAGCTGTCTAATACACAGCGACAAGAAGTAGAGATTGCTCAAGAAGATGAGATTATCTTGAAGAGGGGGAGTATTAGAAAGGCGATTAAAAAACTAGCCTATCCATTATATTATTTAGATTATGAAAGTTTTTCTTATGTAATTCCTGTACAATCCCATTATAAACCCTATCAACAAATGGTTTTTCAGTATTCTCTACATGTGCAGGCAGCGCCTAATAGTGCGGTCGTACACAAAGAGTTTTTGCTGAAAAGCAAAGCAGAATCTGTGGAACAGTTGCTTAAAAATTTACGAAAAGATATAGGCGACGAAGGATCTGTAATCGTTTGGAATGAGAGCTTTGAAAAAGGAAGGAATAAAGAAATGGCGGTATTGTTTCCTGTTTATGAACCTTTTTTAACTTCTCTGAATGAGCGTTTATATGATTTAAGAGTACCCTTCCAAAAAGGATATTATCGGCATCCAGATTTTAAAGGAAAAACTTCTTTAAAAAGCATTTTGCCTGTACTCTCTCCTGAGGTCAGTTATGAAGATTTAGCCATTCAAAATGGAATGATTGCCACCATCAAATGGCACCACGCCACCGATGGACGGATGACTAAAAAAGAGCAGCAAGAAACCTTTAAGCATTTATTGAACTATTGTGAATTGGATACTTTAGCAATGGTGCGTATTTTGGACGTGCTGCAGAAAGTATAAAAAGGGTTTAATGAAAATTTATTTAGAAATCTGTTGTTGATATAATCCGTTGTTGAAAAATACATTATAATAATGGATTATATCAACAACGGATAATGATCATTTTATTTATTAGTGTTCTATTCCTCTAATTCTTTCTTCAAATCAAGCAATTCCACATTTTTTAATAAATCATCGGTTTCGTTATTCCAACCTTCAGGCAAATCGGGTTTATTGATTTTAGCTCTTGGTGGCGCCTCCTTTTGAACGATTCGACTAATAATTTTTGGGCTTTTTTTCTTGGTGATACTAGATCTAAAGGGTTGTTTTAAATTTCTTTTATTATTAGCTGTTTTTGCAGCAACGCCTTTAGTAGTAGTTGGGACGGCGAGTAATCTTTTTTTGTCAATGAGTTGACCTGTTAAAGAACAAATACCATAAGATTTATTGTGAATGCGGAGAAGGGCATTTTTTAAATCTACGACATGTTTCCGCAAGCGATTAGCAATCGTGTCTAATAGTTGTAGACTTGCACTACTAGAAGAATCTTCCACCCAATCACTTTGACTACCTTTATTGAGCGTCGTTTCTTTTAATTGAGCATCCAAAGAGGCTAATTGTCTTTCCGCTTTAGTTAATTTTTTATTCACTGCCTTTTTAAAAATGGCTAAATCGGCTTCTGAATATCGGATACTTTGATGGTTTTCCATAGAGTGAGGTTTTATATTCGTTTATTTACACTATAAGTTTAAGATATATTTTGTATTAATGCAATTTTTGTATATTTTATTTTATAAAATAGTTGAAAAGCCAATGAAAAATTTTTATTTTTTATTTTGAACATTATCTGTTCGTCGGCTAAACTAATGGTACTATTAAGTTTTTCGATAATTGCCAAGAAGCCAAATAAAATAAGCTTTGAGAAAAGAAGGTTGGATCGCTAATATCTCCGTAAATGGCATATTTTTTGTTCCTGTTTTATCCAAAAAAGGGAGGTGTAGTATTGATTTTTAACGTATTATATAAAAAAATAATTTAAGGTCTAATACTGTTAAAATGCCTTTAAATACTTGAGAAAACTAAGTTGCTATAATATTAGCATTCGTCAAAGACAATAGCCATCAATCAATCTCAGTGATTTTAATCTCTTGTTGATGTAGCGTCTTCGTTTTCCTATCTATTTTACTCCCCTTGTTACCTATTCACTAACCTTTTAAGGGATTATTGCAATGTCCAATACCACACGAAGTCAATCTATAAGTCCATTTATACTCTTGATTGAGGATGATAAAACAATCATTGCGACGGTCAAGAATAATTTGGCTGCTTCGGGGGTTTTACGAAATCATTTATCTGCTTGTCAATCTATTAAAGAGGCGATTGCCTTTTTAAAAGCGCATCCTGAGTTTGCTATTATTTTGTTAGATATCTCTTTGTCAGATGGGATGGGATTAACTGGATTTAAAAAATTAAAAACCACATTTTCCGATAAGATAATTATTGCTATAGCAGATGATGCACACAAGCATTTAGGACTTGATTTTATTCGAGCAGGAGCACAGGATTTTATGCTCAAAGAAGGATTTGACAATAGTCCTATTTATCCAACTATTCAATTTGCTGTAGAACGAATACAATTACTTCAAGATGAGGTAGTAGAGAAAGTGAGTAGAATCAAGCAAACAAATCAGCGATTATATCAAGACATTTTTAATAAATCTAAAGACGCTATCTATATTTGTAATTTAGAGGGGCGCTTGGTTGATTTTAATCAAGCAACTTTTGAATTATTTGCTTTTTCAGAAGAGGAGTTATTAGAAATAGAAGTACATAATTTATTTCATACAAAAGAAAGAAAGCGAGAGTTTTTATATACTTTAGTTGCGAATCAATCGGTCACTGAATTTCCAATAGAGATAGAGCAAAAGAATGGTAAAATACGAAGGTGCTTGATTTCTGCAAGTATGATTCGCACCCCCGAATTTACTGGATATTCTGGTTTGTTAAAGGATATTACGGAACAACAGAAAGCAAATGATTTACGGAAAGCGAGAGATGTCGCTAGAGAATCCGCTAAGATGAAAGAGCAATTCATTGCAAATATTAGTCACGAAATGCGAACCCCAATGAACGCTATTTGGGGGATGAGCAATTTAGTGATGCAAACTAATTTATCTAAAGAGCAACATAATTATATCAGTTCAATCAAGCAATCCTCAGAGATTTTATTAGGCGTAGTCAATGATATTTTAGCAATATCAGAAATTCAAAATAGCCAATTGAAATTTGATTATAAATTTTTTGACTTATATGAATTACTACATAATTTAATGAATGTCATTCAATTCAAGGCGGAAGAAAAAGCATTGAACTTGTCTCTACAGATGAAAGAAGGGATTCCAAAAATTGTGCATGGGGATAAATTGAGATTGAATCAAATATTATATAATTTAGTCTTAAATGGGATTAAATTTACCGAAAGAGGAAGCGTAAGTATTTTAGTAGAAAATCAAAATGAAAGCAATGATTTTGTTCAATTAAAATTTACGATTTCCGATACGGGGATAGGGATACCGTCAGATAAAATAGACGCTATCTTTGAGACTTTTACTTTGATTCGAGAACAGGGAATGGAGCAAGAAGGAAAGGGGTTAGGCCTACCGATTGCTAAAAATTTAGTAGAGCAGCAAGGTGGAAAAATTGGCGTCAAAAGTGAACTAGGAAAAGGGTCTGAATTTTATTTTGATTTGTTATTTGAAATTGGAGAAGAAGTCTTTCCTGAACCAATTCAGGCAAAAGCGGCAGCGACACTTGACAAAGGAGCGATACGGGTTTTATTGGTGGAGGACCATAAAATGAATCAATTGGTAGCCATTAAGACTTTAGAAAAGCATTGGTCCGATATAGAAATAACGGTAGCCAATGATGGACAAGAAGGCGTAGCTATATTAGCCGAGAAAGATTTTGACATCATTTTGATGGATATCCAAATGCCCAATATGAATGGCTATGAAGCAACGGCTTATATTCGACATAAAATGTCCCCTAAAAAAGCAGAAATACCGATTTTAGCAATGACAGCTCATGCACATGTTGCTAAAAATGAAAAATTTAGAGAATATGGTATGGATGACTGTATACTTAAACCTAGGCTGTGCAAACGAGGAAAAAAAAATCCCCGTATTTTTGAGTTATGCAACTAA
>JAFMDF010000603.1 GCA_017857395.1 Bacteroidota bacterium | reverse complement strand
AAACCGCAAAGTTACAATAAATACTATTTAGAACTTCATGCGTAAACCACTACTGCCTACTGCCTACTGCCTACTGCCTACTGCCTACTGCCTACTGCCTACTGCCTACTACTGACTGATACAAGTCCATCAACTCTCTAGTCAATTTCTCTGGATGAAAACGCTTTAAGGCATCTTTTCTTCCTTCTATTCGCATTTGCTGATTCAATTCCGTATCATTTAAAATGGTTTGAATCGCTACCTTTAATTCCTCAACATCCTTTGGATTCACCAATTTAGCATATTGTCCGCCGGCTTCTGGTAAGGAAGAAACATTGGACGTAATAACTGGTGTTCCGCACAACATTGCCTCTGCTACGGGTAAACCAAACCCTTCATAAATAGACGGAAAAACGACTAATTGAGCTTGCTGATATAATTGTTTGAGGCCTTCTAGATAGTTTAAATCGGCTACCCAAAACATTAAATGCTCCAGATGGTGGCTTTTGATATACCCTTTCACCTTTTTTTTATACCCCTTCCCTTTTCCTACAATAACTAATGGTAAACGTTCTTTTTCTGGCATTTGCCAAATCGCTTTGACGATTGTCAGTAAGTTTTTTCTTTCGATAACCGACCCTACATATAATATATATTCCGAAGGCAATTGCTGAAAAGAAGGATTGGTAGCTATCAAATTGGCTTTTTCTAAGGCGGTATCGGTATAAAAAATGGGTAGGCAAGGCGGATAAATCACCTCAATTCTATCTGGTTCAACTTCATAATACTTAATGATATCTTGTTTGGAATACTCACTAATCGTAATAATTTTTTCCGCAGACTTACAAGCATACCGTGTCTTTTCTTCATATAACCATCTATCCAATTGTGGATAGGTATGTGGCAATGCTTTAAAAATGAGGTCATGAACCGTTACAACTGTTTTTATATTATTTAACCAAAAAGGAATTTCACTACTTAATCCATGATATAAATCGACTTCGGCTTCCTCCAAATCTTTTTTGATGCCATAGCTCCGCCAAACATGTTTAAAAGGAGTAGTCGGCGTAATTGTTTTAAATTGCTGGGCATATTTATTCGCACTATCCGAAAGCCGAGGTGTAAACAATAGATAGTCTTCCTCCGGGTAATAATGCTGTAAATTATCTACTAAGGTTCGACCATAATTGCCCAATCCTGTTTGATTACTAAATATTCTTTTCGCATCGAAGGCTATTCTCATTGTATTTAAAAACTAATTTTTTCTGTAGTTTATCTCCTATATCTCCCCTAAAAGTCAATAAAAATCATCGGTTTTTCACTTTTTTCTTATTTTTTTTCAAAAAAACTTGCATTTAATAAAGATACTAGCTTACATTTGTAGTGTACTAGTTAAGTAATACACTAATTCAATAAAAGACATCACCCAACTTTTTAAATCATTATTTCAATTTCAAATAGCCGCAATCATGATTCAATTTCAAAACGTCAATTTCCATTACAAAAAAAGAACACCGCTGTTTAAGGAATTAAACCTAGAGATTCC
The DNA here is from genome assembly GCA_017857395.1 of Bacteroidota bacterium. Classification (GTDB taxonomy): domain Bacteria; phylum Bacteroidota; class Bacteroidia; order Chitinophagales; family Saprospiraceae; genus JAFMDF01. The sequence continues at coordinate 1,381 of JAFMDF010000603.1, read as the reverse complement.
CGCAGGAAATATTTATGGGTTATTAGGAAAAAATGGTGCAGGAAAAACCAGCCTTTTGAAATTGATTGGTGGCTTACTTTTTCCAAAGTCAGGTGCTATTAATGCCATGGGTTTTAATCCTTCAGAACGATTTCCTGCTTTTTTGTCCGATTTATTCTTTATGCCAGAGGAATTGCATATTCCTGCTATGAAAGTTTCCACTTTCGCAAAAGTATATGCACCGTTTTATCCAAAATTTAGCGAAAGCCAGTTTCAACGCTATTTAAGGGATTTTGAAATTGCTGATGACCATAAAATAAACGGCTTATCACAAGGGCAAAAGAAGAAAGCTATGCTATCTTTTGGATTAGCCACGAATAGTCGCTTATTAGTTTTAGATGAACCAACCAATGGTTTGGATATTCCTTCCAAAAGTCTTTTTAGAAAAACGATTGCAGGGGCTATTTCCGATGACCAAACTTGTATCATTTCAACGCATCAAGTCCGAGACATGGGCAATTTGATGGATCCAATTATTATTTTGGATGAGGGAAAAATTGTCTTCAATGATTCAGTAGAAGCGATTGCTCAAAAACTTCATTTTGAAGTAACTTATAGTAGAGGCGAACCAACCGATGTATTATATGCAGAAAGAGTATTGGGTGGTTATATGGTCGTTAAAGAAAACAAATTCAAGGAAGAAACTGAAGTCGATATTGAAATTTTCTTTAATGCGATGATGGCTAATCGGGAAGGTATTCAGTCTTTATTTCAGTAGGCAGTAAGCAGTGGCAGTTTGCCATAAGATATCCAACATCTAAAACCCAATAGCATGAATCACTTGACCATAAATCAACCTATCATCAATCAACCTACGATAAAAAAACACAATATTATGGAAACCAATCAATATTTTTCATCCCCCAGATTCTGGCATTTAATGCAACGAGAATTTGCCCAAAACAAAAAAATATTATTACTGATTGCCGCAGCTTCCTTTTTGGTAGTAGGTGGCAATGCTTTAGGATGGGCCTATAATCGAGAACATGGGTATCACGAATTTAGCTATGGGTTTTACCTATTAGTCGGTGGCTTTATTTTAACCAGTTTGTCTTTTACAGAAATGAACCGCCCTGATGGTAAATTATTTTACTTAACCTTACCCGCTTCATCTTTGGAGAAATTCATTAGTCGGTGGTTGATAACAGGGTTAGGGTTTGCTATTCTTTTTACCCTTGGTTATTGGTTAACTACCATCATTGCCAAAGCATTAGGTTTAGGAATTTTCGACTTTAATATTGGTGAATTCAACCCTTTCACAGCATATAATTTACTCTTTTTCCAAATTTACCTAGTGGTTTACGCATGAAGTTCTAAATAGTATTTATTGTAACTTTGCGGT
>JAFMDF010000602.1 GCA_017857395.1 Bacteroidota bacterium | reverse complement strand
TTTCAGTATTCATCTGAAAATTACGAGGATGGAGGTTATTCCCACCCCTCAGTTACATTTAACTGATTATCTGTACTGAAAAATTATAGAAATAGATTTAAAGCCCAAATAGGACATTATATTGTTTATCCGACAATACTATAGAAATTATTATTTCTTCGCTCTAAGAGTAAATAAATAGCTTATAAATTGATTTTAACAAACAATTTCATATCAATATAAATCAATTGCGAATTCACTTAAAAGTAAATTTGTAGATTAGTTTACAAGTTTACTTTTAAAATTGCTATACTCATTTTAATTTTGTGACGATTAAAAAATAACTCCATCATCCTATTTGTAGACATCCAGATGTATTCAATCAGGGAGCTATCAAGTTTGGAGTTTTTAAATGACAGGTTTCTTATTCTGACGTTATTTAGTAATATCAGATACCCCAAATTAAGAATTCTAGGTAAGACTAAATTAATTTAGTAAATAAATTTACAAATTTACATTGACTTTTTAAATTCAAGATATCTAAGAGATAAAAGGATTCTATTTATGACTGGAGTTATGAAAAAACTGACTTACCAAATCTTCAACTCCTTTCTTTATGCTGTAAGCAATTTACCAAGAATAAATAAGCGCTTAATTGATTTTAAGCGACGAGTTTTTAATAAAAGCGAAATATATCCTATTTTTTAATGTTATTAACACTAAAAGTAAACTAATTTACTAATAAATAAATTTACAAATTTACTAAACTGTTACTAATATGAACTAATTTAGTTTTTATAAACTCGATTAGTGATATGTATGGCCTGATATTATCGTAATTACTTTTTCTGCGATAGTATATATTGTTTAGGATTTCATTTTAAAAAAAGGGAGTCTTATCGGATTGATTATTTTTCAATAAAAAAGTAAATTTGTAAACTTATTTATTTGTTTACTATCAGATTTTGCCTAAATTGTTTTACAGTTAATTAATCTTCTTTGGATTGAGAATTATTAAGAATTGTAAAGTGATTCACTAATGAGGTTTAAGGATTCTTGTTACTAAGTATCTCGCCAAATTTCATTAAGTCTGGCAAAGAAGGGGAGGGGCACTATTATATATTTTCGGTACTTGGTAGGAAATATATTTTTGTGTAATATCAATAAATAAATTAGTTCACTAATTTAATTTAGCTATCTAGAATTTTATTCGGAGGCTATAAATAAGGCTTACAACTGTGTTGATACGCTTTATACTAACTAATTTTCTTGGAGAAAACTATTTTTTCAAGGAGAGACTAGTTAATGAAAATAGTTTAATGTATGTTTGTGATTCAAAAGTAAATAAGTTTACAATATTTATTTGTAAACTAATTTACTTTTAATAAAAGACTATTATTATACCAACCTAGAGAATAAGGAAAAATTAGCTAAGCCTATAAATCATTGACCATAACATTTCGATTAATGTTTTGGCATAGCCTTGACAGACTAACCCTTTTATCCTTATTTTTTAAAATTTGTAAACCCTATTTATTATGAGCAAAATAATAATTTTTGCTAATCAGAAAGGAGGTGTAGGTAAATCTACTTGTACATTACTTTCAGCTAATGCTTTAAGTCAAGAACCCTTCGATAAATCTGTTTTTATTGTAGATGCAGATAAACAGCGAAGTATTGCACGAAAACGTATGGCAGACTTACAGGTCTATGATGAGGCTAGTCCTTATCAAGTGCAACAAATGACCATTAAAGATTTTTTGAATCAAAAAACGGGTATTTATAAGCTTGATACCGACTATGATTATGTTTTTATAGACGTTCCTGGTAAACTTGATAATAATCTGCCTATTGATCAGCAAGAGATTACGAAATACCTACAATTTGCTGATTATTTATTTATCCCTTTTGTCCCAGGAGCTTTTCAAATGGATGCTACTTTAGACTTTTTAAAGATTGCGATGAAAGTGAAGTCGCAAAGAAAAGGCAAGGGGAGAGATTTAAATGTAATTGGTTTCATTAATTTATTTGAACAACGAACGCTAGATGATAGATTTCTTTTAGAAGAGATAGAAGAGTTGCAGACAATGATTAATGTAAAATTTATGGAAAATAAATTGAATCGATATGCACTTTATCGAAACACTAATACATTGATTTCCTTTTTTGACAAAGATGCTAAAGGTAAGTCTGAACAAAATTTTAAAAATTGGTTTTTAGAATTCAATAAAATTGTAAATAATGGCTAAGAAGATTGTTAGAAGAACTTCCATGGTTAAATCTAGTCTTCCAAGTTTGGAAGAGGTCAATCAAAATATTCAGGAAGTAACAGGACAAGTAGAGATACCCCCCCAAAAGGCTGTTCCAGTTCCTGAGCTTAAAGTTGCAACTACTCCAGAAGTAACTAAACTAGTTCGGTTAGGAGAGGCTGTTCATACCATTGCTAAAACAGAAGCTTCTCGTCGAAAAATGAAGTTAAAGGAATATATGGAATATTTAATTAAAAAGGATAATCCTGATTTATTTTGAATAGTAAATTTGTATATTAATTTACAAATTTACTGCTCAAACAAAGCTTGATAGTTATTTTATAAACTATCCATTAATGAAATTAATTAATTTTGAAAATAGAGATACTCCTGCTAATTGTCATAGATTATTTGTGGAGACGGGAACCCCTTTGGTAATTTCTTCTCCTCTGATTGGAAGATTGATTTTTCTGGTATTGATGCTAGTAAAGTTCGATTGTTGATTTGTGGGGAGCGAAGGCGGTGATTTATTAGCGGTATTCCCCAAAATCCTGATGACCATTTTAGGTAAAACAAAATAGTTCAACGGTGGAGTGGGGGAGTAGCTGACAAAAAAGGAATAATAATGTTGGTCTTTGGTCACGTGTTTAATTTTTAATTTCGAGTTATTAGATGAAAA
>JAFMDF010000601.1 GCA_017857395.1 Bacteroidota bacterium | reverse complement strand
CCTACAAATTAAAATACCACCAAAACGATATATTTAGAGACAAATTTTTTAATGTTAAGAGAGTAAAAACCAAAATGAAAGTTAGGTTAGACCTTACCGAATTGAAGATGTTGCAGAATTTGGATTTATCCGATAATTTACCCTATGAAAAAGTAAGAGATTTATTTGTTGCTATGTGTTTTACAGGTTTACGAATATCAGATTGGAGTAAAGTAAAAAAAGAAAATATTGTAATTAATGATGGTAAAGAGACGCTCGAAATATTAACCCAAAAGACAAAAGCAAAAGTTTATATTCCTATCCTACCAGAACTAAAAGCTATTTTAGAAAAATATGAATACCACTTACCCAAATTAAGTGACCAATATTTTAACCGAACAATAAAAGAGGTTTGCAGATTGGCAGGAATCAATAATAAAGAGTTAAGAATTTATTCAGAGGGAGGGACAACTAAAGATGAACGAATAGAAAAATATAAAATGGCCACGTCTCATTGTGCTAGACGTTCTTTTGCATCCAATTTTTACAATCTAGGTATTGAGCCTTTTTTATTAATGCAGATTACTGGACACACAACCCAAAAGCAATTTTTTGAATATATAGACCTAGACGGCAAAGAACAGGCTAAAAGATTTGCACAAGCAGTTGAATTAAAACGAAATCAATCACCGCTAACCATAGCCAGTAAAACAGGTAGCTAACTATGAGATAATTAAAGAAGGGAATTTTTACTAACCATTTTAAAAATTCCATCCATGCAAGGAAACTTAGTATTACCGTTAGATTTTACCGCCACTATTGAAAAATTAGAACAACTACAAAGAGAGATTAAACAGGAAAAGAACCTTTACAAACAGTACCAATTATTGAAGTTGGAAAGGTCTATTTTACAAAGTTCGATTGATAGATATTTATACTTGAATGCCAATTGATAAAAGAGAAAATTAATAGAAGGGAATTAAAAAAACCCGTTCCCCATGCTTTGGACGGCAGGAAACGGGGTATTTCATAAAATGAAAATACGTACAAATAAAATGAAATTACATTTTACTTTACCCACAAATAACGACTTTTTTAATCGTTATGCCAATTTAATACCTACTTTATCCAAGTTGGGTATCATATCACAAATAATTTCCGCACTTACAGAGATAGGAATAATTTACAGCATTATACTATCTAGAGTTTACGAGATAGCACCAAATAACGCTGAACTATTGGCTACCATTGGTGCAATTATCGGCACGGCTTTTTTAGAGATTGGACTAAGGAAATTTACCCCATATAGTATAAAGGCTTTTTTATACCAGAGGTTTAGCGGTTTAGATTTAGCAATGACCGTCTTTATTTTATTGGTTTGTATCGGTCTGTTTTTTGGTTCGGCTGCTTTGAGTTTTAACGGTAGTAAAGAACTGGTTGAAATTGCCACCCCTACCCCACAGGAGCAAAGCACCGATAAAACAGATTTAGTCCACCAAGATAAAAAGCAGGAATTGAGAGCCGTTTTTATTTCTGATAGTGCCACTATTGCCAACGGTTATTTAAAGCAAATAGAAGCTGAAAAGAACCGCTATAAATCACTAATTGAACAGCAACAAAGTAACCTAAACCGATATACCAGAAAAGAGCAAAGAAGCGGTTTAAGTTATACTACCAAAAAGGAAACCATTAGAGGACAGATAGCAGCCATTAAAGCTGAACAAGCCGCTATTATTGCCAATAAAGAAACCCTACAAGCTACCGAATTAAAAGCACTAACTACTAATCGAAAAATAGAATTAAAAGCGGTAGATAGCCTTTATCTAACTGATATAACAGCTATTAAAACCGCTAACCAAAACACAAAGAATAAAGCAGAAAGTACCACCCTATTCTATGGCAATGGATTAGCATGGTTTACTATTATTTGTTTATGCGTTTTTCTCTTTTCAGTTATCATTGAGGAAATACATAAAAAAGGTAGTGGTATTGAGCAAATAGCTTTACCTAATCAATACTATTTTAGCGAATCGGTACTATCTGATTTTATCAATATGGTATCTGAAAAGATTAATTTCAAATTGAGAAATAAAATACAAACATTGGCAGAAGCTACCCCACCGCCACCCGTACCAATAGCACCGCCTAACCTTTACGATTTAGCCAGAGCCGAACAACAACGGCTAATATTTACTTTAGCCGATACCACAGGACAACACTATTTATTAAATAATAATCTACCTCAAATAGATACTACCAGAGCGCAATTAATTAGCACCCCAACACAAACTACTAATGATTTAGAAAGTACCCCACAGGCAGCGGAAAACAGCGATTTAGAACAAAGAATAATAAACTATTTAAACGCTTTTAAAGAACTGGAAAAATGTAATTTACACCAACAGGCAAAAGAAATGAAAGTAAAGGCAGATGATGTAATAAAAGCCTATTTAGGAAATGAAGCTACCACCGAAAAAGTAAACGAATTGAGAGAACAAATAATTGGTTTTATCAATGGGGAAAATGCTAATCCATTTGAACGCCACCACCGCCAACCAATAGGATTTAATAAAGCCAGTATAAGCACAGAGACAACCGAACCAACGACTAACGGCACAATGGAAAGTAATATAACAAAAACGGCTATACGGCAGCCGTATAACGACAGAACGCCAAAGGACGGACAAAGAAGCTGCTTGCATTGTGGCACTCATTACATTTATAAACAACACACTCAAAAGTATTGCTCCGAACCTTGCCGTATTAAAGCATGGCAGGAACGAACGGGCAAGGAATTAAAACTAAAGAAAAAGAAATAATAAGGGAGGGGGGGGACAATCCATGGGGAATCTAATTAGAACAACGCCGCCCTAACAAACTTTGTGTGAGGTCTATTTTTTCCCATAGGGGGGGGTAAATATTTCTAAAGCAAAAAGG
>JAFMDF010000600.1 GCA_017857395.1 Bacteroidota bacterium | reverse complement strand
ATATCTTACTGATTTACAGTCACATGTGAAAAATAATTAAGTTTAATTTAGTTCTGAGTCAATTGAAACTTCTCAAGTCTTAAAGGCTTATTAAAGTTATTGGAATGAGAGCGTCCAGATAAGGGAAGGCAATAAAATAACAGGGAAAATAAAGCACTCAGCTATTTTCCAAAAGGAAAGAGAAAAGTAGTAGAAAAAGTGACAATAAATTTAGCTTTAGACCGCTTCTTTCATCATCCGTTTTTTGGTTGCCCAATCTTCTTTTTTAATAAAAGTAATCGGCACATACTCCTTATTCGGGTCACCGATAAAGTAAATCATCCAATCTTCATCATAATCAGAAAGCATATTTTTAATACATTCAACTCGATTTACAACTGGAATTTCGCAATCTTCCCAGTAGAATAATTCTACTCGGTAGTGTAATTGCTGCTTTTGACCATTGACGGTCATTTCGATTTCGATGTCTTGTTTTCCGTTACCGCGCGGAATTGGAATGGCGATGTGTGACATATTATGAAGGTTACAAGGTTTAGAGGTTACAGGGTTAAGAGGTGGAACAGTAACAGGATTCTTGTGATTGGGAACCTTGCTACCTTTTTACCTTGTAACCTCAAATTTAATTTATTCTGACTTTAAAGTTTTCGCTGGATTCATCAAAGCTGCTCTAAGTGATTGAAAACCAATCGTAAAATAAGCCAACAATATAGTTAATCCGCCTGCTAGGGCAAAAACAGACCAATGAATATCAATACTAAAAGCAAAATTGGTGAGCCAATCTTCCATGAAATACCATGCTATGGGGCTCGCAATTAGCAAGGCTATAACTACCATTTTTAGAAAATCTAAGGATAGTAAATTAACTATATTTAGAATGGAAGCGCCTAGTACTTTTCGGATACCAATTTCTTTACTTCTTCGTTCTGCTGTATAGGTGGCTAAGCCGAAAACACCTAATCCAGAAATGAAGATAGTCAATAAGGCAAAAGCAGTAAAGAGATTGCCCATTCTAGTTTCTTTTTTGTACATATTATCGAAGGTCTCATCTAAGAATTCATATTGGAATACTTTTTCTGGATGATGGGCTTTATATACTTTTTCGGCGGCGGCAATAGCAGTTGCCGCTTTGGCGCTAGTTGTTTTAATATAAGTGCGGTAGAATCTATCAGGTCTTTGTCTAATGATGAGTTGTTCAATATTATTATGAAAAGATTTAAAATGGAAATCTTCTAATACACCTACTATTGTTCCTTTTTCGCCCCAGAAATCAACCCATTTGCCAACAGGATTTTCCAATTGTAATGCTTTGACTGCCGCTTCATTAATTAGGAAGGAATTTTTGTCTTTATTACCTTCATTAAACCAGCGACCTTCATTCAATTTTAATCCAAAAAAATCCTTAAAATTATCTGCGGCGAAGATTTGGTAAATATATTGTGTTTTGCCTTCGGGCATTCCTTCCCAACTAAAACCGCCCATTCGACTTGCAACATTAACCAAGTTTTGATCACTTAAAGTCACCGACTCAATTCCTGGTTGCCCTTGTAATTCATTTTGCATCAATAACGTTTTGGCAGGGTCACAGTACACCGAAAAAATATGTTCTTTTTCATAGCCCAACTTAGCTTCTTTGATGAAATTCATTTGCTGTACCATAATTAAGGTAACAATAACCAAAGCGGCAGAACAAGTAAATTGACTAATAACCAATGCTTTACGTAAGTTGATACCTTTGTTCTGATTTTGAAATTGACTGCCTTTTAGTGCATTCACTGGTTTGAAAGCAGTTAATTGAAAAGCGGGATAAATACCACTTAAAAGAATAGCGGCTACTGTGGTCAATCCAATAATAGGGAGCGTTTGTAGGGTTAAAAAGTTAGCCGTTAATAATTTGGAACCTGAAATGGCTTCAAAGAGAGGTAAACTTAAATTAGCTAAAGCAATCGCCAGAATGGCAGAAAATCCAACTACAGCAGTTGCTTCCAATAAATGTTGTTGGAATAAATGCCCTTTAGGTGCCCCAATAATCTTTTGTACCCCAACTGATTTGGCTCGATGTGCCGCTCTTGCCGTTGTTAAATTGACATAGTTAATACAAGCAATTAACAACAATAATAAACCAATGAAACCAATTAATCCGATGGTTTTGGTATCTCCTTTTGGGAGAGAAGTATATTGTATTTTATCAGACCCTAAATAAATATCTTTGACGAGTTGTAATTCAAAAAAAGGCTCGTCTTCTCCACGCCTATTTTCGGGTAATAAATTGCTAAATTTTTGTTGCGTAGCTATAGGGTCTACATTGGGTCGTAATAAGGTATAGGTATGGAAATTAGAAGCGCCCCAATGCCTAGAACCATCTCCTAATAGTTGCTCAATATTTCCTTTTAAAGGAACTAAACTTTCGACGGAAAGGTGAGAATTAGCGGGTAAATCTTTAATAATTCCAGTTACGTCAACCGTTATTTGATTATTAATTTGGAGGCTTTCTCCTAAAACTTCCTGCTTTCCAAAGAGCTTATGAGCAAGTGTTTCGGTTAAAACAATACTATTCGGATTATCTAAAGCGGTTTTAGGATTTCCTGCTACAAATTGGAAATCAAATATTTCTAAAAAATCAGGTTCTACAAATCGAGTTGCTTCTGATTCTACTAAAAAATCATCTACTTTTAAGACAATGCCCCATCCTTCCCAAAGGGTAGAAACTGCTTGTATTTCGGGAACTTTATTTTTAGCAGCTTCCGAAAAAGGCAACGGCATGTTTTCTTGATAATTTCGTTCGCCACCAAAAACAGAATTAGAAATGACTCGATATAACCGTTCTTCATTCGCATGAAAATCATCGTAACTATATTCATTCATAACCCAAGCAAATAGCAAAAGGGTCGCTGCCATTCCGACAGTCAACCCAAAGACGTTGATTAGGCTATAAAACTT
>JAFMDF010000599.1 GCA_017857395.1 Bacteroidota bacterium | reverse complement strand
TAATAATTAGTGTTCAATGGAATTTAATAGTAGACAATTTACTTAAATAATCTATAGGATTCAATTATAGGTTTCGATAATTTCAATCATTAGTTCCCTAGTTTCGACGATTTTTTTACAATGATTTGATTAATAATTGACTATAAATATAAAATACTCTAAATTTAGAGAAATATTGTTATTGAACTAATTCATAATCAATTAGTTATAAAAAATGATCGAAACGAGGGTTAGTTGTATAAATACTATTTTTATTTCCCCAAAATCTCAAATTTTCGTTCCAATCGCTGCCCATCTTGGTCAACCAAAATCAATAAATGTTCGCCTGCCTCAGGTTGCAAAGCCATTTCGTGAAAAGTATGAGTCGTGCCTAAATAAGTATGGTCTAGATGCCAATAAACAGTCGCATCTGGATGACGATGCGCTGCCTTAAAAATGGTTTGACTAAGTGCTCCATTTATATCAATAGGTACATAAATTTTAGTCGCTTTTTTTGGGTAAATTAATTGCATAGCTTGATTGGTAGCGTTATTCGATAACGAACAATCTTCCCGAAAAGGCGGCAATTTTTGATAATTTGGATTTTTAAATTGGTAATAATGTGCTTCCACAGGTGGGAGGACAAACCAAGGCAGATGCACCATTTTTGCAGGATTCTCACAAGTACTATTTACTTGAAATTGCTGCGTTTGATTCAAATGTATCATTCTGTGATGTGGACAAGCTTTGACTTTTGTACCTGCAGACACCGCATCAATCGTATCTGTTTCACAAATAGCCAAGGCTCTAAAACCACTTTGTTTACAAACGGCATAAGAAACGAATTCATCATAAGGTGTTGGAAACCAATTAGTCGTAGGCAAAGCATTAAATAAATCAAACAAAATAGGGGCTGCGGCTTTAACGCCTATCAAACCTGGCCGACCTTCCCCATCAGCATTACCTGCCCAAACACCAACTGCATACTTAGGTGTTACCCCAACTGCCCACGCATCTCTAAATCCAATACTTGTTCCTGTTTTCCAAGCAATTTGCTGACTAGATTGAAAATTTTCCCAATTGCCATCTGAATCAGGTCGTTCTACTTGTTGCATGGCATCAAAGGTTTGATAAATCGCTGCTGCGGATAAAATAGGCGCTTCTTTAACGGTATGTTTGCCATATTTGTCAAGGGGTTTAGTACTTCCAGAACTCCAAGTTCTGGAAGCACTTTCCTCGATTTTTATATAACTTCCTTTCCGAAAATCCCGATTATCATACCGTCCATCCAACTCAGAAAAATGATTTAATGTCCGTGCCATTCCTGCATAAGCATTGGTGATTTCAGACAACCGACCTTCCGCACCGCCTAAAACTAACGGTAAACCATAATGCGTTGCAGGTTTGTTAATTGTCGTTAATTGAAGTTGTTGTAACAAAAAATGAAAATGGGCTAAGCCAAAATCTTGTAATAAATGCACAAACGGAACATTCAAAGAACGGATTAATGCCCGTTTAGCCGAAACGACCCCATCATAAGATAAATGATAGTTTTCTGGTCGATAACCCTGCATTTGTGTCGGAATATCTGAAATCAAACTATTCGGAAAAATAAGGCCATCTTGTAAGGCGGCGGCATATAAAAAAGGTTTTAAAATGCTACCCGTACTTCTAGGCGCTTTGATGACGTCGACCTGTTCCCCATGCGCCCCACCTGCACCAACGACATTGCCTACGTAAGCCAAAATATTACCTGTTTCCACTTCTTGAATAATAGCTGCTGCATTATGAATGCCATTCCCACTCAATAAAGCTTGATGTTTAGCTAGAATACGGTTGACCTGCTTTTGAATATTCGGACGAATAGTAGTCGTTAAACGAGTAATAGCATTTTTAGAACTGGCAAAATGTGCTTGATACGCCCTATCTAATAAATGGGGCGCTAAACGAGGAAGTGGAATTGGTTTTTGGGGTAAATTTTCTGATTTGGCTAAGTCTAAAGTTAATTCATCTAATAATCCTTTTTTATAAAGCCTATCCAATAAACGATTTCGTTTAGCTAATAAAGCCCCTCGATTTCGCCCTGGATGAATTAATGCTGGGCTGTTAGGCAAAACGGCTAAAGTAGCGGCTTCTGCCCAAGATAATAAGGCAGGTTTTTTACCATAATACCGCCAAGCCGCCGCATCTAAACCAACGACATTGCCCCCAAAAGGAGCATTAGCGGCATAAAAGGCTAAAATTTCTTGTTTGGAATAACCTAGTTCCAATCGAGTAGCGAGTACAAATTCAATTAATTTTTCTCCAATGGTTCTCGATTTTCCTTTCCTTGCCAATCGGATGACTTGCATACTTAAGGTACTGCCACCACTTACTACTTTTCCATTTTTGATATTCTGTACAAATGCTCGACCAATACCGATTGGGTCAATCCCTGGATGATAAAAAAATCGACGGTCTTCAAACTCTGTAATGGCTTGGATAAATTTATCGGGAATTACTGCTTGATGTGGAAAACGCCATTGTCCATCTTTAGCAATTCTAGCACCCAAAAGATTATGTTGGTAGTCTTCTAAAACCATGCAGGTCGGGTCATGGAAGAGGGGAGTGGGAAGCGCTAAGTAATAAGCGATGCCTAAAATGGCTACTACTATTCCTGTTTTTTTGAGGTGTTTTTGGAATAAAAAATGAACTATTTTTTTAAGACTATTTTTCATTAATTATTTGTCGATATGCTAAAATTTAAAAGAATCTTTGACAATTTTTTCAAAAAGTAGCTTAGACCTCTGGTCTGAGTAAGTGTGCATTAGGGCTACTCAGACCAGAGGTCTAAGCTACTTTTGTATATTTGCAAAAATTGCCAAAAAATCAAATTTAAAACTAATTCTATATCAAATATCCTACTTGAAATCCGTTGGGAAAATTCCTTTATTATAAAATAATCCGTTACGAATACATCCGTG
>JAFMDF010000598.1 GCA_017857395.1 Bacteroidota bacterium | reverse complement strand
TGACAATTTGGGCAAATCCCCCTAATCATCATACTCACTTCCTGATGAACATATCCATCGGGCAATTCTATTGCAGGAATTACTTGGCTATCAATACAAGTTACCTGTTTGCATTGCTGACATTGAAAATGCGGATGCTGGTCAATATGATGAACTGGAGTACAATGCTCATTACAAAGGGCATACTTTATTTCGTCTGTATCACCTTTGATGCTATGAAGAATACCTTTTTCTTCAAAAGTTTTGAGGGTACGATACATGGTAATCCTATCGGATTTTGGAAATGCCTTTTCCAATTCTGACAAACCCAATACGGCATTTTTTTCTACGAAATATTCTAAAAGTAGCTGCCGCATCGGAGTGATGCGGACAGCCTTTTTTTCTAAAATTTTATTTACTTTTTCCATTTTGTTGATTGCTTTTAATGTTCATGTTCCAATTCTCCTGCCTTTGACTGCGCATAGACATAATAAGCTCCATCCGTCACAATTTTCATCCCCTTAGGAATTTCATTAATCAGTTTTACTGCTGTAAAACCTTTGTCAGTAGTACCAGGAATAACCATTATCTGTTCAAACTTTGCCTCTTCCCCATCTTCCTGTTCATTTGTCACATAAATATAAGAGGAAGTCCCATCCTTGATAATTGCTTTTTCAGGCAATGCCTGTACCGTCTGGTCATTTAGCCAAATTTTTGCTTCCACGAATAAGTCTTTAATAAACTTGGGGCGTTCTTTTTCTAAATGTCCATGAATGCGAACCGTCTTATTTTCAGTATTAAATTCTTTGCCGATAATGTGGACTTCTCCTTCATACACTTGATTTCCCAAAGCAGGAACGGTGTAGCTAATTTGTTGCTCTTCTTTGATATTGGCGATGTCTTTTTCAAAAATATCTAACTCCAAATGCAAGTGGTTTTCATCTACAATTTCCATCAATTCCATGTCGGGAGTCACATACATTCCATTGTGCATTTTTATGGAAGTAATATAACCTCTCATTGGGGCATAAATAGGGATTCTCTCGACAATATTCTCCGATGATAAATTAGCAACCTTAATTCCCAAATAAGTCAATTGTTTGGCAATACCTTTCAAGGTTGCCGTTTTTCTATTCACTTCGGATTGAAGTCTCTGCACGTTTTTTTCAATGCCCGCATTAGCTTCAACTAAAGTCTTTTGGCGTTCTAATTCTTGCTTATCAAAAACCAATTCGGCAGCTACTTCAAGGTATTCTTGTTGGCGTTGGATAAATTCAGGATTTTCCAAATATGCCATGATAACTCCTTTTTTCACATAACTGCCTTCAACGTATTTTTTGCTATTTTTAATAAAACCACTTGCCTTTGCACTTACGGAATTCAAGGCATTGGGTGGTAAACCCAATGTCCCCGTGGCACTTATATAGTCATTGATTTTTATTTTGGAGAAATCACCAAATTGGATATTCATGGTTTTTATCTGCTCTTTGGTCAAGTGAATTTCTCCTTCTACATGTTCTTCTTCACCACCATGTCCATGCCCGTCATCTTCGGAATGTTGGTCGGTTTCATTACCGTGATTGTGACCGTCATCCTCCGAATGTTGGGTAGTTTCGTTTACATGATTGTGACCATCTCCTTCGGTATGTTCGTTACCACAAGAGAAAATCAATAGCATTACAGCTACTGAAATTATTAATAGGATTGATTTATTGATGAATTTCATTTTAGAAATATTTTTATTGAGCGTTCACGTTTACTAAACTTTTAAAAGTTTAGTAAACGTCAGCCTTATTGATTTGACAAAAATTGATACAGCACCACCGCTTTATTGTGTGCTAAAATCTGCTCCCAATACTGTTTATTATTTTTGGAAAGCAGGTTGAGGGTGTTGAGTAATTCGAGATAAGAAATTTCTCCTGCCTGATAATTCAGTTCAGATATTCGCTCCATTTCAGGATTGATAATTTCTAATTGTTCCCGATAATAATTGACTCCTGCGGCATAGAGTTGAATGGTGTTTTCGACAGCCAATAATTCCTGTTTTATCCGCAAACGTTCTGCCTCTAAATTGGCTTGGGCGACATCAACCTGTAATCGTTGAGCTGTAATTTTTTGCTTCGCATTTTTCTTAAATAATGGTATTTGTACCCCGGCTTGTAAGCCATGTAACCAACCACCCTCAAAGTAATTTTGAGTAGCATAACCCAAATTAAAATCAGGTTTTATCCTTGCTTGCAGAACATCAATATATGCCTGTTCAATTTGAATGTCTTGATTAGCTAGTTGTACTCGAAGGGAATTGATAGTATCTGTAAATGCAAATGGAATTACCCTAAGACTGTCTGTTGAGGTAATCGTTTCATTGGTATTGAGCAATCCTGCTAATTGCTTTTCCAGATTGGTAATTTCTAAACCCACCTGATTGACCAATAGATTGTATTCATTCAGAGAAGATTGAATCGTCAATAGTTCAATGCGATTTGCTTCCCCCACATCTGCACGAACTTTTGCCATTTGTGCGTATTGCTGATAAGTTTGTATAAGCCTTTCGTATAGCTGACGTAATTCCTTTCGCTGTTGTAAATCTAAATAGCTTTGTTGGACTTGCAAGCGCAGTTCTTTTTCCGTTAGCTGTTTTCGCAAAATGCTTTGAGTTACTTGTTCATTTTGCCAACTATTCTGTGCTTTAATGGAAGAAGGGTTTGGGATATTTTGGATAATTCCGATTTGATTGACCCGTTGCCCATTTTCTCTAAATAGTCCATCTCCTTGGTAATTAAAATCTGTTGTACCAAGACTGTATTTCATATTTTGTAAAGATTGCCCCTGTTGAATTTGCAAATCAGCAGCCCGAATAGATGGATTGTTATTGACCGCTATTTCAATTGCCTCACTCATTGTAATTGGTCTTTGTTGTGCTTGTGCTGACCAACCAAAAAACAATAAAGGCAATAAAATAA
>JAFMDF010000597.1 GCA_017857395.1 Bacteroidota bacterium | reverse complement strand
CCGCAAAGTTACAATAAATACTATTTAGAACTTCATGCGTAAACCACTAGTACTTATATTCAGAAAAACCCTAATCAACTACGCAAAAAACTAAAGGCAAAAAGTGTCTACGAAAAAGGAATTCCATTTGACATCATCGAATTGGAAAACATAGATAAAGATAAGCAAATTCATCGCTATGCGGCCGTTAAAAACATTTTAACTTCTATTGAAAATGAAGCACCTGAAGTGGAGCAAAAACCTGAAGTATTGCTAATAGGTCGCTATAATTTTAATCGCCCCAAATATTTACAGCAACTAGAACGAGACTTTCCTGCTTTCAAGATTTCTTTTTTGACAGCTCACAAAGCAAAAGGTATGACCGTTGATTATGCCATTGTAGTCGATGTAGTTGCTGGTAGATATGGATTTCCAACCGAAATAGCCGATGACCCGCTGCTTAGTTTAGTGCTACATGAAGGTGATAGCTTTGACAATTCCGAAGAACGTAGATTATTCTACGTCGCATTGACTAGAGCCAAACACCGAAATTTCCTAATAACTCATCAATTGAATCGTTCAAAGTTCATTGAGGAGATGAAAAATGACCTTTTTGATGCTACAGAAAATTCCGAAAAACGATGCGGAATTTGTAAAGGAGCAGTAGTACAGCGGACGGGAAAATTTGGTAATTTTTGGGCATGCACTAATTATCCTTTATGTGATTTTACAGAAAAAATAAAACCTACTGTAAAGACAACTAATCAATTTAACTAACTCATAAAAGCCAAAACAATGTTTATCCAATTATTTAAATTATGCCGAAGGATTACGCCAACGGGAAAAACACCTTTAGAAGATTTTACGACTGAAAGTTTTGTGGGTCTGCTTAATCTATACCCACAGGAATCAGAATTAAGAAAAGAATTTATAGAATTTCTTGGATTACCTGAAGGCGATGATTACCATATCGAGAGTCAGCGAGAATACACCAAATGCAGAATAGATATTGTAGTCGAAAGTGCTAAAAAGAACATTCTTTGTTTCATAGAATCTAAAGTAGAATCAAAGGAGAACAAAGCAAAATCTGATAAAGAAAAAAGTCAGCTAGAGAAGTATTGTGAATTATTAAATAATCTTAAATCCAAATCAAAAGATAAAAAGCTAAATCTCCGTCTAAGGTATCTCACTAAATACCACGAACCAAAAGATAAATTAGAACAGCAATTAAAAGGGGATTTGAGTGAAATTGAATTTAAAACCAAAAGGTGGTTTGAAGTTGCTGATTTCTTGACAGCTTACGAGTCTAATCAACTAGTAAATAACACAAAATCAAATTACTTAATAAAAGATTTTCTTACCTTCTTAAAATCAAAAAACATGAGCAAAGATTTAAAATTCTCTAATGAGGACTTTCAGATAATGGAGAGTATGAGCAACACCGCCAAAATTTTGAATAATCATTTGGATAGGGTAGATAAGGATTTTTATAATGTAGTAGGAAAGAGAACCATACAGAAAGATTCTATCGAAAAGCTCGCTAAATTCAACAGATGGGCTTATTACGTTCCAAACATAGTAGAAGACAAAAAAGCATCAGATTTTAAATACGGCTTTTACTTTGATGATGATAAATCAAGAATATATATGGGCGTATACATCGAAAAGGAATCCATAAAATATTTAGAGATAGAGCAGCTTGAGTCAATTTCCTCTGCAAAGGAATTTGAGTTTGAATTGAGAAAAGACGGTGATAAAATACACGGTTTGGCAATTAAATTAGAACGAGATATTACCGATTTAAGAGAAGATGAAGAAGGACCTGATAAAATTCAAGATTGGTTTAAAGCCTCTTTTAAAGAATTTCATAAATTTTTCCAAGAAACCAATACATCCCATAATATAGGGTGGAAAATTAAAGAATTGACCGAAAAAAAGTAAAATGAAATACTACCTAGGCGTAACCGACAATAAATGGTTCAAATACCTATCCGAACGGCAAAACGAAGACATCAATTTTTGGCAACCAAGTGGTAGAACCAATTTCAAAGCCATCGTGCCAGGCGCACCCTTTTTATTCAAGCTAAAAAGTCCGCTAAATGCCATCGGAGGAATTGGTTTTTTTAGCTCGCACTCTATTTTACCTTTAGATGTAGCTTGGGATATTTTCGGGGAACGAAATGGATTAGGCTCTTTTTTCGAGTTCCGAAAAAAGATAGTTGCTTATAGAAGTAGCAATAATTCTTTTGCTGCCAATCCTAATGTTGGGTATTATCGAACAAAAGTCAAAAATGTATCATAGGAAAGACTAAGCCCTATTTTTTTTATGGGCAAAAATTAAGAACAAGCCCATAATGCTACCTATCAATGCACCACTAAAATCATAAGTTCCTTTTACAATATGAAGTAGCAATCCTCCAAGAATAATTGCTGTTCCTAATCTAAGAAATAGTAAAGTGTACTTTTTAAAAAATAGCATTATTCCTATTCCTATTTCAAGTACACCAGTTAGCATCATTCCCCTTTGAGATATAGTGTTTGCTAGACTACAAGTGGGTAAAAACTCTACAAATTTGTCGATTCCAAAGGCTATGCAAAATAGAGCAAATATTATCTGAACTGTATTTACGATGGTAGGATTCATATTTTGATTTTTTGATGAAAACACAAACCTAAACTAGATAAATCACTTTTTCTAAATAATGATAAAATCTTTTTTGTGTTTCAATTTCACTTATTGCATTAACGTCCGTTATTTTCATTAGTATTTTCTGCTAAATAGGGTTGTATAACAGAATGATGATTTTATGGTTTTAGCCCAAAAAATAGGTTAAGACCATAATTTACAATCTACTTGCCATGTGTGCATCAAGTTATGGTACATTTTTGACTTTTGTTCGATAACACCCTTATTTTTCTTGAAATCATTAATTCAAATAATTACTTTGTAGAATATAAAAAGAA
>JAFMDF010000241.1 GCA_017857395.1 Bacteroidota bacterium | reverse complement strand
GTATGACTTCCTTTATTCAAACTTCCTAAATTTTGAATAGCGACTTCTTGCCCTAAAGTATTCAATAATCGAAGCGTTAAATCGTTTGTTTTTTCAATTAAATCAAAAGAGATGGTAAAGTTATTGGAGAAAGGATTTGGTGTAATTTGCATTGCATTTTCTACAAATGGCGTAGGCTCAGAAATAGAAGTAGTGCCTGCATCATTGGCAATAATATCTACTGCAAAATCATCAAAATAAAAGCCATCTTCATTAACAAATTCGTCACTTCTTAACTCAAAACGGAAAGAGACTTGTTGTCCAATATAATCAGAAATATCAATTTCTTCTAAGACCCAATCATTTTGAATCCCATTATAAGCAGGTTCATTTGAACCATTCATAACGGTGAAATTGCCACAAAGTGGCGTGTAATCTTTTTGATTAGTACTGATGAATAATTGCACATAATCATAATTGGTTTCCAATGCCCACTTGCCTTTGAATCTTAACATGGCTGCCGCAGCATCTTGCAAGTCGACAACTTCATTCAATTCGATAAAAGAAAACTGATTATCAGGATAATTGTCATTTGGACTATCGGTAAAACTATAATTCGCAGAGAAAAAAGTTTGATTGGTTACCCCCCAATCATTGCTAATTGTCCAGTCCATTACAGAAGAATCGGTAACTGCATCCAAAAAATAATTGTCAAAAGTGGTTGAGAAAAACTCTTTGGTAAGGATGCTTTTTCTCTCAATTGCGCCATTATTAATGGTAACTTCCAAATCATATTTTTGGAAGAGCGTTTCGTTGTCTACTATTTGATAATCAATTGAAAAAGCAATCGTATCTAAATGGTCTAAGGAGACGGTAATTGGTGAGCTAGTCACTAAAAAAACGTCACTTTTTGATTGAATACTAAGTGTGAAGTTGCCACTTTCTAAACCTATATTTTGAAAATTAAAATTAAGGGTTCCTTGTGCAGTTGCTAATCTAACAGGACTTAAATCAACCACATTTCCATAAGCCTTTAATAAACCTGCGGCAGAAATATTTTGCCATAAATTTTCTTTATTCAAGCCATCAATAGCAGAAGCAGGTGGCCAAAAACCGAATGAACCAGGACCTACTTCTGGTGTCATGGACAAAATTTTCGGTTTAGTTGTTTGCTCTCCATACATCCAATCATCACTATCCCCATTGACTAAATAACCGACTGTTTCCAAGCCTGTTCCAATCACATAATTATTCTGCTCCGTCATCTTATTCCCTAATGCACGATAAGAAGCATCGTCAGGCGTTAAAGTATTATCGAAGCCCCAAGGAATGATTAATAAGTTAGAAAAAGCATGATAATTTAAGGCAATTTTAAATTGATGTTGTACACAAAAATCTCTAACGGCTTGTGTTTCTGGTTCTGAAAAAGGCGCAGTTCCTCGGTAAGTATCATTAAATTGGTCAATAGAAGAACCCGTATCATCAATCCCCCAATTAAACCCATAATTTCGATTTAAATCTACGCCTATTGCTTCACTATTATCATTGACTTTTCGATTTTTTCGCCAAAAACCACCTCCTTGTGGATTGGTTGTTTCATTATAAACATAACCATCTGGATTGATACAAGGAATGAAATATAGCTCCACATTTTCCATTAGATATTTGACCTCTTCATCCGTCTCATAATTTTCCAATAAATACCACATATAAAAAATCATTTGGGAAAGGGAATTCGGTTCTCTGGCATGATGTAAGGCATTATATAAGATAGCAGGTTTTTCTTCATCTGTATCTGGATTTACGCCTACTTTTAACCAATATATCGGTCTGCCTTCTTGCGTTAGATATTCTCCAATGGCCTGTCTTTCAGAAATTAGATTCGGAAACTTAGCTTTCATATCCTCCAAAACCGTCAATAATTCGGAATAAGTATGATAACCGCCCATTGAACCAAAAGTGTAGTTAGCAGGTGTTGTGTATTGTGCAGTAAAATCAGACGAATTACAGGCATTGCTATTTCTGGAAGCTGCGATAGGTGTATTCGGTTGTTTATTTTGCTCCACATACCAAGCTTGCACATCGTCAATTAAGACTTCATATTGTAAATTGTTTTCTTTTAATAACTCAATTTCTACATTAGAAATATCATTTATCCAATACTTTCCTTTTGCATGAACTCCATGGTCGTATTCTAGACCTAATTCAGCTATTTCCGAAATATGACTTTCGTGTAGGAAAACCTTGACTCTAGAATATTTTAGCGGCGCTAATTGAGCAAATAGGGAAGAAGTTGTAATCAAGAAAATAGCAAATAATATATTTCTCATAAAAAGATTTTAGCCGCTAAAGGTACAACTCCATACTTGAAAAAAAAGAAAGATTTTGTTAAAAACTAGGTAAATGTAAAAGCGAAGTTATTTTTTTGTGAATTGGGGAACAAACTAAGAGGAAATGAACAGACAATATGAACTATATTCCATCCTTTTCTTCAATTTCCTTAAATAACTCTTTCGATTTTTTAATTAAATCTCGAAAATCCTCCTTCGTTTTTTCCTTTTCCTCTTCCGTCCAGAGTCCTTCTTTTTGCTTTTCTTTAATGCGCTCTTTTAACTCAATTTTTTCGTCTTCCAAATCAGTCAATCGGTCTCGTAAATCATCGCTAATATCTGCACTTCTTTCTTTGACATCTTCAAAGACATTCCCTATTTTATCTAAAATTTTATCATATTTTCCTTCGTCAAATTTCTCTTTTTCGGCAACTGCTAAATCTTTGACTGCTCCAAAAACGTCTTTAACGCCATCAATCACTTTTTCAGACCGAGCCTTTTCTGTTTCATTGCCATAATAGTAGTTATAAGAGATTAAACCGATAACGGCGAAAAAAGCCAACTTTAGTAAATTACGCATCCTTATTATTTTTTAAACTAATTGATTATCAATTAGCTGCCAAAATTCCTAATTATCTCCAACAAATACCAATTTTAACCAATATGTTCGTCCAAAAGAAATGCTTGTTGGTAGAAAAGGCAAAGGAATAGCCAATTTCTCACCGTTTTTCTTGGTTTTTCTTTAATTTCGCACCACTTTTTGGAAACGGTAGGGAACTTTAGATTTTTTGTTGCCGTTTTGTGTTAACACATAGTCATACGGTAAGGGTATTTTGTACAAAAAATACGAATATGCTTCCTAAAAAATCGTTGATTATGTCCAAAAAATTAGGTTCAAAGTGATTTAGGTGAATTCAAAAGTAGCTTAGACCTCTGGTCTGAGTAGGTTTGGAGTAAAGTGATTACCCTTTTCTACTCAGACCAGAGGTCTAAGCTACAAATTCATTCATATCATCTTGAGCCAAAAATTATAATAAAAATACGACAAGAAACAATGTTCTCTATGTGAACTTTGTGACTATGTGGTAAAAGAAAAAAGAAAAATGGACTACACTCCAGGGAATATCGAGCAAAAATGGCGAGACCATTGGAAAGCGGAAGGCACGTATAAAGTCAGCAATGATTCTGATAAGCCAAAGTATTATGTATTGGATATGTTTCCGTATCCATCAGGTGCAGGTTTGCACGTAGGGCATCCGCTTGGGTATATCGCATCCGATATTTATGCTCGGTATAAGCGGTTGAATGGCTTCAATGTCTTGCACCCAATGGGTTTTGATGCCTTTGGTTTGCCTGCAGAGGAATATGCGTTGCAGACAGGGATACATCCTGCTACTTCGACGAAGGATAACATGGAACGCTATCGGGAACAGTTGAGTGCCTTAGGTTTTTCTTTTGATTGGGATAGAGATTTATATACTTGTGACCCGAAGTATTATAAGTGGACGCAATGGATTTTTGCTGAATTATTTGGGCATTATTATGACCAAACGGCTAAAAAAGCTTTGCCAATCAGCGAGTTGGAAAAGATATTTGCAGCAGAAGGAAATAAAAAAGTAAAAGCAGCCAATAGTTATAAAGGTAAATTTACAGCAGAAGAGTGGAATGCAATGGACAAAGTAACCAAGGCAGATACTTTGATGGAATATCGTTTGGCGTATCGCAAAATCGGCTATGTCAACTGGTGTGAAGAATTAGGGACGGTATTGGCGAATGACCAAGTAAAAGATGGGGTCTCTGAAAGAGGCGGTTATCCTGTGGTGCAAAAAGCCATGAAACAATGGTATTTGCGAATTACGGCTTATGCAGACCGTTTATTATATGATTTGGACGAAATTGATTGGTCGGATTCTTTGAAAACGATTCAACGGAATTGGATTGGTCGTTCGGAAGGTGCTTCTATGTTTTTTGATGTAGATGGTTCAGACGAAAAGATTGAAGTTTTTACGACTAGACCAGATACTATTTTTGGCGCAACTTATATGGTTTTAGCACCAGAACATGACTTGGTGGCTAAATTGACCACCGATGAAGAGAAGCAAACTGTTGCGGATTATATCGCTAGAGTAAATGCAAAATCGGAAGTAGAGAGAATGGCAGAGAAGGAAGTAACGGGTGCATTTATTGGTGCTTATGCCATTAATCCTTTTACGAATACCAAAATTCCAATTTGGATAGGGGAGTATGTGTTGAAAGATTATGGAACAGGCGCAATTATGGCAGTTCCTAGTGATGATGAAAGAGATAACCGTTTTGCCACTAAATTTGGATTAGCCATTATTGATGTAGTGGATAAGTCTAAATATCCTGGCGCAACTTTGAATGATAAAGTAGGAATTATTAAAAATTCTGGCTTTTTGAATGGTATGGAAGTACCTGAAGCTATTACGGCTGCTTGTAAAAAAGCGGAAGAAATGGAGATTGGGGAAATGCACATCAATTATAAATTGAGAGATGCGAATTTTGGTCGTCAAAGATATTGGGGAGAACCTTTCCCTGTGATGTATGACGCAGATGGTTTGGCGCATGTATTAACCGTAGATGATTTGCCATTGGTGTTGCCAGATACGGAAGATTTTAAACCAGCTAAAGGCGGTCGTTCGCCATTGGCAAGAATGGAAGATTGGACAAACTTGCCGAATGGTATGACTAGAGAAACCGATGTAATGCCAGCCGTTGCAGGTTCTTCTTGGTACTTTTTGCGGTATATGGATCCTCATAATGACGAGGCTTTTGTAGGGCAAGATGCAGTAAATTATTGGCAAGATGTTGATTTATATGTTGGTGGTTCAGAACATGCGGTAGCACATTTGATGTATGCTCGATTCTGGCATAAGTTTTTGCACGATAAGGGTTTAGTACCAACTAATGAACCATTCAAGAAGTTGGTGAATCAAGGCATGATTCAAGGAGTAATTGAATTTATCTTTTTGGATAAAAATTCGCCACAAGATGCTCGTCGATTTGTCTCTGCTGATATTGCAGAAAAGGAAACGGATGGAGATTTTGCGAAGATTCCAGTTCATGTTGATTTTGTGAGTAATTATGGTTCGCCAAAATCTTATTTGAGCAAAGCAGGGATTGAAAAATTCATCGACTGGAGAAAGGAATATAAAAATGCCACTTTTGAGGCAACCAATGGAACGTATAAAAATGGCGAATGTCCAGCAGATATTAATATGTTGACTTTATCAGAAGTGGGCAAAATGTCCAAATCTAAATTCAACGTAATAAATCCTGATTCGGTCATTAACCGATACGGCACGGATTGTTTCCGTATGTACGAAATGTTCTTAGGCCCAATCGAACAAGCTAAACCTTGGGATACCAAAGGTATAGATGGCGTATCTAAATTTTTGAAAAGATACTGGTCTCTATTCTTTGATAAAACGGGTGCTTGGTCTTTATCTGACGAAGCACCGACCAAAGATGAATTAAAGATTTTGCATACGGCGATAAAGAAAGTAACCCAAGATATTGAGCGATTTAGCTTTAATACTTGTGTGAGTGCTTTCATGGTTTGTTCCAATGACTTGCGAAAATGGCGATGTAATAAAAGAGCGATTTTGAAAGAAATGACTATTTTATTAGCGCCTTTTGCCCCGCACGTTACAGAAGAAATTTGGAATAGATTGGGCGAAAGTGGGTCGGTTCACCATGCGGCTTATCCCGTTTTTGATGAAGCCCACTTAAAGGAAGATAGCATTGAATATCCAATTAGTATCAATGGTAAAAAGCGAGGTGTTGCTGAATTTTCTTCGGATGCTAGTCGAGAAGATATTGCTGCTGCTGCAAGAGAATTGGAGGTAGTGAAAAAATGGTCTGTGGATGATGGGAAGCAGATTAGAAAAATTATCGTAGTGCCTGGACGGATGGTGAATGTGGTGGTTGGGTAAATTTTACTTAAGCATAAAAACTTATTTTAGAAAAAAATATAAAAAGGCATGTCTGTTTAGGCATGCCTTTTTTAGTTTTTTATATTGGAGAAATCTTTTTGGTAAAACAAAGGTTAATAGCGCAAAGAAACAATTTGAAAAAGGAATTATTCAATTAAATTTTACTCAAAATGGCTAGTGAAGTATTAGAAAAAAAGAATGATTTATTGGACGCTAATTCAGTACGAGTAATTGATATTTTGGCACAAATAAAGTCGCTTAACGAGATTATTAATTTACATCAAGAAGAAAATGAGGAGAGTTTTATGATAACTCAGTATCAAGATATGAAAAATAGATTCTTGGAAGAATTGAAAGATTTGTTATTTATATATGAAGTTGAAATACTCATTAATACAGGGAACGTTAAAGAAGCAGACGAAGATGAAAACCCTTTAGCAGGCTAATAAGTCAATGTTATATTTATTTTTCTGTAGAGTTGCTAAATAGTCAAAACAAAAAGAGTAAGTCTTACGATAGTATGGACTTACTCTTTTTGTTATTAAAATGAATATCTATTCAATTACTCCTGCCGCCCTTTCACCGTATAACTCCGAGGAATACTATTATTTACTTCAAAATTGAGCTGATTATCTAGTTTCTCGAACAAGATCAACTCTATTTCTTCACCCATTTGCATTTTTAGGGTGTACTCTCCCTTCGGAAATAAAGAAAAATCTACCGCTAATAAATTTGGGCCAGTAAAAACTGATGTTGTTTCTTTGGAGAGTACAAAATTAGTTTCATTTTCAATGCTATAGACTAATTGACCTGCCATAAGCGAAGAATAATAAATGGACAAAATTCCTTTTTCATTCGTATCGCTAATATCTGAAACTTGCTCTACCAATAAATTATTTTGATGATTTTGAGCGATTTCGATTACCTTAGAATAACTATAAGTATCATCTGATAATTGTTCCTTAATTCTGTAATAAGCTACAGAACCGTTGGTTTTTATATCTAAGAAACTATAGTTGGTAGTTGGTGCATCTTCTTTTTGAGTAGTACATTCAAAAACGGGGAAATATTGGATGCCATTGATAGACTTTTCAACGATGAAAGTTTTAAGGTTTTCTTCTTCTAACGTTGTCCAATTGAGAACCGTACCAATGTTGAGATTTTGACCGCTGATTTCTTGATAAACAACTTGAGCGGATAAGTTGATTTGGAGACAAAAACTAAAGAGCAAACAATAAGCTAAATTGAGGATTTTCATAAAGGTAGTTTTTAAAGTTTTACCATACAACAAGTAGTGGGTACATTGTAAAACAATGACCTTACTGGTTTTTTAATAAAACATTTGAGCCTACTTTTAGAGATTTGTATTAATAGAAAGTGATAGTCAGATTCTATTTTAAAAAGTGATGTATGTTTCCCTTGAAAAAATAAGGAGATTATCCATTATGGAATGGGTTATCTTAATAGTTTTTAGGGTAATGAAAACCTTTAATGACTCTTTATACATTGAAAATTTAACAGTTCACCTATTTATTAACAGGGAATGTAAGGGGGGAAACGATATTGTGTTTATTTGTTTGGAGTATAAAAATTACTCGTAGATTTTGTGTATTAAAATAAAGGCAATAATTATTCCATCTTGTCAGATAAAAGCGATTTGATGAAGGCAAATTAATATTTAAACCATACTATTTCCCAACAACACGCCTCTTACGTATTTACTACTCTTTGTTTGCCGAAAAGGAAGGTATTGAAGAATGGTTTGGGCTAAAGCATCCTGTTCTTCTTCGTATTTTAATTCTAGAATAACCTGCTTTTCGACAAAAGGTTGTTGCTGAAAAGCACCTAGACTTAAAGGTGGATAAAATTGCAAATCCCAATCAACCGTAATTCTAAACTTTCCATCACTAGTCCCAAAATAACTGCGTTGATAGGTATTGAGTAAAGTAGGTTTGAAAATTGAAAATTGAAAATTGAAAATTGAAAATTGCCGATTCACCTCTTCTGTCAACTGTCGTAAATCCTTCAAATGAGTATCGGCAAAGGGCGTGACTTCTTTTCGACCCAATTCATTATGTTTGATTTTGACTTCAAAACGTGGATTATTAATAGTTTGTAACTCCGTTCCGTACCAACGTAGTCGAAATTTCTTTCGCTGATTACTCCCTTCGATATTATGGCGACAAGTTTGATAATCAGGCGTATCAAAGTAGATATTATTGACTTGTCGATTGGGAAATATTTTTCGGAAACCCGCAGGATGTAATCGTACAGCTTGCTCCACTGCAAATTTAGACAAATGGGTTATTTGATATTTTCGTTCAAACCTCATGGCTACAGGATAACAGGATTATTTATGATTTACAGGCTTTAGTAATTGAGACAAAATAAGTTGAACATCTATAAAGAATCAGATGAAAAATGTTCTTAATCCGTTGTTCTTTAATTATCCGTTGCATAATTTTCTACAACGGATAATTAAAGGACAACGGATTTGACGAGTTAAATAATAAAGTATTTTTTTAATACGAATTTTTAATCTGGGATTCTATCAAGCGTTTATTTTTTATCGATTACTTAGTACTTTCTGAATTCATCGTTCATCATTCATCGTTCATCATTTTATAATTACTCTCCAATAATTTCTTTATCAATTAATTTTAATTTAGATCCTTTATCTAATAAATATAGCTGCTCCACTTTTTCTGCACCATATTTTTTAACTTCAATCCTCGCAGGCCCAAATTCAGGTTTTTTCTGATAAGCAGCAAAACCTGTTTCGCAGTTGACCATATTGACCAAATTGATTTTTAATAAGGATAAATCTTTAGCAGCAACCCCAATAGTTGCTCCATTAATGTAAGTAGACGTTACATTCACATGCGCCTCTTCTCCTACACTAATCCCTTTATCACCTGCTCGATGAATGTCCATTCGTTTGATATTAACCACACTTCCAGAAAAATCTATGGCATCATTGCCCGTATCTTCAATGGATAAATTATCAATCACTCCTTCGCAAAAATCGGCATCAAAACCATCAGCGAAAGTGTTGGAAATTTTGCAATCATTGACAACAAATAAGCAACGAATGGTATTGAGTGCATCTTCACAATGATTATTCGTAAAGGCACAATTTAAAAAATTAACATCTGATTCATAGAAATTAACGGCACCTGTTAACGTCCAATCTGTTCTCTGTAAAGTATTCAAATTATCGAATTTTACAAAATGTAAAATAGACTTTTCTTTTGCGCCCAAAACGGTAAATCCGTTGGCTGTTTTATCACTAGAAAAAATGAGAATGGGTTGTTCTGGCGTCCCACTCATTTGAACAGGGGATTTACTAATAAAAGCAGCATTTTTAATTAAATCTAATTGACAACCAGGTTCAAATAGTACTTGATAATCAGAAGGGATAATAATGTCTTTATCCGTTTTATATTGACCACTTTTAAAAATCACATTTTGACCTTCTACTTGGTAAAGGTTATTTGTTTTAATTGGCTGATTGTCAAATAATTGCTGTGCAACAGTCGCTGCTGAAGGTACTTCCCAATTCACAACAGCACTCGTGAAAATTTCTGATAAACCTGCTACCCGATAAAAAACGGTTTTAACATCATAATTAGCAGGAATAGCCGTAAATTTATCGGCATAAAACTTAGGGGTAGAATAGATGAAAACGGGGTTGGCTAACTTATCTCGCAACTCTTTTTCATTTGTCCCAAACCCAACTACTTCAATCGGCAGGGTATGATGATTCGCCACCATTAAATTAAGTTGCCCACCTTTTCCTTTTTCAGTCCTCACTTTTATATCGTATTCTCCATAAGGTCGAATTAATGCCTGTAATTTTTCACCACGGCGTTCTACTTTTAACGAATCGTAATTATATTTTTTAAATTCTTGTTGAATAAACCGTGCTCTTTCGGCTATTTGTGGTTGATAATTCGCCATTGTTTTTTGCAGAAAATCAGGTTGAGAATAGGCATCTAAATAAGCAATGTATTTTCTGAAAAAATCTTTATCTGTAAATAGGTATTTATAATAGTCGTGATGATGTCTTTCAAAATTTATTTTATAGCCCACAAATGGCCCGCCATGATAAGGCGTTGGTTGTTCTCCGAATCCATCGTAGCCAATCGGTTCTAATTTTGATGTAATGGGATTATAATAAAAACGCACATTATGCCAACCGATACCGTGATAAGCTTCTAAGATATCCGCAATTGCCATATACTGCGCAAATCGGTCAATATCTACTAATTCCGCAGGTGCTTTTTGTTTAAATTTTAATTGATGTAAAAGCGTTTGAGCAGCTTGGAAATTCTTGGCTAAAGTTGGATTTTCTTGGGTACGCCCTTCTTTAAATGGGCGAATTTCGGCGGCATCATAAGCAGCATCTTCTCGACCAGTAAGGTGATTTTTTTCTCCTAATTCATGCACCTGTCTGAGATGACCTTGCCAAACTAAATCTTCGGTTAATTTGATAATTGGCCCTTCTCGGCGTTTTTTATATTCTGCTAATTGTTTGTCAAAATGTTCCTCATAAGCATAGACACCTAAAGATTTTTCATTTAAATACAACTCAATGAAATCGTAGCGAGGCGATAAAATATCTGCTTTTTCTAAAAATTGATGAAATAACCATTCATCTAAATAAGACCGAGTTGCAGGATTTTGAACGGAGAAAGTGACGAGCCGATTCCAAGCATAATCTGTTTTTGCTCGAATACGAAAAGACCATTTATTACCTCGCAAATGGTCTAACCAATCCCCTTTCAAGCGCAATTTTACAGGCAATGTTTTGTCGGCTTTAGTAGAAGTAATTTCGCCCTTGACCCAATGCTCGTCCGTAGCAATTAATATCCCTTCTTTAAAAGCTGCCTTAGTTTGTTGAACTAATTTATTTTTGGTTTGGTCGGTGACTTGAATTTTTAGAATATCTGGTTGGAAAGTGCTTGTGTTTTTGGCGTTGAATTTACTGGAAGTATTTGCAGTAATGGTATTTTTAATCTTTGGAATACTAGGTTTTGAGGTTAATGCGTCAAGCGCTATGACGGCTATTATGCCGACTAAAAGAATAGCCCAAAAAGGAATTTTTCTTTTCGTACTATTTGTATTTATATCAGATTTTTGGTGTATTAACATGACTTACTATCCGATTTTTCTAGTCTCCAGACTTGAAATGAATATCTCGTCGTCTCCAGACGACTGTGAAAAGATTGGCTGTATTTTACCGTCGTCTGGAGACGACGAGATGTTTTTTCTCCGTCTGGAGACGGAGAACATCGGTTTGGAGAATGCCTTTAAAATTTCCTAAAACACCTCAGGTTGTTCAATCATCGAAAACCGAGTTTGCCCAGATAATCCTTGTATGGCATTACTTACTTTCTCCATCTGTCCTAAATTTTCGACTTTACATAAAAAAGATAAGTCCAAACCATCGGAAGTATTGTCCATACGCTTCAATTCCACTTGCGGTAAATGAGTCGTTAATAATTTGGTAACCGCTTGTAAATCATTGGTATCTGTTTGAATATTGATAAACAACCCATCTTTTGCATGTGCATTCAGCGGTCCATTCATGCGTTTATGCGCCCATAAAATCAAGAGAATTAATGGAATGGCAATTAAACCCATCATAAATTGGTTCGCTCCCATAGCTAAGCCTAAGCCAATAGTCATAAACAAATAAGTCAACTCCTCTGGGTCTTTGATAGCCGCTCGAAAACGTACAATTGACAATGCACCAACTAGCCCCAAAGACAAAGCCAAAGAAGACTTAACAATAGTAATAATTAACATCGTCACCAATGCTAGCGGCAGGAAATTATTCGCAAATCGTTTTCGATTAGAAACAGCGTCTCCAAAATTGACATAAAACCAACGAATTAAGGTAGCAAGCAAGGCGGTTAACAAAAAACCGAGAAAGAAATCGGTTAAATTAATCGTGTTGGTAAATTGCTCTAAGTATTGTTCAAATTTTAGCATTAATTCATCATTTATCTTTTATTCCCAATAAAAATCAGGATTTCGTTGCAATCATCGTTCAAAGCACAATTCATCATTCATCGTTCAGAAAAATAGCTTCCCATTATACCATTCTTTTTCAATGGTTGCTTTATTCTTTTTATAAAATTTAATAGCGGGTTCATTCCAATCCAATACTTGCCATTTGAGTAGTCTGGCGCCTTGTCGTTTGGCCTCTTCTGCCAATTCATTCCATAATAATTGCCCAACACCGAAGCGTCGATATTCCTCGTAGACTACAAAATCTTCTAAATACAACATTCGACCTTTCCAAGTAGAATAATTCATATAATAAAGTACCATGCCGATAACTTTTCCATCCGTTTCGGCGACATGCGCTTGAAAAATACCAGCGGCAAAATCATTTTGGTAATCTTCAATTGTTGCTGTTACCTCGGCTTCTGCCTTTTCGTAAATCGCCAAAGATTTGACTAAGTTATAAATATCGGGTAAATCTTCAGCCGTTGCCTTTCGGATATTAATGGTCATTTTACAATTATTTGGTGTTAATTTAAGATTTGGACAAAAATAGCCAACGAAAATTAAAAAATGATAAATACCTGACTAAATCGCCGTTAAATTATCCTTAAACTGTCATATCGGCAGAACTAAACGTTATGGTATTTCGTTTGTATAGTATAAATTGAGGTTGTAAGATTAGATGAATTTGGTCATTTAGTTTTTTTGAAAGGAAACAAGGTGTAAAGGTAACCTGGTTAAAGGATAAATCAAGTTTACCAATATTTTCTTGCTAATCATTTTCAAATGACTACAAAACAAGCAAACATGAAAAAGCAGTTTATGGTTGAGTTGGAGTTACCAGAAGTATTTGATGAAAAACTCATTGCTTTAGTCCCCAAACAAAGAAGTGCAGTCAATAAAATGTTGGCGAAAGGCAAGATAAAATCGTATTCTTTAGCAATGGATCGCTCTATGTTATGGGCGATTTTTGTCGCAGAATCTGAATTTGAAGTATTGGAATTAATTTCTGAATTTCCATTGGCAGATTATATGACGCCTTATATTACAGAATTGATGTTTACGAATACTGAAAATCAAGTATTGCAGTTTTCTTTGAATTGATTTTAGTAATTTTTTTTTGAGAAACTTCAAGGAAACATTCCTTGGTTTAAAATATCATTTTGCCAAATCACAAACGGCTAATCTTTCAAGGAAGGTTAGCCGTTTGTTCGTTTAGGTAGAGCAGATTCACATCTTAACGTACGGATTATTGGATATGGCTATTTAAATCCATATATTGCAATCAATACCTACGTATTAAATATTTCCCCCCCTTTATTACTTTATTCCATCCTGTTTATTACCACTTCTGATTAAAACCATTTTTATGCATTAAATCTCTATGATTTAGTTGTCCCCTCTTTGCAATTTTTATAAACAAAAACAACTTAGATGAACACCTTGACTGTGAACTTGAAATGGAAACGTTTATGCGTTCTATTTTCTTTTTTAACCCTTTTTTCTACTTCATTACTTTTAGCTGCACCTATTCTAGATTGTAATAATTTAGATGTTACGATTTCTTGTACCACTTCTCTTGATGAAATTCCGAAACCTTCTGTTACTTCTGATTGTGGAAGTGTTGCTGAAATCACCTTGACTTATCAGGATGATATGAGTGGCTTAGATGCTTGTGGGCACTCAGGCGTTATTATCCGAACGTATACAGCTACGGATACTTGTTCAGAGACGGCTACTTGTGTGCAAACCATTACAATTACCAACGAAGCACCTGTTTTGAATTGTCCTAACTTAGATGTGACGATTGCTTGTGATGCGCCTAGAGGAGAAAATGATTTGCCGATTCCAAGTGTTACAGATGCTTGTAGTAACAATAATGAACTAACTTTAACTTTTGTAGATGATGAATCCAACCTCAATAATTGTACGGGATTTTTTACAAGAACTTGGACGGCGACGGATGCTTGTGGTTTGACGGCTACTTGTATACAGACCATAACTATTATTGAGCCAGTAAGTACCTATTGTGAAGGCATCAGTATCCAAACCATCGACAATGAACTAGTCGTAAGTGGCTTAGATATAGCTAAAATTAAAGTCAGAATCTCGGATGAAAGTTATCATTTACTACAATCTTGTGAATTTGACTGTGCAACTTCCATTCGTATTCCTAATGTAACGGATGGAGAGTTATACCGCTTAACTTTTGAATTTTTTAGTGATGGTTTTAAATATATTTATCATAGGCTGTGCAAACGAGGAAAAAAAAATCCCCGTATTTTTGAGTTATGCAA
>JAFMDF010000240.1 GCA_017857395.1 Bacteroidota bacterium | reverse complement strand
TGCATAACTCAAAAATACGGGGATTTTTTTTTCCTCGTTTGCACAGCCTATATCAGACTATATTAATACTTTTTTTATTTTTTTGCTTATTTTTAATATAACCAAAAGGGTTATTTGTTTTTTATAATATTTAACTTTAAAATGAATAAATTGATTTTATATCACTTTTTTGAGAGTGATACTATTGTAAATTTATATCTCCTTCAAATACCCAGGGTCATCCACAAAAAACTTAGTGAATTGAGACAACTCCTTCGGCAATTTCAAAGGCAATACCGCCTTTTTATCCAATAACTTAGGCTGCTCTTTTCCCTTCTTTCGCTCCACCAAAACCCGATGTGGTGCTTGCTTTTCTACCACCATAAATTTTAAAGTGTTATCCACATCTTTCACTTCAAAAAGCAAATAATCCCAATCACCAGGCGTATTGACTTTGACCACATTTTGGGTAACGGGCAAAGCAGTTTCATTAAAAGGAATCCAAGTCGATTTTCTTTGGAACGCAAATAAGACTTGTCCTTCTTGTCCGTCTTCCTTTAGTGTTTTTGCCCCAATCATACGATTATCTCCGATGTAGTATTTATCTGCTTTGGTATTATAAACAAAAGCGGTCGCTAATTCCATTTTATGCCCATTGCCTTCTAAAGGAAGTGGTTGGTTATTTTGTTCTAAAATTAAAACTTCCTTGGGCGTATCGTGATAAGGTAAAAAAGTACCTTTAAAAAAAGCTTCTCCCATTAGTTTAATTGGATGTTTAAAATCTAGTTCAATTAACGGATTGCCTTGGTATAAAGAAGGCGAAATACCAGCAGGGTCAGCAGATAATTTTTCAGGTAAGGAAAAAATGGTTAATTGATTGGCGTTTAAATCTATGACTCTTTTTTCTGTACCGCCTAGCGTATTTAAAGCTGCATTTTGTAGCATTTTTCGACCTACATTTCGAGGATATTCGTAGACTTCTGTCACCGCTTGCCCGTTAGCATAAGCTCGTTCTAAGTGGTCAAATCCTTTGCGGATATCTAGTACTATTTTTTCTCCTTTGGTCGATAGGGCATTTAGTAATTTATGATTGTCTTTTTGAGTCAGTATGGTTTCAATTTCTATTTGCTCGGCATCTAATTGGAGAAGTTCCTTTTTCTTTTTATGAAAATACTTTTGCGCTCCTTTAATATCTGCTATGCCTAAATGTTCGCTAAAATAAGCTGGTTCAGATACTGCATTCGGTCGAATAGTGCCATTATTTAAGGTAAAAATGACTTTGTCGGTTTCATTGAATACAAATCGGTCGGTGGCAGTTGCCATACTTCGCAAAAACGCACCATCTACGTTTAATAATTCTAAATCAATAAAAGTAATGGTTTCGTCACTCACTTCTTTTAAGGAATAAGCCGTTTGTGTCTGCAAATCCATATATCGACGACCGCTTTTTCCTATGCATTTCACCAATTCTTGGTTACCCATTTTGAGGTAGGAATTGAAATCAATTTTTACAATTTCTCTATCGCATTTTAGGCATTCCTTCGTCAATCCTGCAAGTACATATTCATTAGTAGCGGTCTTGAAAACTTCATAGCGCTTATTATCTTTAACAACCGTTTTTACATGCTGTGTAATTTGCTCGTCGTTGATTAAAAAGGGCTGTAAAGTTTGTTCGTTTACAAAAGTAGACGTTTTAAATCCTGTCAAGACTTCTTGTAAAATAGTACCATCCCCAAATTCAATATTCTTCTTGCCTAAGCCCGTAACTTTCTCTCCAAAAACACTAATTGGATTCAGCTGATTATCAAACACCACTTTTCCTGCTTGTATCAATTTTAAATTGGGGCTAACCAATAAATTGACGCCTTTGAAGGCTAGTGATTTTTTGCTTTTTTTACCAACTAAAGACACCAATACATTGCCTAATAAAAAAATAGGCACCGCTAATTTATTGCCTTCAATATTAAACCAATTGCCTCGCTCGTTTTGGCGATAAAAATTATACGTATGGGGTTCTATAAAAAAATCTGCCCAATTCGCTGCATCTTTGACGGTTTGATTTTGGTAATCTCGAACGATGATACCTTTTTCTGTTTGTAAAATAATTAATTCATGGTTTTTGGGCATAAAAACTTGTTGGACGTTCTTCCCAAATACTTGATAATCTGCTACTTTGCCACTTGTTAAACTGGCTTTAGTAAAGGCACGGATTTCTCCTTTTGTTCCCCATATCACGACTAAATCGCCAAAGGCTTGCATATAAGTGCAAATCATTGACCCAATTTTTTTGATAGGAGACGGAAGGGGTTTATTGATAGAGATTGCGGCTTCTTTCATATTTTTCTTTGATTTTTTGTTGTCTTAAGTTAATTCGTTGTTGTTTATAAGTTTGGGTCATAATGAAAACTAAACGATTGATGGCTTCGGCAAAATCATCGGTTTCCACAAATTGGTCTTTTCCAAAAATACGCTCCATAAAAGAAGCAAATTTTTCATCTTCTGGTCTTAAATAAATGCCTTTAATCGCAATATTACCATCCTTTCGTTTCTTATTAATGACGAGGTTTAATGCTTCGGGAATATGTATCCCTAAAGAAGGTTCCCCATCGGTAATGACAAAGATAGATTTTAAGAAAAATCGCTTTGGATATTTTTCTTTTAGTTTTTTGGCAAAGACCTTAATTCGGTCATGGCAACCAATGATTCCTTGGCTCATATTTGTTCCGCCAATTCCGCCATATCGAACGCCTTCATAATCTATTCGGGCAATCTGTTTTAATACTCGAAATAACAAGGATTTATTGGTGTAGTCATTAGAAAAATTAACTGTTTCAATAAAATCAGTCCCGAAAAAATGAAAGGCATCATAAGATTTTCGGTCTTCTAATCCTAACACCATTAAATACAAAATCTTAAATAAATTTCGCATTCTTTTGTGCCGCATTGAACCCGAAAAATCGAGTGCAAAAGCATTCACTTGTTCTGCATCTGCTTTGCCAGATCGTACCCGTAAAGATTTCATGACTTCTCCTCGCAACCATTTATGTTGGTCTTGAGTGGTCTCTGGATCAAATTCAATCCCATCATGACTGTGCCGATAGGGGTCAAATTCTACCGACGTTTTACTGGGCAATGCCATCAAAAATGCTTGTTGGACAAAAGGAATATAGGGACCCACTTCTTTTTCTATTGATAATAATTCATCCAACCATACTTCTAGTTTTTTATCAGGTGCTTTATTGCTTTTTAGCATTCCAAATTCTTCCATTCTACGTAGGCGATATGCTCCTTTATGTCGGATAGATAATAACTGCGCTTTGGCCGCTTTATCCCATTGTTGTTGCAAGTGGTCAAATCGAAATGGTTTGATTTGGTCAACAAATTCTTGGGTTTTGGCTAAGGTCTTTTTTGTGTATAAATAGGTAATATACTTTTCTAGTTTGGCTTTTTCTTTTATTTCAATTGATAGTGTCTCCTCGAAAGCTTTGCTTAATTCATGTGCTTTTTTAGTGGGTAATACATTCCATTGGGGAACTAGGTTATCTTCTACACTTGTCCAATAGAAAAAAGGACTAAATATTTGATTGGCAAAACTTTCTAAATAAACATTCCATCTTTTCTGGGCATTACTGGCTACTTCATCTTGTTGAAAATGATTTAAATCATTCTCCGCAGAAACTAATAATTCTTTTCGTTCTTCAATCGTGAAATCATACCATTTTTGACCTTCTGTTGATAACCAATCTTTGGATGGACGTGTAAAAAGTGGCTTTTTTAGTTCGACTGTTGCCGTTGAATTTTCTTTAATTCTATCTAAAATAGATTTATCGCCAATCCCTTGTTTCATGGCGGTGGCAGTATCTTGTACTCTATCTGTTCTAAATTTCCAACGGGTATTATCTAAAGGTAAAGCGGTATATTTATTTTCAAATTGCGGGTCAATTATTTCTTGAATTTTCACCCATTCTAATTCTTCTAGGAATAAATTATAAAAGGCTTTTGCAGTGTCTTTTCCTGAATAAATCATCTTGCGATTCCCAATCGACCGTTTTGAAATGGCAGGATAACCATTTTCCACAATAAATCGCACAGAGTCCTTATAAATCGTCCAATAATCTTGTACAGATTGATGGGCATTTTTGACCAAAGTTTCTTGTTCTACAGCCGTCATCCCATTAAAATAATAGACTTGAAACTCTGACTGTAGCAAGGCCCAAATCTGTTCAGAAGGCAATTTTTGATTAAAATTAGCTGCCGAAATTGTTTGGGCTAAAACCTTAGTAATTTCCTTAAACCCTTTGATATTCTTAGCTTTTACATCCTTTAAAAATTTAGCGTAAAATTGAAAGTATTGCCATACGCCAACCAAAGGTAAAAGCGTTTCTTTCATTCCCAATTCTGATTTACCTCTTTTTATTGCTTTTAATAATTGAATGGTGGGAAAGGCTTCTTTCAATAATTTTAAGTATAATAAATAGGGCTCAATATGCTCTTTTTCTAATCGAGCAATTTCTCCTTTTGGAATATAAAATCCATTTGGCTGAATCGTATTTTCTAATTGCGTCCATAAGAGCGTAGAATGTCGATAACCATCATGAAAGATAATCTTTAAATCATCATTACCTACAAAATCTTCAAAGGGCTTAATCGCATCAAATTGTTTTCGATAACTTGCTTTGATTGGTGATTTATAGTTAAATATTTTAATTCCCCAACGCCAATAATTATCTGCTTCTGTTTCAGGAACAAAATCTATTAATCCATATTTTTCTGGATAATATTTGCGTTGTAATTCTTCCCAGAATCGTTGGAGATTGGGTGGTAAGGGCTTACCGAAGGTAGGCGGCTGTTCGCTGTTTGTATGTTTGGTTTTTCTAGTCATAGGGCTATTTACGAAGGAATTGCTAAAAAGTATATTTTTTTAGACGGAAACAAGTAAAAATCCGATTATTTTAATTCTTAGCTATTTGGTCTAAAGGTGCTGTCTTTTGCTCATATTTCTTCAATAAATCCTTAAAGCGTTTCTTCTTTAAAAAGCGCTGATAAGGTGCATCTTCTATTAATGTTTTAGCAAGTATTCCACGTTTCAACGCATCCTCTAATGCCTCATAAAACGCTTCATCTTTGCCCATTAGACTATAAGTTTCTGCCAATGTAGCATAAGGGAAGGAACTATTAGGGTTTACTGCTATGCATTCCTTTGCTAAAGTTTCTGCTTGTTCGTATTTATGAAGAGAATAACTACACTTTACTAAGAAGTATAAACCTTGTTGCTTCTTATCGCGTCTATTGTCTCTGGCATCATTAGGAATAGTTCTAAGGGCTTCTAAATAATTGAGTGCTTCTTCGTATTTATTCTCCATATATGATATAGTAATTACACTTGATAATACCACGGAATTATTGGATTCAATTTCAAGTGCTTTGTGCGCATATTCTAACATTTTGTCTCTTTTTCCCATTAGCATATAGGCTCCTGCTAAAGACATATATTTGTCGATACCATCAGGCGTTATTTCAGCTACTTTTTGATAAAGAAAGGCACTTGAAAAGCTTGGATTAAATAATGGTCATTGCTTAGCCCTTTATAAACCATTGTAAATACTGCTAGGACTAAAACGGCAATGAAGAAACGCCCTAGAATTGTAAAAATGGAGGTTGTCCAATTTTCTATATTTGTACGAATTTTATCCGCTTTGCTTTGGCTCATTTTCTCTTTTTTAGTGCTATTGTTTATTAATCCAGCTAATTTGTTAGGAGCAAGATAAGTAAAAATATAGTTTGTCATTTGTGTTTTCGATAAAAAGATAAAACCGTAGCTTAGGCATTCCTGCGGGAGCCCCATTATTCTCGGATAAGTTACGATAAATTCATCTGTGGTATTATAGAGTGTTAGATAAAAAGTTGATATTTAAAACTATTTAATAAATTATCTAGCTCGTCAAATCCGTTGCCTTACATCCGTTGCCAACTTGCATGTATTGATTGGCAACGGATGTAAGGCAGCGGATAACTACTAACTTTTTATCTGACTATCTATAGAAATTCGTGGGGAAATCAAAATTCGTGGGGAAATTTGGACTATACATTACTCGGACAAGAATGTCCAAGCTACGGTCGTCCTAAATTGAATGTTCGGGAATAATTTTCATCCAATTTCTTACTAGAATTATCGAAAAAAGTAACAAACCTGCTAACAAAACGAATATATTGTGGACACGATAACTTAAAACCACTTAATATGACAATGAATCCAAAAGCAACCAAGAAAACTGCGGCTATTGCTGACCAATTTACCTACCAAAAATCATCCAATCACTTTGAACGGGATACCCATATTCACGTCCAAGGATTAGAAATTTATAAAGTCCATGTCTTAGCTGGAGAAACTGCCGAAAAAGACATTATTGTAGTAGAATATAAAGACAGCCCAAATCTTAGTTTTTATGATGCGGAAGGAAAATTGGTCGATGTTGACCATTATTTGCCTGATGAATATAAGACCGCAGATATGTCTGGTGCTGATGCGGTGATTAGTAATTTGCGAGGATTGAATATT
This sequence comes from Bacteroidota bacterium, assembly GCA_017857395.1. Taxonomy (GTDB): domain Bacteria; phylum Bacteroidota; class Bacteroidia; order Chitinophagales; family Saprospiraceae; genus JAFMDF01. The sequence goes on along the minus strand of JAFMDF010000240.1, from coordinate 8,096 downwards.
TATAAGGCAAAAAATGATAGGGATTTTAAAAAAATATTGGAAGCGACGCTCATCGCAGGACAAAATGATTTAACCAATGGGTTAAAAATAAAATTTGGTTTTGAAGCTACTAAAGGTGCTACTAAAGCTTTTTTAAATCAATATGATATTAAAGGTACTGCGGAAATTGCTACTCAAATTACCCAATACTTTACTAATTTCTATCAGTTCTTAGAAGATTATATCCTAATTCAACAAAAGCTGCAATTGGGCTACATCCATATTACGCCCAAGGATAATTTGATTATCACGCCATTGAATAAAAGAAATGGTATTGCAGTTATTTTGGAAACGAAAGATGCAGAAAATAAGCTGCTACCACCTAATAAATGGACGATTACCCGAACGCATGATGTAGCGACCTTCGAACAAGCTTTAGTTTTTCGTTCAGAAGATATCAAATCCTTTTTTGATACTACAGGTGATACGGAAGTTCGGACGACTGACCGTTATAAATTATACCATACTTTAGGCGAAATTGCCATTGATAGTTTACTGGATAATACCGATAATTTACTCAAAGTACCGCTAGTGAATGATTGCTTCCAAGTCTTGCATTCGGATAGTAATATTATTGTTGCTTTGAGCAATGAACAGGAAATGACGATTATTAATACACATCGTTCGATTGTCCCGCATAAATGGCCGAAAAAAGTGGTCTTGCCAGAAGCCATGCAATGGATGCGCGTAGATGAAAATTTGTGTACTGCTTTTGTGCAGAATTTAAGTGGAGAAGTGATAGTGTTAGATATTACGACCGACCATCCAATTGAAGTCGCTCGTTTTGGGGCTTATGCGCCAGGGTATGATTTAGACCAATCGGGGGATTTATTGGTGAAAGAATTGAGTGAGAATAAATTGGTAAAAGTATCGACCAATGTGATTGAACTAGAGATTCCGTATGAGCAACGGAATTTGGCAACCGTCTTAGGTAATTTATCTCATTTATTTAAAGGGCAAAGTCTATTTACCCAAAAAATATTCGCTAGAATTGTCACGGAAGAAAAGACTAAACGAGCCAAAAAACGCTTATTGCCTAAAGCTTTTGAAGGGGCTAAATATGATTTTGAAAGCAATGTAGAACATAAATTAGTCGAAGCGGGCAATAGCTACGAAGAACTATTAAAAATCCAAAATCAGATCGCGATTGCTCGACAGAATATTGCAGAAGAGTTGAGTACGGCGGCTGAAAAAGAAGGCGTCTTTTTAGTAGGACAACGGTTGCAATCGACGATTAATACCATCATTGGTCCTGCGGAAAAACGGGTTAGAAATTTAGTAGAAGAATCACGGGCAGCCATCATTTTAGCAGAAACAAAGGCGTTTCAGCTAAAGATTCAGCGAATGACCGACCCTGATGGTTATCGAGAAGTACTAAATACCGTCCGACAATTCAATGAGGAATTATTGGGGATGCTTGCAGAAAATCGAGCTACGGTTTTTACCGAATTCAAAACCATTCAAGAAGAATTAGACCATACGTTTTCGGAGCAAATTGCTAAAGATGGAACGGCTTTACAAACATTTATTACAGGCGAAATCAAGCAAATTGAAACCGCCATTAGTAATACGCATGACCCAAGGCAATTGGAAATTCTAATTAGTACGCATCCTGCTGCTTTGGAATTGATGTCTTTATTAAAACAGCCCTTTATTCTACAAAATATTGCAAAAGAAAGAAGCCTTTCTCCTGCTGGTATTCAAAAGCGGCTATACGAAGCAGTTGCCCAAAGAAAGGCAGAATTAAGAGCAGAAATAGAGAAGAAAGAAGCAGAAAAGAATGCGGCTAAACAGCAATTAGCTGGAATGGTCCGAACGAGTATTGACTTTTTTGTACAAAATCACTCGGGTGGTTTTGCAGATTTGGAATTGTCTAATAATGCGACTTACAAACAATTATTAAGAGATATTCTAAAAGTCGAACGGACTTTTCAAGACATTCGATTGGCGATTGATTTGCGTCGAAGATTAGAGCGAAAGATACTGGAAAGAAATCGGGCAGATTTAGAAAAAATGGTCGCCTATGAGGGTAAATATGCTTATATCCAAAACGACCCCGATTTGTATGTGGACATGGACTCTAATATCCGTAATTACCCTAATTGGGAGATGGATATTATTGAGAAAAAGGGAAGTAGTGGTATTTACCTAATTACGTTTATCAGAGATACCGATTTACAAGTTTATCGACCCTCCACGACCGATAATTTAAAAGCAGGACGAGCTTTTGAGATTAAGGAAACAGAATATGATGACTTTGCTGCTGCTTATGAAATTTATAGTTCAGCAGACCATTCTTATGAATTTATTAATGCTTTATGGTTGATTGCTATTGGTAAAAATAAAGCGAAGAATTTTCCGCAATTTGAAAAGGATAGTTTGAATGCCTTATTGCCATCGACAACGATTGCCCAAAAAGGATTGCGTTGTGGCTTGGAGAAAAAATACCGAGAACATTTAGAGCGTACTCGAACGAGAAATGTCCCTACCATATCACCAGAATTTATTGATGAAACACCTTACTTCCAAGAAAAAATGCAAGAATTTATCGTCAAAGCTAAATTGCAATTGGTGAATGGGGCAGGCTTGATTTTATTATCTGGCCCACCAAGTACAGGGAAATCTGCGTTTTTAAAATTCATTGCTGCGACTATGAATCGAGAGTATTTTGAGCATGCAGCGGATAAATGGCAGACAAAGAATAGTTTAGTAACTGCGATAAAATTTGGCGAGTTTGGCCCTTATCAAACACCCGCTGGATTTACCAAAGCAATTACTACGCCTTATAGTTTAGTCAATATCGAAGAGGTCAAAGAATGGCCAGAAGCTTTGCGAAAATCCTTAAATCCATTCTTTGCAGGCAGTAATATCTTTGAAGCACCAGATGGGACTCGTTATCCAATTGGTGATAATATTCTACTATGTGCGGCTGCTAATTTAGGTTCGATGTATCGCCAAGACGATGAACCTTTTACTGCTGATTTCTGGTCAAGGGTAGAAGTGGTCGAATATGATTATGCGCCTGAAAAAGTCAACCGAACCTACTTAGATAACATTCATAAACCAAGCAGAGATAGATTATTGACGATGCAAGATTTGATTCGACAATATTTCGCTTATACCGATGCGCCTGATGATGTGAGTAAACGGGCGGCTTATTTTGCGAGACAGTTTTTGGAGTTTTCCTTATTGCCTAAAACGGATGAAAAGGTCAAGCGAGATAATTTACAATCGTATATCAGAGAATATTTCCAAAGTCCTGATGTCCTAGATTCTATTGAGGATTTCAGCCCCGAAGAGGCGACCAAAGTTGCTTTGCGGCGACTAAAAGCTTTCCAAGGTTATACCGTCAAAGAGTTTTTTGATTTATACGACCACTTTGTGAATGGGCAACATTTGCGTACTCGTCGTTTGGCTTCTTTACAAACTTCGGATATAGAACGTTATCAGTATTTACACTTTTTGATTTTGTCTTTGCGGTACTTGGAAGGTAGTTTGCGACGACTACGCATTCAGTTCTATCGTACGGCTGGACAGACGGAAATTGAGGGAACTAATCGGGAGTTTATTAAGTGTGTTCATTTGTTGGAGTTGTTGGGGTAGAAGATTTCCCGTACGTCGTTTCTTATTAAAAAAGGGTTATAACCGCTCAGATTATAACCCTTTTTTAATACAGACAAAAGGAGATTACTGTTTTACAACCTTCACCACTTCTCGCACATCACCATTCCAAGTCTCTATCAAATAAACGCCAGCATCCTCCCCAGCTAAATCAAAAGAAATGGTAGTAGCATCAGTCGTCAATTCCTGCACCAATCGACCATATAAATCAAAAACACGAACCGTTTGGTCAGCAACGGTAGGATTTAACTGCACATTTACCAAACCAGTCGTAGGATTTGGAAAAGCCTTCATGCGCAAATTACCCACCTCATTATTTTGAATTAAATTGCCACCACTAATTGGACTAGAAGGGCCTGATGGACCACTCGGTTCACCACAAGTCCACTTATCCGTAATTTGGTCAGGGATTAGATTATATAAAGCTCGGCAATCGTAATTAGGTAATTCCATGCAGTAAAAACCGCCATTTTCGAAATAGAGTTCGCCTGATGTTTCGGTTTGTACAAACAAGAAGCTAAAAGCGCCTAAATCATAAACTTCTACGGTGGTGCCTTTACAATCGTCTACATCAATAATAGCTGCTAACCAAGGAAACGTTTCAAACATTTCGGGCGTACTGCCATTGCCACCATTTCCATTGCAGGTCTGTTCGCAAATTTCTACTGTGGGAAAAATAGCTTTGGAATAATCCACTCCTTTTATCATAAAATCCAAACAACCACTAATGATGGTACATTTCCCTTTAACAATCCCTACGCCCATTACTGCTTCACAGAGACCAAAATCTACGCCTTCTAAATCTGTACAGGGGGCAGCTACTTTTATGTTGTCTACTTCACAATCTTTTGCTCTTGACCAAAGTGTTTCTATTAATATGGCTTCTTTGAAAAAGTCATTGCATTGACTGAATCCAACAATTCCACCATCATAACAAAAGGCAAAGGTAGAATCACAATTCGTAACGGTCGTAATTCCATCAGAACAAAGCGGATTATCTTCTATCGTTACTAAATATTGTGCTTTTTGATATTCGTAAATGGAGACTTCACCAATACAAGATTCACAAAAACTAGGATTAATATTTAAGGCTTCTAAAGGTAAACAATCTTTAGGTTCGACTACTTGACAATCCGTTTTTATAGACCAGATGACTTCTAATAATTTTGCTTCTGCAAAGAATTTCTCACATTGGGCAAAGCCTGCAATACCGCCATCATAGCAAAAAGCGACCGTCGAATCACAATGCATCACCGTAGTAATTGCATCGGCACAGTTCTCATTATCAGCGAGTGTTACTAAATAGGTTTCGCCTTCATAAGTATAAGTGGCGACTTCACTAATGCATTGCTCACAGAAACTTGGATTGATGTTTAAGGCTGCTAAAGCTTTACATGTATCAGGGATGACTATACATTCGCCATCTGTTTCGACTATGACTTCATAAAAAATACTGATTTCGTCGGAGTTAGAAGATCCTGGTCCACCACAAATTCCACCGCTAACTACTTCATAAATTGTTGTCTCTGTTGGCGAAACCGTAAATCCTTTTAGTCCATCGGCAATACTTCCCGCAACAGGCTCAATGTCAATAAAAGAAAGTTTTGGTTGACATAATGGTACAGGTGGTTCGCCATTTGGGCCTGTTGGACCTAATGGAGGAATAGGAAATTCTTGCACTGCAGGAAGAAAGACAGATTCTCCAGCGCATATTGTAAATATCTGCTCACTTGTCGTGCCTCTACAATCCCATAAAATCGTGGCATTCTCTTCGGTTAGGTTATAAGCGCTTCGACAATCATAATTCGACGCATCTGCGCAATAGAAAGTACCATTCTCAAAGTATAATTCATTGCCCTTTGAGGCACATTCAGCGCCTCTTTCAATATAAATAAAAGAAAAAATTCCTGATTGATAAGCCGTGACTCTTTGGTTTTGGCAACAATCTTCTGTATCAATAATATCATTTAGCCAAGGATAATCACTAAATTCTGATTGAGCAAAAATAGGATGACTAAAGGTGGAAAGGAGGAAAAAACAACAATAAAAAATGGTAATAATAGGTGTGTTTTTTTTCATGGTATTTGTTGATTTTTTAGCCACTTTAAAAATATCAAATATAGCGCGTCAGATGAAAAATTGATATTAAAAAATTATTTAATATTTAATCTAGCTCGTCAAATCCGTTGCCATGCATCCGTTGCCAATCAATATATACAAGTGGCAACGGATGTAGGGCAGCGGATAATTATCAATTTTTACCTGACTATCTATAAGTAGCCTATTTGTTGTTTGTTTATGAACAACAAATATGTATTTTACTTATACGAATATAAGGTAAAAATCCTTAAAAAGTAAGGAAGAATGAGGCATCTTCAACTTTAGCGGAAAAAAATTAACTAGTTTGTAAGCAATTAGCATTTTTAAAACGACAACAGGGTGTTTTATTTCTGCCAATTAAAAATAAATGTCGCTCCTTTTGATTCCTCCGATTCTATCCATATAGTTCCTTTCCCTTGGTCTTTAACAATCTTTTCTACAATGGAAAGTCCAACACCAGTTGATTCGATTCCATTGTAGAAAAGATTGTTAAAGACCTTTTGAAAATGCTTGGCCCATTATCCTTCACAGAAAATTGAAAGTAGTCGGCAAATTCGTTGAAGCCAATATATGCATAATAACTATCAGCAATCACTTTCGGGTCGCTTTTATCTGAATTTATTGCTAATGCTTTAAGTGTATTTTGATAAGATAAATTTCTTTTCCTCATGTAATAGTAAAAATTACCCAAGGTCAAATAAATGGTAGCGGAATCTTTAGAGGTAGCAATAGGTGATGGGGCTTCTAGTGCATCTTATAGGTGGCTAACTGCTCTATTATATTCTGATGTCCAAAAATAGGCCACTCCTAGATCTATGTTATTTTTTAATTTAAGTGCAGCAAAATCTTCTAGTTTAGCAATCGCTAAAGCGCGGTGGTAATAGGAATCACTTTTGCCAATTAAACCAAGTTGCGAATAATATCGGTTTAACTGGTAGCACTTAAGTTAATTATTATTTAATTGGGGCAGCGTAAATATAAATTTAGCGCCTTTGCCCAGCTCAGATTCCACCCAAATTTTACCACCAGCACTTTCAATTCTCTTCCGAACAATGGCAAGCCCTACTCCTGTACTATCTACCCTATCTTTTGGTTGTAACGTCTGAAAAATATCAAAAATTCGATCGTGAAATTTGGAAGGGATACCAGGGCCATTATCACCCACTATAAAAAGATGTGCTTTTTCTTCTAAGCGATAATCTATAATAATTTCACATATTTTTTTGTCATTATACTTGATAGCATTAGAAAGGAGATTTTGAAAAATTTGCTGTATACTTACTTTAGAAGTATAAATACTAGGCAATATTTTTAAGATTTTTATTTGCACATTATCCGAGGGAGTAAGCATTTCAATGACCCCTTGAACAATTTGATGAAGGTCTAAATATTCTTTATTGTCAATGACTTTTGTCACTTTGGAAAAAGCCAAGATACCCGTAATTAAACTATCCATCCGAGCAATTCTATTTTTTAACAAACCTAAGTTTCCTAGTACCTCCTCATAATTTTCATCGTTGATGTCTTCTTCTATGAAATTGGCAATAGCAGTAATCCCTCTTAATGGCGCTTTTAAATCGTGTGAAACAATATGAGCAAACTGGTCTAATTCTTGATTAATTTTCTCCAATTCAGTTAGATGGCTAAGTACTTGTTCTTCCGCTTTCTTCTGTCTTGTTACATCAATAATTTGGGTTATGAAATAATCTAATTCTTTTGTCTCGCCTTTAATGATAGAAACATTAACAAAGCCATAGAAAAATGTTCCGTCCTTTTTCACATAACGCTTTTCAAGACTATATTTTTGTGACTGTTTTTCTTTTAAATCTCTTTCAAGTTCTATATGTAATTGTCTATCTTCCGGATGCGTCAATTTTGCTAAGCTTAAATCCGTTAAATCCACTTCATTATACCCAAACATTTCTTCAAAAGCTGGATTGATTTGAATAAACTGCCCACCTCTGGAAATCAGCATTGCATTAGGAGCAAATTCAAATAAGGCTTTAAATTTTGCAACGCTTTTCTGCAAATTAATTTCTGCTCTCCTTCTTTCAGATACATCTCGAATAATTGTCTGAAAATAAGTCACTCCACTTAACTCAAACGAACCTACTTTTATTTCCGCTTCAAAAAGGGTTTTATCTTTTTTAATATTTTGAAAAACACGCAAACAACTCCCTTGCACTAATACTTCTTTAGTTATAGTTTTAATCAAATCCCAAGAAGATTGTCCATCTTCCTGTACTTCAGGAATTAATTTTGCTATATGTTTACCTCTTAATTTAGGCTGTGCAAACGAGGCTAAAAAGTTCCCCAACTTTTTACAAGAAAAATCA
>JAFMDF010000239.1 GCA_017857395.1 Bacteroidota bacterium | reverse complement strand
AGTTGATTAACTGTTAGGAAAATATTTCGATTCCATTTTTTCTACTCAATATCTTGCTAAAGTATATATTTTAAATTTTATCTCTATGAAAATTTTTAGAATTGTCTTGATGTTGCTTTTATTATTTTCCTTCCTTCCCCTTTAAAAGACGAATTTATTAAAGAATGTCACAATATTTACAAAAAAAGTCATTTTTGGCATAGACTTGGTTATTTATTATATATTAAAAAAATAATAATATCTATTGTTGTTTATTAATAATTTAAGATAATTGACTGGCCAATAGAAATATGTTAATCAATTATTTTTTTCAATTTAGCTACAAATATTAATAGACTTGCTATTTTTTATTAGACTCTTTTTAAAAAATAAGGGATGCCTTTTAAAAAATAGAAAGTCCTACCTGTTTTTACTACCATTAGCATTAAAACCTATACCAATCAGCGTGCTTTCCAAATCCTCAATCTAAGAAAAACACCAATTACTTAGTTAAAGTAACCGTCTTTTATTTATAAGAATCAAAATTATCCTCTAAAATGAACAGAACGCACCTAATAAACAAAGGACTTCTGAAATTTAGACAATTAATAAGCCTTTTTTTTAATCCAAGCAGGATTAAGAGGAGGCTTTCTGTTGTTTCAAGTCAAAATAATCCTATTAAATTTAAAGGAAAATTAATGATCCTTTTTATTTTAGGAAGCCTATTTTTAGGAAAGGGGAATTTATTTGCTCAATTCAGTGCCCCTACTTTTAGCAGTACTACTTATTCTTTTTGTGAAGGAGACAATTTGGTCTTTACTTTGGATAATTTACCAGATCCATCTGGTTTTCCAGGCGGAGATGTAGCGGCACAAATAACTTGGTATTTAGGTACTTCTGGACCTGCAAGTTGCGGAGCTGCTGACATAACCGATGTTGAGTCTGTTACAATTAGTTCAACTACACATACTTTTAATACGGATCATATTCTTGCTTATCCTGTAGAAGATAATTCCTTCTTAATGATTACAACTTCTATTTTGGATCCTCTAGATGCAGAGGGTGGACAAGCCTTGATTGATGCACAAACTACCTGTGTGCCTATTAATGTGATTCCTCGACCTACAGGTACAATAGCTGCCACTAATCCAGGGGTTACTGCGGTTTGTCAAAGTGATACCTTTAAAGTGACCTTTACAACAACTATTGGAACGGGGCCTTATGATGTAGCGATTAATGGTTTGACCTTTCCTAATGTTGCTAGTGGAGATAGTTTAAGTTTACTAGAAGGGGTTCATTTTGCAGGCGATGCAGCAAAAATATATTTAACCAGTATTGTCGATAATGGAGATACGCCAAGTTGTATGAGTTCAACTTCTCCACTTGATAGCCTCGTTGGGCCAACAGTGAATGAAATCATTATTATTGGAAATTTACAGTCGAATCAGACTATTTGTAGGAACGATACGCCTATCTTGTTAACAGGAACGGGTATTTCTGTTGGCGCAACTTCCTATCGCTGGGAATCTGCGCTTAGTGGAACGGGACTGTTTATGCCAATTATAGGTACTGATTCTATAGATTATAATCCTGGGGCACTTAGTGTTGATACTTGGTTTCGTAGAGTTGATATAGCTAATTTTGGTGGTGAGATATGTGAAATTCCAGTAGATACCCTTAAAATAACCGTTAATAATATAACAGCAAGTGCAGTCTTAGGCGTTGATCAAGTTGTTTGTGTGGGAGAACTACCTAGCCTTATTGCTGGAACTTCCTCGATGGCAGATGGTGTCCTTACTTTTGGTTGGGAAACTAGAATTGGTGGCGGCATTTGGATGCCCATTCCAGGAGCGACTGATTCCACTTATATGCCTCCAAGCGCTATTGCTGTAGAGACTTGGTTTAGACGGGTAGATACTTCTACTTTAAATGGTATAGCTTGTATTGAAATCATAGATACGGTAAAAATATTCTTGAATGATTTTACGACAAAAGGTACTTTAACTAGCCTTGACCAAGTAATTTGTCCAAGTATCCCAAATATGATTACGGGAACACCAAGCACAGGAGGAGACCTGATAGCCTATGGTTGGGAATTATCTACGGATAGTGCCAATTGGAATACTATCGTAGGTGCAATAGGTTCGACTTATACCCCAATAGCTACTATCAATACAGACACTTGGTATCGTCGAATAGATACGGTTGGTTTAATGGGAAAAAAATGTTGGGAGATTGTAGATACGGTTAAAATAAAGGTAAATAACTTTACGCTAAATGGTACTATTGGCAATGATAAGACTATTTGCTCAGGCGTTTCTCCAGGTTCTTTATCAGGAACTGCTGCTAATGCAGATGGAACGCTTAGTTATGGTTGGGAATTTTCAATTGATAATGGCGCTAATTACTCGACAATTATAGGAGCGAATGGATTTGATTATTCGGCTCCAATGCTTACGCAAGATACTTGGTATCGGCGAATAGATACTTCCGATTTGGGAGGATTAATATGTATAGATACAGTAGGGCCAATAAAAATTGCGATTAACAATTTTGGATTTGTTGGTAATTTAACCAATCCTAATGATACGATTTGTGCGGGTGACTTAATTGGGACTATTACTGGATCAGGATCTACAGGAGATGGCCCAATTACTTACGGTTGGGAATCAAAAATTGCTGGTATGCCGTGGTCTCCAATTGCAAATGCAACCAATAGCACTTATGCACCACCAGCTATTTTGGAAGATATATGGTATCGCCGAATTGATACCTCAACGTTTAATGGTATTCAATGCGTCGTGGTAGTAGATACTATTAAAATTGTGGTTAATAATTTGACCAATTTAGGGACGTTAGGGTTAGACCAAATTGCTTGTCAAGAATTTGCACCAACTATACTATCTGGAATTGCCTCTATGGGAGATGGCGTGATTAGCCATCGCTGGGAATATGGAACGGGTGTTGGATTTACAGCAATACCTAATGCTACGAATAGTTTTTACGCACCGGGGTTATTATTAGAAGATAGTGCTTATCAGCGAATAGATATATCTACTTTAGGTACTAGCCAATGCGAAGTGGCAATTGATACGGTTAACATTATTGTGAATAATATTACTATTAGTACAGTATTAAGCGCAGACCAAATTATTTGTGAAGGTTCGATTCCAAATCCTATCACAGGAATTTCTTCCATGGCTGATGGAATGTTAACTTTCGGTTGGGAATCTCGGGTTACTAGCGGTACTTGGGTTTCTATTGCTGGGGCAACGGATTCTACATTTACACCAACAAGCCCAATTATTGTAGATACTTGGTTTAGAAGAATAGACACTTCTACCGTAAGTGGGATACAATGCACGGCTGCTGTTGATACAGTAAAAATTACAGTTAATCAGAAACCAAATCCTATTATTACTGGAGCATTGACGGAAATTTGTATCAATGATGCGATTTATTTACCATTTAACGTTTCAGGTGGTTCTGGAAGTTATACGGATACAACTTGGTTAACTTCTGATATGACGACAGCAACGGTTGCCTCAGATGGTTTAATTACTGCTGTGAGCAATGGATTTGCGAATATTAGGGCAGTCGTAACCGATACTAATGGCTGTAAAGATACTTCTAATGCTCACACGATTATTATCTTAACGCTCCCTGTTGCAGGTCCAATAACTGGTCTTAATCAAGTGTGTATGGGAGATAGCATTACTTTAACCGCTAATCCGAGTGGAGGAAATGGAGGAAATGTTATTTCTTGGTTAGTCACAAATGGTACGGGTAGTGCTTCGATAAATGCTGGTGGTGTATTACAACCAATAAGCGCAGGGACAGTAAACGTTTCTTATGCAATTATAGATAATAAAACATGTAGCAGTATATCCGCTTTTTTTACGGTGACGATTGATACTATTCCAGTAGCGGTAATTGCGGCCAATAATACAACGATTTGCCAAGGTGATATGGTTACTTTCACGGCAACAGGTGGAGATACTTATGAATTTTTAGTCAATAATTTAAGTCAACAAGGTCCTTCTGCTTCAACTACCTTCTCCTCAATTACTTTAAATCATGCTGACCAAGTTACTGTCGTAGCTACAAATGCAAATGGTTGTGTCGATACGGCTGGAATTATTACGATGATAGTGGATACTATTCCATTAGCTACCTTGGTTTCAGATGCTATGAATAACGCTGTTGGTATAGGACAGCCAGTAACTTTTAGTGCAGGAGGTGGAACTGCTTACCAATTTTTTGTTAATAATTTGCCTCAGGGTGCAGCTAGTGCCACTGCTACTTTTACGACTAGTACCTTAAGTCATTTGGATACCATTATAGTTGAAGTAACAGATGGGAATACTTGTAGTGATACCGCAATGATTGTCATGACTATTAATGATCGACCAGTTGCGACTAATGATACATTGGTTCTTTTGGAAGATGCCTTTTTTGAAATCATAGATGTGCAAGCGAATGATACCGATCCAGAAGGAGACCAATTGACAACAATTATTATAACAGATGCCGTTCATGGGGTGAATGCAACCGTTAATAATGATTCCATTCAATACATGCCCGACACTGATTTCAATGGATTAGATTCTATTGAATATTGGGTTTGTGACGATTTTAATAATTGTGCGGCTGCTAAAATATACCTTACGGTTCAATCCGTCAATGATATGCCCATGGCAAATAGTGATACCTTAAGGATTATGGAGGATGCGACTATTAGTTTAATAAATATACTAGCCAATGATACCGATGCAGATGGGGATGCCTTGAAAGCAACGATTTTGACCATACCAAGCAAAGGAATAGTAACTACTATATCTGATTCTACGATTGCCTATACGCCAACGCCTGATGTAAATGGGATTGATGTATTGGCTTATCAAGTTTGTGATCCACAAGATACTTGTAGTGTTGGCGTACTGGTTATCGAAATTGCTCCTAAGAATGATGCGCCAATAGCGAATACGGATTCTATTACTATTATAGAAGATATGAGTAATGTATTAATACCTGTAACTATTAATGATACAGATATTGATATGGGTGATTCCTTATTTGTTACGGTCATTGCCCCACCAACGAGTGGAGGTACCGCACCAGTAATTGATGACACACTTATAGTGTATACACCTGCATTAAATTTCTTCGGAATAGACACAATTATTTATAGTGTTTGTGATACTTCCAATGCTTGTGATACGGATACGGTATTTGTAACCGTACAATCGGTCAATGAAGCACCTATAGCAATGGATGATTTCTTAACCATTAATGAAGATGCTATTAATGCTGTGGTTGATGTTCAGGACAATGATTCAGATGGCGATGGCGATACCTTTACCACTTCGATTATTAGTTCAACCATGATGGCAGATACCTTAAATGGAGATTCTATTATCGTGATTCTTCCTGCTGACTTTACGGGGATACAAGTAGTTGTCTATAAAATTTGCGATACTTTAGGCTTATGTGATACCGCAAACGTAACGATTACGGTTTTACCTGTTAATGATGCGCCTATTGCCAATATAGACACTTTGGTGATTCCACAAGATACAAGCAATGTTAGTGTTTTCCCTCTATTAAATGATACCGATGTAGATGATGATACCTTAATCATTAGTATGATAATTAGTCCTACTGTTGCTAACGGAATGGCAACACTTCTTGGAAATGATGCTATCATTTATACACCACAACCTGGTTTCAGCGGGCTTGATACGATTCATTATACCGTTTGTGATACTTCTAATCTTTGTGCTAATGGAATGGTTATCGTTGCCATTGGTTTTGTCAACACACCACCAAATGCGGTTAACGATGCTTTGACTATTGCGGAGGATAGCGGCCTTTCTACCATTAATGTATTGGTGAATGATAATGATATAAATGGGCTAGGAGATACTTTAAAACTAACGGCAATTGCGACGCCGATAAACGGAGGAACAGCCACTATTTTTGGAGATAGTAGTGTTAGTTATACACCATTACTCAATTTTAATGGGATAGATTCTTTACAATATACCGTCTGTGATACGTCGATGGGTTGCTCAACTGCTTGGATATTATTTACTGTTACGCCAATAAATGATGCACCTATTGCAGTCAACGACACGGTCTTTTTAGCGAAAGATACTATGAATGCCCAACTTACTGTTTTGACCAATGACCAAGATATAGAGGGGAATGCATTAACAGTATCGACTATAGGAAATTCAACTCAGGGAGTCGGTCTAACAGTGACTAGTAATTTGGTTAATTATACGGCACCTACTGGCTTCCTTGGCCTAGATACGATTACTTATAAAATTACGGATACAGGAGGGCTGATGGATACGGCGCTATTAATTGTGGTTATTACCGATCCAAATAATATTCCGCCTGTAGCTTATCCAGATGAGGCAACAACGATTCCTGGTATCTCCGTGAATATAGATGTACAAGATAATGATATAGAACCTAATGGAGATAATTTAATTACGAGCATCATTAACGGCCCAAAAGCTGGTAATACGGCAATCGTCTTAAATCAAGATAGTATTCAATATACGCCTGCTATTTCCTTTGCTGGATACGATACGATTTGGTATCAAGTTTGCGACCCATCTTTGACTTGCGATACTAGTATGGCTATTATTTTAGTAAAAAATACCTTAGCAGTATCTGCAAGGGTCATTCTAGAAGGTGCTTATGATAGAACTACGCTTTTAATGCATGATAGCTTGCGCAAATTAAATTTACTGCCGATTATTGAGCCTTATTCAACTTGGCCAAGATTAATTGGAGCGTATCAATTTGTTCCTAAAAATGGAGGCGGTAACGAAATAATTGCCAACCCAGGAGCTGTTTTAAGTGTAGTTGGACCAGATGCTATTGTTGATTGGGTCTATTTAGAGTTATTGACTGCTGGGGATACGATTCCTGTTGCTTCCAGATCGGCTTTAATTCAAAGAGATGGAGATATTGTTGATGTAGATGGTGTTTCTCCTGTTGCTTTTGAACTGTTGCCTAGCGGAAACTACTTCTTATCTATTAGACATAGAAATCATTTAGGGGTCATGACTAAAATAGCTCAACCTTTTAGTACGAGTGTTTTTGCTCCTTTAGATTTTACTGTACCTGGTGGGGGAGGAACAGCCGCTTATGGTACAAACGCTATGGATACGATTCAATCAAAATTAGTATTATGGGCAGGTGATGGAAATGCAGATAGAAAAATTATTTATAGCGGAATCGCTAATGACAGAGACCCTGTCTTCTTTGATGTGATTACCGACCCACTAAATATCAATTCTAATTATAATCATGTAAGTTTTGGTTATTATAGGGGAGACTATGATATGAAAGGTTCTTCCGTGTATTTAGGTAGTGGAAATGACCCTGATGTCATCTTTTTTAATGTTTTCTTACATCCAAATAATTCAAGCGGGTCCACCATTTTTATTATTAGAGAACAGATACCGAGATAAAATACTATTTCAAGTGCAAGCTCAACTTCAAAATCAACCTCAAATTTTCTAAGGAGAGTAGTTTTAATGGAAGGAGAGGTTGGATTTGAAGTTTATATAGATGCGAACTAGAAATAAAATTCAAAAATCAGTTGATCAAAATAATGAATACTTTAAAAAACACACTCCTTATTTACTGCCTATTATTAATCACTAATGGGTTAGTTGCACAAGTGAAATTTAAGTTAGTTTTATTAGAAGATGGTAAAACGTATCAGGTTTCTTTAATACCAGAAGTTACTTTTACAAATCCTTTAAATCTAACGAGTACAGGACAAGTAACGTTAAAAGCGCCTTCAAAAGGGGTAGCCGTTGACCAAATTTTTAATTTACAAGAAGGGGTAATTTGGGAGCGAAATAGCCTAACGGAATCTCCTGCGGAATCTCCTGATTTTGATTATATTTCTTTCGGTTTAGTGACGCAAGGGACAAAGAACCTTAAATACGAAAAGGGGGTAGAAGTGCCATTGTTTGCTTTTACTAACCTATTGGAATGCCAAGGAACAATTACGTTAATTGATAATTGGACAGATGCTTTTGCCCCACCTAATTCTAAGAATGTCAATGTGGGCAATCAATTGACGATTCTCGGTGCACAAGGAGATGCCTATATTGGAAATGTACTTGAAAATAGCGTGCCTTGCGGAGGCAATTTAACAGCCTTAGAGCATATTGAATTAAACAAAATTAACTTAACCTTATTTCCAAATCCGTCAGTAGATTATTTGACGACTAGTTTTGATTGGGGAAGAAAAGGAGAAACTGCGAAATTGACTATTTTGAGTAGGAATGGTCAAGTAGTGATAGAGCAGGATTTAGCCATTCAAAAAGGGAATAATACAGCTGTGGTTGATGTACAAAAATTAGTACAGGGGAATTACTTCCTAGAAGTTACTGGTTCAGATTGGAAAATTACTTCTGAGCAATTTGTGAAGTTAATGCACTAATTATTGAGCTTTCACTTAGATAAAAAGATTGATTCTTATAAATGATCAAAGCCTTTCTACTATTATTGTAGAAGGGCTTTTTCTATTATTTGCTGGTTAGGACTAAAAGCTCTAACCAGTAAATAAGCGCTTTCTTCAATCCTTGTACTTAAGATGACGACCAGAGGACAATTATTTTTATTGAAAGTGTAAACTTTCAACTAGCTTTACAATTTTAAAAGCAAAAATTACTTTCAATAACATCAAAATTATTAATAATGAGATTTACAATCCTCCTATGTTGCCTGATGGCATTACTTTTTAGCTGTAAAAATGAATCTAAAAAGGTAGCAGAAAAAATGCCAGAAAAAGTAGTGGCGCCTGCGGCTAAATATACACTAACACCTTTTCAACCTTCTCAGGATTATTCCAAAGCAGAGATTGAGTCTATGTTTTATAAGGATGGTAAATTCAATTTTGAAGTGGGTGGAGAAGGCTACGAATTAGGACAACAAACGCCAGATGCGGCTGCCAAAATGTGCGCTAATTCAGGAAAAGGACAACACATTCATTTAATCGTAGGTAAAGCACCTTATGCGGCTAAATATGTCAATGAATTTGAACATGAAGTGGCAGATGGCGACCATCAGTTATTAGCTTTCTTGTCTCGTTCTTATCATGAGAGTATTAAATCACCAACAGCTTTTGTTGGTTTAAATGCGACCATGAAAGATGGAACAATGATAAAAAGTGAGCCAATCACAAACCCAACTTTGTTTTATAGTCGCCCAAAAGGAACTTATGTAGGAAAGGCGAATACGGATAAAGTAATGCTTGATTTTTACTTATTAAATGCTAACTTAGGTGCAGATTATTCGGTAAAGGCAGAAATTAATGGAGAAACGCATACTATTGCAAAATGGCAACCATATTATATCGAAGGTTTACCAATGGGGGAGAATACAGTCACGTTGACTTTATTAGACAAAGCTGGCAATAAAGTAGATAGTCCAATTAATCCAGTAAGTAGAACTTTTACTTTGAAAGCTGATCCTATAGAAGAAGGATAAATTAATATGCATTTAGACTAATTCTGAATAAGATGGCTAATTAAACTTTCCTGAAAAAAGGAAGTTATACCAGTTAGCAATTAATTAATGCTGAAAAAACAATTTGAATAGTTAACATCTGTAGGGACTTAAAATCCGCAGGATAATCCAACAATAATTGTTCAACTTATTTTTTATCCGCTACTAAAAGACAAAAACTAAATTTTAATCTAAAAAATATTTAACTCAATGGATTTACCTAAAATCGCTGGAACCTCCCCTATTAAAATAGAAATGGTAGAAGGCAAAAAATATGCTTGGTGTACTTGTGGCCTTTCTGATAAGCAACCTTTTTGTAATGGTGCGCATAAAGGAACAGAATACCGACCAAATGTAATGGCTTGTGCGGAATCAAAAGCAGTACATTTCTGTACGTGTAAGCAGACGAAAAATGCGAATGGATTTTGTGACGGCGCGCACAAAGCATTATAAAAAATTAAGACTTTAAATAAGAAAGTGCTTCCAGATTGATTTTGGAAGCACTTTCTATTTTAACACGTATCGGCGAATGAATTTGACGGGTACAGATAAAAAAAGGCTAAAAATTATACTATCGAATGACCTCAGAGAGGTCAAAAATAACACAAAATTGAGATACTAAAATGCTACTCATTTTATCTGTACCCGTCGAATGAATTTGACGGGTACAGATAAAAAACTACTAAAATTTGTCTGAAAGCGTAATTTGGTAACAGATAAATTTTTTGGTGTTCGATATTTGAAGTTTGCAACTTCAAATCAATATTATTGCTGTCTTTGACAGCATTCTGCCGACTCAAACTAAGTCGATTCCTTCTAAATTAATTAGAAATAGTGGTCAAAGACCACCTAAATATTGATTTTAAGATAAAATCTTAAAATATCGAGATTTTAAAAATGTAATAAATTGAACATCAGGCATTTAATTCTAGGTTATCTGACATCTGACAGTTTATGAAATAAACGGTCTGACTTCTAACTTCTACTTATAAAGCACTCACAGGCATTCGACGATTCACTCGTAAGATCATGCCTCTAATTACTTTCCCCGTTCCTCCAACTTCTACAAATTCAGTTACGCCAGCTTCAATCATATTTAACATGGTTTGCGTCCAACGAACAGGAGATGTTAATTGTGCAATTAGATGCTGCTGAATCACTTTTGGGTCAGTTGCTTTTTGAGCATTGACATTTTGATAGATAGGGCATTTGGGTGTTTGGAAAGGGGTACTTTCTATTGCTGCTTTTAATTCTGCCTCGGCAGGTGCCATTAAAGGAGAATGAAAGGCGCCACCGACATTTAAAATAATCGCCCTTCTAGCCCCTGCTTCTTTTAATTGTTCTACCGCTTTTTCTACACCTGGAATAGAGCCAGAAATAACCAATTGCCCTGGGCAGTTATAATTAGCAGCAACAACTATCTCATCTGTTATGCCGTCGCAAATAGCTTCTACTTTTTCATCTTTAAGTCCAACTATAGCTGCCATGGTACTCTCCACTGCTTCACAAGCCTTTTGCATGGCTAGTGCTCTTTGTTGAACTAATTTTAGTCCATCTTCCAAAGATAAAACGCCGTTAGCCACCAAAGCAGAGAATTCACCTAGGGAATGACCAGCTACTACATCAGGTTGAAAATTATCCCCTGCCAAAGTAGCTTTTATTACGGAGTGCAAGAATATAGCAGGTTGCGTGATTTTTGTTTGCTTTAATTCTTCTGCACTTCCTTCAAACATGACATCACTTAGTCGATATCCTAATATACTGTTAGCCTGTTCAAAGAGACTGTGCGCTTGCTCTGAATTTTCATATAAATCTTTACCCATGCCTTCAAATTGGGCACCTTGTCCTGGAAAAACATAAGCTTTCATATTAATATTTTTATTAATGACAAATAGATAATGGAATACTGGTTCCAAAGAAGCTGCAAAAGTGAGGAAAAATAATTATAGCACCAAATACTTATAAAATTTTCATTAGTAGTTAAAAAGCGGTATTTTTAACCCAATATTTAACGCTTATTATCAATTTATTCCAAATTCCTCCCATTAAATTTGTCTCAAAGTATATTTTAGCTGCACTTTAATAAAATGAAATAAAACCTACTAACAAAATTTTTCCCTTTAAAAACTGTAAATAAATTTAGCTACTATGAAAAAAAACAATGTATTTACCCTATTTTTTATCTTTTTCACGATGCAATTAACTGCCCAATGTCCTAATTATAGTAGGTCGGGTATACATGTTGTCCAAAGTGGAGAG
The DNA here is from genome assembly GCA_017857395.1 of Bacteroidota bacterium. Taxonomy (GTDB): domain Bacteria; phylum Bacteroidota; class Bacteroidia; order Chitinophagales; family Saprospiraceae; genus JAFMDF01. The sequence goes on along the minus strand of JAFMDF010000239.1, from coordinate 2,915 downwards.
AATCTGTATCGAATATCCAAAAAGTATAATGTAACTACTTTTGAGTTAGCGCAATGGAATAATATTTCTACTGGTATTACCTTATATGCTTGTCAAGAATTAGTCGTTTCAGACCCAGGTTATTCCAATAATAGCGCAACTTATTATCAGGACGATTTGGTAGATAGAGGCACCGACAATTATGCTTATAACGATAGTGATAATTCTAATTATAACGCTAACACTAATTATACTGCTAATAGTTATGTTAAACAATCTGGGAATCGACATACGATTAAAGCAGGAGAAACGATAAGTGGTTTGGCAGATTTATATGGTTATACAGAACAAAGATTTAGAAACATTAATCTAATCCAACCGGGCGAGGAATTGACAGTAGGGTCGGTTATCCTTTCTTCGGATTGTGCTTGTGACAGAATATCAACTTATGATGACCTAAATAATCAAGTTCGTAACTCGGTAACTAATGCTAACCGAACGAATAGAACTAGGGCTAATAACAATAATAGGAATACCTTTCAAGATAGAGGAAACAATCAAAATAGCGGAAGAGATTATGATGATTTTTACGATAATCCTCAAGGAAATGTACAAAATAATAATAATACGCCGCCTCCTGCTCAATTGATAGCAAGCCGAAATAATTCTTCTGCGCCGACGGCTTATGGGGCAGGGGCTGAAAATCGTCGTATTAGCGGGTCTCCAGCACCGATTGCAGCAACCTATATGTCTAGCGAGGAAATGGCAATGATGGATGAAATAAACCTAATGCGGTCTAATCCTGGAGGATACATTACTTATGTTGAACAGTATAAAAGAGATATTCAAAGTGGTAAATCATTTGGTAGTTCTATTGCGGTTTGTGATGAATTAATTGCGGAATTAAGAAGAACACCGCCATTGTCAATTCTGAAGCCTGCGCCATGTATCTATAATGCAGCTAAAAAACATGGTTTAGACCAAAAAGCAAGAGGTAGTACAGGGCATGATGGTTCAGATGGTTCTTGGCCTTGGGATAGAGTAAAAAGAGAATGCTCCCAAATGACGGATGGAAATGAAAATTTAGTAGGGGGACCAGCAGATGTGAGAGAAGCCGTTATTTTATTATTAGTCGATGATGGGATTCCAAGTAGAGGCCACCGTAAAACTTTATTGAATAAAGATTGGGTATATGGAGCTACTTACAAAATAGGAAAAGTAGGATTTATGCCAAATTGCTGGGTACAGAAATTTGGATACTAAGATTTTATGTTACCAGTTACCAGTTTCGTCTTAACAGGCAGCTGGTAACTGACAACAGGCAACAAAAGATAAATGGAAGAATTTTTAGATCAGGTATTATTTAGCATAAGTGGAAGAGGAATCACAACAGTAGAAGTAATAGCGGTTATAAGTATTGGATTACTTTCTTTTTTATTTTACCTTTTTGGGGTAAAAAAAACGTTGACTTACTATACGAATAAGGGAAGTTTAGACGAGACAACCAATCATCGCTTAAAGCGATTAATAGGCAGTTGTTTAGTTTTATTTTTTTTAATTAGTACAGTTGATGTACTTGATTTTTCTAAGGATATTTATCCAAATGGATATTTTAAAATAGGTTGGATTTCCATTTTAAGAGGTTTGTTAATTATACAATTAGCGAAACTCATTAATTTATTTTTAGTAAAAAGCATCAATCGCTATTACCAGCAAAAAATAGCGATAGATGAAGCCGAATCTTATCGACTAGAAGATATTACCAAACAAAATTCTAATAGGGTAGCTAGCCAATCTGTACGGTTTGCTATTTTTTTATTCGCTACTTTTCTTTTTTTCCAAAATTTCCAGTTTAATCCTACCGTATTTACTTTTCATGCAGACACAGATACCCCTTTTGATTTGAACCTTAGTAAAGTGATTACGATACTAATCGTATTGACTTTAGGAAGGGTTTTTGTTTGGGCATTGACCCAATTAATTTTACTAGGTTATTACCAAAAAAATAAAATAAATTTAGGGACTCAATTTGCTGTAAATCAATTAATTAGTTATTTTGTTTATGTCATAACTATTCTAACCGCATTGCATTATTTGCAAGTGAATATGACTGTTTTCTGGGGCGGTTTTGCAGCCCTATTAGTAGGTATTGGATTAGGGTTACAGGAAACCTTTAATGACCTTTTTTCTGGCTTATTATTATTATTTGAAAGAGGAATTGAAGTTGGAGAAGTAGTGGAAATTGATGGTATCATTGGTAGTTTAAAAAAGATAGGATTACGGACTTCCATTATAGAATCTAGAGATAATATTACCATCATTGTACCCAATTCTAAACTGGTGGTTAATAATGTCATAAACTGGAGTCATTATGATGATAAAGTCCGATTTAAAGTAACTGTTGGTGTGGCTTATGGAACGGATACCGCTTTAGTTAAACAAATATTATTAGAAACAGCTAGAGCACATAGTTTCATTTTAAAACGACCTGCTGCTTTAGTTCGATTTACTGATTTTGGCAATTCGTCTCTTGATTTTGAATTATTATTTTTTTCTAAGAAATTTGAAATTATAGAGGATGTTAAAAGTGATTTACGCTTTGAAATTGACCGAAAATTTAGAGAAAGCGGAATAGAGATTCCATTTCCTCAAAGAGATGTTTGGATTCGGAAAGGAGGGGATTCTTAAAACGGGTTTAAAATTATAAAATTAAGAGGGTAAGAAAGATAAAATGCAGAAGTTGCTATCCGTGAAAGTTATCCGTGACAAACTAGATTTTTCCCCACGATAACTTCCACAGATATTGTGATTAAGATACGCGTTTTATTTTTTCATTTTATAACTACGAATTCCTTGAATCAATTCGAGGAATTCGTAGTTGAATATCAAGTCTACCGCATTAAAATAACCTTCTCTGAAATCATTTTTTTAGGAGT
>JAFMDF010000238.1 GCA_017857395.1 Bacteroidota bacterium | reverse complement strand
TATTTCGTGTAATTTATGTATTAATCAAAAATTTGAGCGAACCTAGCGTTATAAGGAGTATATTTTTAATATTATGAAATTAATTGCCTTCAACAACTTCACAAATAGACTGGATAGACCTCCGAAACCAATTTTTTGGACAAGCTATCCACGCATAATGTCGACCTACCTAAAATAAACAGTAGTAGAATACTGTTTACTCTATTTTTTACTACTTTTTATATCTATTTTTGCATTTCTTAAAAAAGAAATACTATTCACATCCTTGAAAAAGCAAGAATTATTAATTCATTGGATAACGTTTTGGGCTATAATGAGTGCTCCAATCCTTCAATCCTTTAATAATTCTATCCTTCAAGATAGGGTGGTCAAACACTATATTATACATCATCATGAAAGAACCAAAACGTTATTTAGTCACTTCTGCCTTGCCTTATGCAAATGGTCCATTACATATCGGTCACTTGGCAGGAGCTTATTTATCGGCAGATATTTTTGTGCGCTTTTTACGCTTAAATGGAAAAGATGTAGTCTACGTTTGTGGATCGGATGAACATGGAGCGGCGATTACGATTCGAGCGAAAAAAGATGGAACGACCCCACAAGCCATTGTAGATAAATACGATGAATTAATTAAAACAACTTTCGAAAAAATAGGGATTTCCTTTGATATGTATCATCGGACTTCTGCGCCAATTCACCATGAAACTTCGCAAGAATTTTTTAGAACCCTGAATCAAAAAGGGGAATTCATAGAGCAAACCAAAGAACAGTACTTTGATGTTGAAGCCAATCAATTTTTAGCAGATAGATACATTATCGGGACTTGTCCTAAATGTAACCATACCGAAGCTTATGGAGACCAATGTGAAAACTGTGGTTCTACCTTAAGTCCAACAGAATTAATTGACCCTCGTTCTACATTGAGTGGCGAAAAACCTGTTTTAAAATCAACCACGCATTGGTATTTGCCTTTAGACAAATACGAAGCTTGGTTAAGAGAATGGGTCGAAACAGGGAAATTAGAGGGAGAGTTATTACATTATCCAGAAGATTGGAAAAATCATGTTTTGGGTCAATGTAAATCTTGGTTAGACGGTGGTTTACAACCTAGAGCGATGACGCGTGATTTGGATTGGGGGGTAGATGTTCCTCAAGAAATTGATGGCTCGGAAGGCAAGAAATTATATGTTTGGATGGATGCGCCGATTGGCTATATTTCTGCCACCAAACAATGGGCATTGGACAATGGAAAAGATTGGGAGCCTTATTGGAAAGATAAAGAAACTGCCTTAGTCCATTTTATTGGCAAGGATAATATCGTTTTCCATTGCTTGATTTTTCCAGCTATTTTGAAAGCACATGGCGATTATATTATTCCAGTAAATGTGCCTGCGAATCAGTTCTTAAATTTAGAAGGTCGTAAGTTATCCACTTCTAAAAACTGGGCAGTTTGGGTACATGAATATGTGGAAGAATTTCCTGGCAAGGAAGATGAATTGCGCTATAACATGATTAAAAACATGCCCGAACAACGGGATAGCGAATTTACTTGGAAAGGCTACCAAGAATCGAATAATAACGAGCTGGTAAATAACCTAGCCAATTTCATTAATCGGGTAGTGGTTTTAACCAATAAATATTACGAAGGCGTTGTGCCAACGATTGACCAAGATATACAAATTGTAGATTCGTCCAATCAGATTGAAATGTCTTATCAGGAATCTGAGTTAGTCGATTTACATGATAAATTACAGGACCTTGGGCAGCATATTCGTACCTACGAATTTAGAGCAGCTTTAAAAGTATTGATGGAAATTTCTTCTACAGGCAATCAATTACTACAGTTCAACGAACCGTGGAAAATGATAAAAATAGATGAAGAGCCTGTGAAAGTAGTGATGAATACTGCCTTACAAGTGGTAACTGCATTAAGTGTCGCTTGTCGCCCATTTTTACCCTTTACGTCGGATAAAATTCGAGACCTTTTAAATTTACCTCATTTAAAAGATGAGGGCGAATACATGGATATATTGAATAAATTATCTGAAGGAGAAGTATTAATTCCAGATGGTCATCAAATTGGTAAATCTAATCATTTGTTTACCAAAATTCCTGATGAAGTCATTGAAGCACAGGTCGCTAAACTAGAAGCTGCGGAGAAAGCGAATAAAGGAGTAGAATATGCGCCAGTTAAAGAAACGATTTCTTTTGATGATTTTACAAAATTAGACATTCGGACAGGAACTATTTCAGCAGCTGAAAAGGTCAAAAAAACCAAGAAGTTACTAAAATTAACCATCGATTTAGGCTTTGAAGAAAGAACGGTCGTTTCTGGTATCGCTGAATTTTTCAAGCCAGCAGACATCGTTGGACAGCAAGTTGTCTTATTGGCTAATTTAGCACCTCGTAAACTAAAAGGCATCGAATCACAAGGAATGATTTTGATGGCAGAAAGCCCTGATGGGGAATTGGCTTTTGTAAATCCTAATGATGGAATAGGAAATGGGTTTATTGTGAAATAATGTATTTCTGTAGTGCCAAGCTCCACTTGGTAACGCATTACAAAAATATAAAAGTCGTTACTGTTATAAATAATAGTAGCGACTTTTTCATTTCCTCAACAATTTCAATCCACTCTTTTTGGAAATTGAAAATTGATAACGCCCACCACTTTAACATAAAAAAGCATCTAAAATAATTGAACAAGCTACTTTTTAGTTTTAAATTTGGCATATTCCCAATCCAAATTTCAATATTATCGATGAAATACCTGATTACTTTTCTACTGTGCTTTACTATTTTTACTGGACATACCCAAAAAGTCGATGGTACTTGGGAAGGTACGATTACTTTAGAACGACCTGGCCCACAAACAGAGCATAAATTTCAATTAGTGCTTAAAAGAGAAGGCAAAAAAATAAAAGGAACTGCCTATATTTTTTACGAAGACCAACCCGTAGCAATGGATTTATCTGGCGATTTTTTCTACGACCGTTCCATGCGCTTATTCAATCACAATGTATTATATCCCACTCAATCATCCAATAAAGAACAGCATATTCGAAAATATCAAATCATGTATACTCGAAGTGTTTTTGGAGATAAAATAGAAGGTTATTGGCAAGAAAAAAATGACCCTATTTTTGACATGTACCGCAAAGGTCGGGTTTATTTGAAACGACAGGAGAAGGTGGCAAAGGCATGAAAGAATTATATAGTGTAGTAGTTCTTTTGCCACGGAGGGACGGAGTTCATGCAGAACACGGAGTTTTTTTATGTGTATAGTTCGGATTTTAAAACGTATGCTCTTAACGGGATAAAAAAGTGATTTTAAAAAAATAAAGGGTATGCATAAATTTGAAGCGACGAAGCTTTAAATAAAATGCCTACGGTTAGATAAAAATAAGTTTGAAAATAAGACTAATTTCAATCATACTCTTTCTTGCAATTAGCTTAGGCATTGCACAAACCACCTCACCACCTAAAGACGATTTGGCGTTGCCTTCTTCACAAGATGCCAACTACCAATTACTTCAAACGATTCCTATCAATTGCACTTACCTTACTACAGATAATTTACAAAATATATACGCCGCTACCGAACAAGGGCAAATCCTAAAATTTGATAAAAAAGGAAATAAACAATTTGAATATTCCAATAATCGCCTAGGGCAAGTCGGGAAAATAGCCATTAAAAACCCACTAAATATTTTAGTCTATTATCCAGATTTAGCGGTCATTATTATTTTAGATAGAACCTTATCGGTCATCAAAGAACTTAATTTATATGACTTGGATATTATCGCTCCAAAAGGCATTGCCTTAGCCAACGATAATAATATCTGGGTATACGATGAAATCACGGCAGTTTTAAAAAAGATTAGCCCAGAAGGAACGACTTTATTTGAGAGTAGAAATTTAAATCAACTCCTCCAAAAACAATTAAACCCTTCTTTTTTACAAGAAAAAAATAATGAAGTTTATCTTAGTGACAAAGAAAATGGACTATTTATTTTTGATGCCTTTGGGCAGTTAAAGCAGACCATTCCCATCAAAGGAATTGACCAATTTCAAGTGCTTGACCAACAAATAATTATCTGGAAAAAAGGACAAGCTTATTTATTGGATGCCACTATCTTAGAAGCAATATCACTTCCCTTACCAACTACGAGGAAAGCTATAAAAATGATGACTATTAATGGTAATTTAGTTTATGTGGCTTTAGCGGATAAAATAGCCGTTTATCAGGCAGTAAACAGTAGCAATAAGCAGTAAAATTCTGATTATTAATACCTAAACTTTGCAAAATACAGTTAACCGAAGAATCTCCTTTCTGGCAAAATATTAAAATGCATCCGAGATTCATACACACCAAGCAGAGCTTGACGCTACAGAAAAAGTCCGTGGTATCTTTCATCCGTGGGGAAAATCCCTGTTAAAATTAATCAAATATAAAAAATCATAATAATCAGCGAAATCAGCGTCAAAAAATCACTTAGCTTCCAAATCATGCCCATCATAATACCCCATATCCTTAGCTTTCAACATTTTTACGATATAAGTCATCTGCCCCACATGGTAAGAAAAATGCTCTGTAATATGTACCAAAATACTCAAACCAGATTCTTGAAACCCTTGCACATTCCGAACTTCCAATAAATCTGCCACAATTGTGTTATCCAAAATAGCATCTACCTCTAGCATCAATTGGTCTATATCCGCTAGCATCTTTGCTACAGACACAGGTCCTTGTTCATCAAACTCTTCTTGTCTTTCTCGCACATCTTTATTTTTTCCTAAGCCAGCCACGACCCATTGGCGAACATTTCCGTGTAGATGCAAGACTAAATTTCCCACACTATTAGATGCCATATTCGGTCGATACCAGATTTGCTCGTCCGTTAATTCAGCAAGGCATTTTTTTAAACGAAACACACTTTCTTCAAAAAGGCGTCTTTTGATTTCCGCTATAAAAACAGTCGTTAAAGCGTTTGATTGGTTTTGCATAATGATTTTAAATCAAATTTATGTGGTGGTAATAAAAATTAACTTAAATTGAGGATTCAAAGTTAAGTACTTATTTTTAGACCAAAAAAAGATTTATGAAAGGTGATGTTCCTTCTAAAAAGAAAATACCATTTAAAATCAACGAACCTTTTCGGACTTATTTACAACGGTATAGTCGAGATACACAATTGCCTATCCAATATGATGATTTGTTACGGAGTAGTACGTCTGTTTCTTTATTAGATGCAGAAGGTAATGATACTTTATGGGAAACGGTTTATTATGAAGAATCGGATAGAGTGGAGTTGGATACTGCCTTAACAAAAATATATGCCCTCTTAAAAACAGATGGGGATTTTGAAGTATTGGAACACCTTTCGGTCGCTAGAATTGACTATTGTACTTTTGGGAATACGAAGCCTTTTCGAGTCCGAATTATCAATCGGCTAAATGATAATTACGACCATTTTTATGTCAAAAAAGCGGACTCCTCTCGACTGTATGGTTTAGAATTAGAAGATTTATTATCGCCTAATAGAATCACTTATTTAGTAGATAGAAATACCTTGATTGAAGAACATGTTGCTGGTATTCCAGGCGATAGTTTTATAGAAAACAATTTGGATGACACGCCTTTTAATCGCATTCGGATAGCCAAAGAATTTATTAAATTTAATGAACGTTGTTTTGTTCGTTTACTGGGAGATATGCGATCTTATAATTTTGTAGTCGATATTACACCAGATATTGAAGGTTCTCAATTTAGAATTCGTGCCATTGATTTTGACCAACAATCTTATGAAGGCAGGAAGAGCTTTTATTTGCCACAGTACTTTAAAGAAAATAATCCGATTATCTTTTTAGGCGTTGGAAATATGAGTAAACGAACCGTTTCTCAATATCAATTAGAGGAAAGAAGTATGATTGCCGCTAGAGTTAAACGGTCTAGACAACGTATCAATCATTTATTACGAATAATGGTAAAAGATACTATTTCTGATGATAGGAAAGTCAACCAATTGAAGAAGGAATTATCGTACCACCATAAAGCAAAATCCTTTTTAGACTGCAAAACAATGGGCGAAATAGTGCTAACAAATATTCAATTATTATTGGCTAAAGATTTTAAGCAAAGTATCTTATATGACGAGTGAGCGAACCCGCAGGGTGAATGTTCGGGGAACATTCAAGCGAATGAGCCACGAAGTGGGCGGGGTGGCAACTTATTAAGTTTGCTTTCAGAAACCTTCTGTCCTTATTTATACCAAATCATCCTCACTATAATTCTTTCGAGGCATAGGTTTAGGCGTGTCTAAATCTAGATACTCGTCCATATCAAAATCAGCATCCTCTTCTTGTCTTTTATCATGCGGTGGATTACGGTCATTTCTATATTTTGCCCTAGCTTTCATTCGCTTCACTTCTTTTTCAATTTCTTGGTCTTCCCAATCATCATTTTCCCCTAAACCCATAAATCCATAAGCTTTGACATAATGAGAAAATAAGCCAATTCCCCAGAAGAAAGCCACCATCATCCAGCCACCTCTAGACCTAAAAAAAGTGCCTGTAAATAGCATAATCATATTGACTATAATATAAGAACGAAGGTGATTATGGAATTTCTTCTTTTCGGCTACCCTTTCTCTGGCTTTTTCATAATATTTAGAATCACTCATTTGTTAGGAATCAATTAGATGTTTTAAGAGAATTGCTAGTAGAGTAAAAATACAAATACTTTTTAAATTTGAAAAATATTTATAACTATTCACTAGAATAGAGATGAGAGACCATTTCATTGAGAGAATAGAGATAAAGACGGATAAAATTAGCACAGCCTAGCAGTATGTTGGCAAAATTCCAATTTAAGTCCCTTTTCTCTAATCTCTGCTCTCTACTCTGTTACAACCAACCCATATAATCTAAGGCTAAATAGCCTGCGCCTACATTATTAAACGACTCTTCTTTCGGATTAGTTAATAGCCGACGAAATTTTTCGATAGGTAATAGGAAAACGTCTATAAACTCAGTTGTATCTAGTTTTTGAGTGGCTATTTTTTCGCAATCTACCGCTAATACACAAACCTGTAATTGTGTATTATAGGCTGCTCGAAATTTTTTAAGAAAGATATATTGACTAGCCTGATAACCTGTCTCTTCTAATAGTTCTCGTGCCGCTGCAATTTCAGGGGCTTCACCTGCTTCAATTCCACCTTCTGGAAAAGACGCCAATACCTTTTCTGGTCCTGGGCGATATTGTTTAATCAAAATCGCTTCTTTATTTTTTGTAAAAGCCACAATGGTTACAAAATCATTGGTTTGTATGACATCGAAAGTAGCTTTCTTTCCATCAGGTAATTCAAAAGTTTTTTGTAAAATACTTCTCCAGCCTTTAAAGGCTACTTTTTCGCTTATTTTTTTCCAGTTCATGTTGGTTGTCGGTTGCCAGTTAGTTAGTTATCAGTTGTCTTAATATTAAAACAGACAACTGATAACCGGTAACTGTTTTGTGTACTAAGTAGTTTCGGTCTTAGCTTTCCGTGTTGCATACAAAAAATAAGCAGTCACCAACCCTAAAATCAAGTGCAAGATACAAGCAGAAAGGTCTTTGAAAGCACCATTACTATACCCAAAATAGCCAGCCGCTGAAACGCCGAAATGAAATAGGAGGAAAGATTTTAAAAAAGCCTGCTGCATCACTTGACTCCGCATGTGTCGCCAAACTTGTAAGGCAAATAAACCTAAACCAATCGCTGCACCACCATACATTTTAGCAAGTGTGGTAGAAAGCGGATTAGCATTGGCAAAATCTGGAATTAAATGAGGAGCGAAAAAAAATACGAGTCCTGCTAATAATTCAATGACTGCCGTAATCAAGACGAATACTTTCATAATAGTTGGTTTTGTCGTTTTGTTAAGAAAAAAATTGAGAGAATGAGTTGATGAGATTGATGAGGTAATGAGTTACCCTCATTGCCTCATTAACTTATTACGCTTATTACCTCACACTAGCCTTTCAGCCCATTATAAACCGTCGTGGAAGCCATCAACCCACCATATTCTAAACCTAAGGTACGGTCTTTAGCAGCTTCCAAATAAGCTGGGTCAGTTGTCATGTCTATGAAATTTTGTATAGAAGGATACTCCACTAATAAGACAACTTGAGGTTGTTGAGTCTCCTCTCCAATAACTGTTGCGTTTACGTCTCCTCTCCATAATAATCGAGCACCTACTTTCTTCATAAAAGGCAAGACATTTTGACCATATCTAGCATAAGCCATTTCGCCTGTTTCAACACCATTTCCCGTTTTATCTTTATAGCGAAGAATGTTTATCATTACCACCCGTTGGTCTTTCGGATAATTGGCAACTAAGGATTTAAATTGTTCAGGTGTTGGATGGATATGATTGGTTAATTGCATGTATTAATTTTTTAAAATGTTTGATTTTTGAAATCTAAAATTAGTATAAAAATACTATATCGTAAGCATCTAGTAGAAAATTTAATTTCAACTGTCTTGATTATAATCATCGGATTGCCATTTAGCAGTCATTTTCTAATTGAGTTAATATTAAATCCAACAGATGATGTATTTTAACCGTTGATTATACCAGAAATTAAGCACCATTTTTGCAATAAGTTAAAGACTACCTTCCCACATTTTTTACTTAAAACCCTATTGTATGAATAATCCTACCTGTGCAATCGAATCATTGAGCAAGTATATTCCGTCTACAGAACAGCCGTGGAATGAACAACGCATCAAGCATCTCTATCGAAGACTAAGCTATGGCGTGGCCTTTTCAGATATGGAAACTGCTAAAAATAAAACGCCAGAACAATTAGTAGAGGAACTGATTGACGGTGCTATGACTACTCCTTTTCCAGATAAACCAGACTGGGTAACTTGGGATTATAAAAACTTTGAAGAACAGGCAGCCAATGAAGAAGAACGAGAAGAGTTAGTTAATCAGGCGATTTATGGCTGGTTAAAAACATGGATTAAGGACATGATGAAAAACGATGTTCGTGGAAAATTAACCCTCTTCTGGCATAACCATTTTGTCACCCAATTAGAAACCTATTATTTTCCTCGCTACTTATATGATTACCACCAATTATTGCAAGCAATGGCTTTTGGCAATTTCAAGGATTTTGTCAATGAAATGGGGAAAAATACGGCTATGCTTTTATTCTTAAATGGGGTAGAAAGCACGAAGTATGAACCAAATGAGAATTATGCCAGAGAGTTATACGAATTATTCACATTAGGAAGAGATAATGGTTATACACAGCAGGATATAGAAGAAACAGCAAAGGCTTTAACGGGTTGGAATCATATCCCCTATTGGGGACAACCAATTGAATTTGTAGCAGACTATGCTGATAAAGAAGAAAAAACAATTTTTGGGCAAACAGGTAATTGGGGTTACGAGGAAGTAACGGATATTTTATTTACCCAAAGAAAAGACCACATCGCTCAATTTATTTGTCAAAAAATATATACCGCTTTTGTTAACCCACAACCCAATGAAGTTATCGTTAATCAATTAGCGGAAACTTTTAAAGCGAATGATTGGGAAATAGCACCTGTCTTAAAGCAATTATTCAAAAGCGAGCATTTTTTTGATGCAACCAATATTGGCGTACAAGTCAAAAGCCCTTATGAACTCTTCTTAAATTTTTATAAAGAAGTTGATTTTGATTTAGTTGATGATGAAATGCTAGAAGGGTTAAATTATTTTACAGGCATGCTTGGGCAAGAACTAGCGACACCGATTGATGTGGCAGGTTGGCGAGGCAATCGCACTTGGATAGATACTGCAAGAATTACAGGACGTTGGCGAACTTTAGGCTGGACCGTTTATGGTGTCATGGACAAACAACCAGAAAAACTCACCAATTTAGCGATTGCTCTGACAGGAAGTGCCAATACTAATGACCCTGCCCTAGTCACCCAAAAAGTGATGAATTATTTTTTACCGAATGAATTACACACGCCAGAGATATACGAACGAGCCACCGAAGTTTTTAAAGTAGATATTCCGAGCAATTATTTTGACGATGGTAGTTGGAATTTAAATTGGGATACGATTCCTTGGCAAATGACCTCGCTATTGCAATACTTGATTAAGATTCCTGAATTTCAATTATTGTAATCATCTTTATTTGGTGCACGATTTACAGCACCACGGGTCAATAACTTTAAAAACTAAAAAAATACCACCATGCGTGATAATCATATAAAAAATACCAATAAAAAAATGCGCCACGGCAGTACGTTAGCCGATGGCAAAGCTCATAAGTTAGACCATAATCGTTGGAGCCGAAGAAATTTTATTAGAAATATGGGCGTCGCAGGAGGTATGTCCATGTTATTGGGTAATCTGTCGCTATCAGCTTCTGTAACTTCTCCACTAAGCCAAGCGTTAAGCAATTCCGAAACAGATAGAGTTTTGGTGCTCATTCGTTTAAAAGGTGGAAACGATGGATTAAACACCATTGTCCCATTATACGATTATAATACTTACCGAAATCTTCGACCGAATATTGGGTTGAAAGAAAGTGAAATCACCAAAATAAATGATGCGATTGGCGTACCTAAAACACTCAATCCATTAAACCCATTTTGGCAAGAAGGACAAATGAAAATTGTCCATAGTGTCGGTTATCCTGACCAGAATTTATCTCATTTCCGTTCTGGGGATTTATGGGCATCGGCACAAGATGAGCAAACTTTTGATGGCTCTGGCTGGTATGGTCGATTGATAGAAAATCAATTTCCTGACTTTTTAGAAAATCCACCAACCATTCCACCAGCTATTCAAATTGGTGGTTCTGCCAATGTCGCTTTTAATAATAAAGAAATGACCAATTTGGCAATTTCGGTACAAAACCCAGAGGAAATTGCAGAGATAGCCGAAACAGGTCAATTATATAGTACCGCCAATTTACCAGAATGCTATTATGGTGAACAAGTTGGTTTTGTGCGAGCTGTCGCGAATAATACTTTTTTCTACGCAGGTATTCTTTCAGAAACTTATAAATCTGCTAGAAATGAAGTCGAATACTCTGGCGATTTAGGGGAACAATTAGCAACTGTGGCACGCTTGATTAAGGGCAATTTAGGCACAAAATTATACATGGTGTCGATTGACGGTTTTGATACGCATGCCAATCAAATAACGAACCACCCCGCCTTAATGTCTGAATTATCAACCGCTATTTCTGCTTTTTATCACGATTTAAAAAAGGGCGGACGAGACCAAGATGTGCTTGCCGTCACTCTTTCTGAATTTGGTCGCCGCATCGAAGAAAATGGTTCGAATGGAACAGACCATGGAGCAGCTGCCCCGATGATGCTATTTGGAGCAGGTGTAAATGGCAATGGTTTTGTTGGAAAACAACCAGATTTAAAGGATGTAGATGAAGTCGGTAATCTAAAATACGATACGGACTTTCGGTCAGTTTATGCGACATTGCTAGAAAACTGGTTATGTGTGGATAGTAATGTTGTAGATGAAGTGATGGGACAATCGTTTACTAGAATGGCCGAATTAGGCTTAACTTGTAACACACAAACAACGCCTACTGCCGAAGTTTTCAGAAAAGAAATTGTTCATCAAGCGAGATATGGTATCAATGGAAATATTTCTATTTACTATCAATTGCCAGAAGGCAACCAAGTCAATGTGCAAATTTTTAATTTATTAGGACAACCTGTTGCGACTTTAGCGAATGGCTACCAGTCAGCAGGCGCTTATACTTTGCCTTTTATTAGTCCACGTAAACGATTGGCTAAAGGCCAGTATTTTTATCGAATTCGATTTGGGCAGCAGTTGTATAGTAATGCTTTTTTATTGCGGTAATCCTAACTATACAAGGCGGTTGTTTCCTACAACCGCCTTGTTTTATTTACTTTCAATCTTTTTTTTATTTCCATTACTTTTTTGCAATTAAAAAAAATGAATTAGCTTTGACGGCTATATCAAACCCTATTGTAAAAAAATAAAATATATTCAACATGAGTCGAAGAATCCGTATGGGAATGGTCGGTGGTGGAATTGGTGCTTTTATTGGTGGTGTTCACCGAATGGCAGCCGCTTTAGATGGAGAAATAGAATTAGTTTGTGGGGCATTTAGTAGCAATCCTGAACGGTCAAAAGCCTCAGGAGAAGAATTGCATTTACCTCCCAACCGAGTATATGGCAGCTATGCCGAAATGATAAAGGCAGAGAAAAAATTGCCTTTGGGCGAGCGCATGGATTTTGTATCTATCGTTACTCCTAATCATGTGCATTATGGGCCAGCAAAAATGGCATTGGACAATGGCTTTCATGTAGTTTGCGATAAGCCACTTTGTTTTAATATGCGAGAAGCAAAAACTTTGCTAAATACTGTAGAAAAAACAGGATTGATTTTCGCTTTGACCCATAATTATACGGGTTACCCAATGGTTAAGCAAGCGAAAGCGATGGTCAAGCACGGAGATTTAGGCAAGATTAGAAAAGTAGTTGCAGAATATCCACAAGGTTGGTTGTCTACTAAATTGGAGGCCTCTGACCAAAAGCAAGCGGCTTGGCGAACAGACCCTAAACGCTCTGGTGTAGCAGGCGCGATTGGTGATATTGGGACGCATGCAGAAAACTTAGCGGAGTATATCACAGGTTTAGAAATTTCTGAATTATGCGCTGATTTAACCACTTTTGTCGATGGTCGTTTATTAGATGATGACGGCAATATCCTATTGCGTTTTAATAATGGCGCAAAAGGTATTTTACATGCTAGTCAAATTGCCGCAGGAGAAGAAAATGCTTTAAGTATTAGAGTATACGGAGAAAAAGGCGGTATCGAATGGCACCAAATGGAACCGAATACCTTAATCACAAAATGGTTGGATAAACCCATGCAAATATTGCGTACGGGAGGAGAAGGCTTATATCCAGAATCGTCCGCAAGTTCGAGAATACCAGCAGGTCATCCAGAAGGGTACTTAGAAGCTTTTGCGACGATTTATAAAAACTTTGCTAAATGTGTGCGTGCTAGAATTGATGGCGTAGCCGTTGACCCAATGTTTGAAGACTTTCCAACAGTTGCAGATGGCGTAAGAGGAATGGAGTTTGTGGACAAAGTGGTAAAATCTAGTAAAAAAGGCGCAAAATGGATTAAGTTATAAGAATTGAGGGAGTGATGAGTCTAAGGATTGAAGATTTGCGAATGCGCTTAGCCTTAAATCAAACTTTAAACTAGATTTTTTCAGCGACTTAATAAAATAAGTTATAATTTTGCGACTCAATTTAAATAATAAAAATTTAGGCCTTTTTGAGTTGCCTAATTTATAATACCTAAAATTTTAAGATTATGGCTGCTACAGCAGGAACTAGTAAATATTGGGGACTTTTTGTGGTCTCTACTTTGGTAATGATTGCGATGTTAATCTGGATGAACGAATGGTTTTGGTTAGCACTTCCTTTTTCTTTGACTTTTTTAGTTAAAGCTTTGGGTGTGATAGACGCAGATTAATCTTCTGTAACCTCATTACCTTTTCCTTACTAAAGGAAGAATAAATCGGTATCGAATTAAATTTCGGTGCCGATTTCTTTTTTGTAGCTAGCCTTAAAATCAAAAAGTCCCTGAAATGTAAAAACACTTCAGGGCCATGTTGTGGATTGAATTAGGTTACAATAACCTAGTGCTTCTTATAGACGATAAGTGTTGACTTGTCGTTTATAGAGAACAATGACTATAAACCTAAATGGGAGCATCCGTTTAATAAAGGGGAGAAAATTGTGGATTGATGAATTCGTGGGGTATTGGGGAATCTAAACTAAATTTATTACAAGTACCGAAAATCAGATTAGCTGTTGACCAAAATCATACATCATCAATCATAAATCTGTTGTTTTTAATTAAAGTAGATTTATGATTTTTTACTCGCTAATCTCTCCTCAACACTTTTCAGTTTTTTCGCTTAGTCTTAACATAGGTTCGTTAAAAAACTAATAACGCCCACTCAAAAGAGCAAAGACAAAAAAGCGCAGGGGGGATACCCTTTTTGTCTTTCTCTTTGAAAACATTGTGTTAAACTACTAGGAAGAATAATTACTTATTCGCTACGTCTCTATACGTTCTTAATCTATTTTTTGCGCTTTCTACCGACTTTTCTTGTGCAGAAAAAGTTTGTTGAGTAGATTTAAATTGAGCATCTACTGCTTCGATTTTATTTTTAGCTTCTGTGATTTTATCCACATACTTCATAATCTCATTTGTAATTTCTCCTTTTTGCGCACGTAACTCATTTAGCTTATCTGCTAAGTTCTTCAATTGAGCTTCTTGCTTTAGTAACTCTTCCTCCATCGCTGCCTCAGAAACTTTTAAGGACATATCCCCTAATAATTTCTCTGCATAAGGAAAGCGAGTCGCATGCATATCTGATGCTAAAAAGGCACCACCTAAATCAAACCAAACCACTAATTCCGCATCGGGTCCTCTTTCTTCAATCAACGCATACACATCAACGGTATTTCGACTCATTGCTGGAATATTGGCATTATCTGTAAAATATTCACCAGTTTTAGCAATTTTCTTTGTTTTACCTCCGAATTCTTTCACAATTTTTAACCATTCTTTTTCCACATCTTCCTTATCCGATTTTTGTAAACTGACCACTAGTGGTTTGCGCAAGAAGTTAGCGGCAGTTAATATTCTTCAATTTCTTT
>JAFMDF010000237.1 GCA_017857395.1 Bacteroidota bacterium | reverse complement strand
CCACTAGAGTTCGTCCGCCAGGCACTTTCTCTTCTTATTCCAATCATGGAACAGGCATGGCAGCTTATATTGTAGAACAAATTTCTGGTTTAAAATGGGAGGAGTATGTCGAACAAAAAATATTTGCACCGTTAGGAATGCGTCAATCCACTTTTCGACAACCTTTACCAAACGCTTTCAAAACTTCCCATTCCGAAGGCTATACTTATGAAGGTGGCACCTATCATCCACAATCTTTTAAAACAATTCCATTAGCCCCTGTTGGGGTGGCTAGCACGACTGCCAATGATATTACCTCTTTTATGATTGCGCACTTACAAAATGGGCAATTTGGAAACACGCAAATTTTAGATAGTGCAACGGCAGTCCAAATGCACACGCCTTTATTCCAACATGTGCCAGGGATAAATGGCATGTGCTACGGTTTTTTTGACCATAGTCAAAATGGACATAAAATTATCGGACATGGAGGGGCAACGGAATTCTTTTTTTCCATGTTATTGCTTTATCCTGAACATGGTTCAGGTATTTTTATTTCAACCAATACGGATGGAGGAACTGCTTTAGTCAAAAATGTAACTACTGAATTTACTAATCGCTATTTTCCATCATCTAATATCCAAAAAACTATATCCTTACCCAAAGAATATTTAGCACAATTCGAAGGTGACTATTTATCCAATCGCCGTCCACATAAGCGTATCTTAAAATTAGCTGCTTTAATGTTTGGAACGACCAATGTCTCTGTCTCCGAAAAAGGAAACTTAACAACTTCAGGAAACCCTTCTACGACTTGGATGCCGATAGATTCCTTAACTTTTATAGATGTAGCGAGTGATAGAAAACTAGGATTTAGAAAAGACGGCCAAGGGGTTGTCCAACATCTCTTCTACAGCACCTCGCCCCATACGGCTTTGGATAGAGTCCCTACCCTATTATCCAATTCTTTTCATAGCAAACTATTTTTACCCGCTTTTGGAGCTATTCTACTAGCTTTCTTTATCTGGATAATCAATCATTTTTTCAAATGGTATTATAACATTTCCGATGAAAAGGATTTGCCTGCTTCTGCTAAAAAGTTAGCCTTAATCAATGCCTTATTTATCCTCGGTTTTTTCATCGCCTTTTTAGTGTTAATGGATGACAATGACTTAGTTTTCAGAAAACGGAATTGGACGGATTATGCCTTATTTAGTTTACCGCTCATTTCTTTAGTATTAACTATTTGGCAAATTATCAAAACGATAGGCATTTGGAAATTAGATAAAATCCGTTTGAGAAGTCGATTGTTTTATACCCTGCTTACCTTAGGTTTTGTGGTGTTAATGGGACAATTTTATTTTTGGAATTTGTTGGGCTTTAATTTTTAACTTCAAAGATGGAGGGCATATTGGAATTGACTTCTTTTTTATAGAAGATGCTACGATGAAAACTGTGAGCGGATTATATATGTGGCATACGACTCAGGAGTCGGGTTACCATTTCCTTTGACAAACATTTACCTAATTCTATTTATTTTAGCCTAAAATATGATGCGAATGAACTACCAAGCTAAAAGCATTAGAACTTTCGTCGGCGCAAAAAACTACAAAGAATCCAGCGCTTTCTATCAAGCCTTGGGATTTAAAAAAGTTGTCCTTTCTCCCAAAATGTCCCTTTTTAAAGTAAATGAAAATTTAGCTTTTTATTTACAGGATTATTATGTTAGAAAATGGTGTGATAACTCCATGGTTTTTCTAGAAGTAACTGATTTAGATAAATGCTGGAGGGAGATAGAACAATTAGATTTGCCCAACCGATACAAGAATGTAAAGTTATCTACCATCAAGCAATTTGATTGGGGTAGCGAATTCTTTTTACACGACCCTTCTGGGGTTTTATGGCATTTTGGGACGTTCGGTTCATAGTCACGGTTTATTGATTTGCTAAATTTTTAGAATTCCGCATGAGAATTTGAGGTGCGCTCTAATAAATCAACTCTTTTCATTAAATCTCCAGTTATATAAGTCGCCAAATCGCATCTTTAAAACATAGATTTGGCGACTTATAATTTTAAAACCACTTTACCATCCAATCATCTCTTGAGCTTCCACATTCCAAAATGTGCCCGTTTTAAAATCACCCATTACAAATTCAATTATTCCCTTTGCAGATTCTTCCGTAGATAACGGCGCATATTTACTACTGCTTTCTGAAATAGTTGTCCGCACCCAACCTGGATGAATAGCCGCTACTTTTTGAGTACCTTCCAACCTATTCGTTAAAATCTTGGTGTACATATTCAAAGCAGCTTTTGACATTCTATAAGCAACGGAATCTGTCGTTCCGCAGGCTTCAATCGAGCCCATTTTAGAGGAAATATTTATTACTTTGCCTCCCTCTTTAATATGTGGTAGGATTAGTTCTGTAAAAAATACCGTTCCTGTTGTATTAACTTCAAAGGTGGCTTTATAGCTTTCTTCTTCGGGTTTCTCCCCTCCCAAATCTGGGCCTATTCCTGCATTATTGACTACTATATCAACTTTTATCTCGTTTTCTGCTAACCAATTTGCTAGCTGGGCTCGGCTTTTTGGGTCTGGCAAATTTAGTTTTTTGGCGATTAATTTATCGGTTGGACTCTTTTGAAGGACACCTGTTCTACTTGTTCCTATTACTGTAAAACCTTTGTCTATAAATTGTTGGGCTAATGCGAAACCAATACCTCTACTTGCGCCTGTTATTAATACTATTTTACTCATTTTTTGATTTTTTAGTAAATGTAGGGAATCTTAGGGCATTTCTAAAAAATTTACATTTCAAAAATCATACTATTGATACCTCTCCAACAAACTCCCAACCTTCTTATCAAAATTCTCTTTATCAATCCCAATCAACTCCTGCAAAACAGTAAAAAATGCCGCTAAAGAACCAGATTTCCTTCCACAATTAATAATTTTCAACACTCCATCCATTCCATGCTGTTTTTCTATTTCATCACATAATAAACTCGCAATCGTTGACCGAATAGAAATCATAGTAGAAATATTTGACAAAACGTTCTTATTCTCTTCAAATAATTCAAGTAACGATTGGTTTGGATGGGCTTGCAAATAAGCTTTTAAGTTCGTTACTAAAGTCTGTTGAGTAATCATTACGCCTTCGTCATTCACATAATACGCATTGCCCCAACTATAAGCAATGCCTTCTTCTGCTACCCAATTCCTATTATCAAATTCATTAACCTGTCCTGAATAATAATGAAAAATATCATGCGAAAAATCTTCATGGTATTTGATGGAGAAAATACTATTGGCTACTACTCCATATCCATATTCGGTAGCACCACCTTCTTTTGCATCATATTGAATGCCCACTAGACTTAATATTTCTTGGTAATTCTCGCACATATAAAACTCCATTTTCTCTGGGGCAAGTCCAAATTTAATGGCTATGGCTGTATTCCTCTCATCAAATTGCTCGGCTCTTTTCTCATTGATGCTATCTCTAAAATAATAAGTAATATTTCCTACTGCTTGGCTACTCCATCGCCTAGTCAAATAGGCTAAAGGGATAGAAAATTGAACCTGTTCTTGTTCAATATTTGCTACTAACTGAACCATCATTCTTAATGTCGGTGGAGTTATTGCATCTCCTTTACCGAGATAAGCTATTTGCAACATATATTTATTGGGTTCAATTCTAAATAAGTTCACCAGTTGCTTTTTATAAAAATTAGGAATACTGTCTGCTTCGTTCAATTCTGCATTTTTTAAGCTTTTCAGTACTTCTTTTGTTATGATTGCCTGTTTCCTTTCTAGATAGGCATCCTTTATGCTATCTGCATTTATTTGTACAAATAAGGCTTCCAAATTGGTCAAAACCTTTTCAACAATTAAGCTATCGGCGCCTAACTTTAAGTCAGCTGGTATAATTATTTCTTGGGCATTTATTATCGAAAACAAACATAAGAAACTTAGGAGCGTAGCTATTCTTTTGAACATAATACTAGTTTTAGAAAGGTAGTTTAATCGCATAATTTCAAACAAATGTACCCTTAAAGACTAGGCGATGTTATTAATGAATAGTGAAGGATTGTTAATTAGATGCAAAAGGTTTTCAGGTTTTATGGCATTTCGGAGCGTTTGTTTTTTAGGTTAAAGTTTACTTTTTTAAATAATAACCTAAACATTCTTAACAATGGTTTTCAGTTACCTGGCATAGCAGGCTTAGGGTATGCACACATTTTCTCATCCCAGACCACCTTTGTACAAAATGATGGCATTTATGAATACTGCTACTAATTTAGATAAACCTAATGGTGTGCCACCTTATGCTACTTGGTGAATGGTAATGATGGGAAATAAGACTATTTAGAAGATGAGATGCAAGGATATGAATTAATGTCTTTATTGTTTGAATGACTGGTTTTCTGAAATCTTAAATCATAAATCTGCCAGACTGGAACGGGCTGGTCTGCGCCGTAAAAACTAGACGGATTTATGATTTAAGATGTATGAATTGTGATGTATGATTTTGAGCCCCCCTAAGCATCTAATACTAACTTATTACCCCACAAACTTATACCCCACCCCACGAATAGACAAAAACCGACTTGGCTTGCGAGGATTGTCTTCAAAATATTTCCTAAAAGACAAAATAAAGTTATCAATCGTTCGAGTAGAAGGATAAACATCGTAGCCCCAAACTGCTTGTAGAATTTGCTGTCGAGAGACCACTTCATTCTTTCTATCGACTAATAATTTTAATAGCATCGCTTCCTTTTTCGTCAAAGTAAATGTGCCATTATTACCTTGTGCCTCGAAGGTTACAAAGTTGACTGTATGCCCGCCGAATTCATAGATTTCAGGCGTATTTTCTGGTGCTTTACTGCTTCTTTTTAATAGATTATTGACGCGTAATAACAACTCCTCTAGGTTAAATGGTTTGGTCAAATAATCATCCGCTCCTTTTTTCAGCCCAGTCACTCTATCTATCGCGGTGTCTTTAGCGGTCAACATCATAATTGGGACACTCATGTTCGTCAGCCGTATTTGCTCACAAACTTGAAATCCATCAATTTCAGGCAACATTACATCTAATAAAATAATATCGAAATGTTGTTCTTTGAAATGTTTGAGGGCGGTCTTGCCATCTCCTGCGGTCACTACTTCGTAGTTTTCTAGTTCTAGATTTAGTTTGACTACATCTCTAATATTTTCTTCATCTTCTACTAAAAGGAGTCGCATAGGTTGTAATTTTAGATTGTATCGGCGAATTCATTCGCCGCTGTGTTAGCCAATTATTTTACTATTTAGCAATTCTACAAAGGCGAATGAAATCGCCTGTACTAATTTTAGTAAAATTCCTATAAATCAATCATTTATGCGTCATTGGCTGGTAAAGAAATGTTAAAAATCGTGCCTCGTGGCCGATTATTCATCACTTGTATCATCCCTTTATGCGCCAAGACTATCTGATTGACAATGTATAAACCCAATCCTGTCCCTTTTGTTCTGCGAGTGTCTTCATTTCCGACACGATAGAAGCGTTCAAATATTTTATTTTTCTCTTTGTCGGGAATACCAATGCCATTATCTGCAACTTCTATATTAATTACCCCTTTTTCATTTTGCCGTAAAACAGTAGCTATCTTGGGATTTTCTGCACCATATTTTACCGCATTTTCTAATAAATTCACTGCCACAGAAGTTAACCCCGCTTTATCCCCTTGAATAATAATTGCTTCCTCAGGTTGACGAAAACCAAATTCAACCGCAGGGTATTTATTTTGTAGACGTTCAATAATTTCTCCTAAAAATTGCTTTAAATCAATCGTTTCTAAATAGGGTACATAAGCAGTCTCCACTTTGGCAGCTAATAATAAATCATTGACTAAATCATTTAATCGATCTGTTTCTTTTAAGGCATTGCTAGACAATTGATTGATATGTTGGGCGCCTAACTCGCGTTTAATGAAGGTTTCTAAGACTAATTTTATGGAAGCAATGGGAGATTTTAATTCGTGGGTGATGGATAACAAAAAATTTCGACGCTGTTGGGCTGCAGCTATTTCCTGATTATATCCTCGGTTAATTAAATAAACTCCGACAATTAAACTCAGTACAAAAACGATAGATTCTCCTAAAATCATCCATTCTTGTCTTTTGTATTCTGCTTCTAGTTTCTGATAAATTTCTGTTTGGAAGAAATCTCTATCTGATTGAACTAAGCCTTCTGCTACCATTCCAATTTTATTCAATTCTGATTTGGCTAAAAAAGCATCTCTGTTTTTAGTAAAGAGCAATACCGACCACCAGGCAATGGCGATTAACATGAAAAAAATGACAAAATTGGATAATAATCTTAACCGAACGTTTTGTTGCATATTAACTACAGGATGACAGGATTAAATAAGATTAACAGGATGACACACCAAATAAACTTTGCTTCAAAAGTACTAAAAAAGAATACAATCTTTCCTATAGCAAAATTCTTTTGACATTATTGGGAATAGCAAGATCATATTTATTTTTGTATATTTTTAAACAACTAATACTTATGACAATAGGAATACTAGAAAATAATGATATATTAGCGTTTGTATTATCAAAACAAAACATTTTTAATTAAACTATTTACAGTTACTCAAAATCACCTAACACCCATTTTAAGACACTATAAAACATCTAAATTACTTTCCCTAATTATTAAGTTTTTTAGGTGTTCGGGGATAATAAAATAGGAATAAATTAAAATAATAGGCAACTAATTAAAACAAAACGAAAAACCACTTGCCTTTTCTTTATTTATACTACCTGTTTAATACTTCCCTGCAAGTCTTCGAGAAATACACTTTTATAACCCATTTCATGCTTTCTAATTAGTAGTCAATAGAAATCTATCCATAAGGAGATGGTCTTCCATATACTATCAATTAACAGGTCTCAAATTTTTAAATTAAAACTCACTAAAATGCTAAAACGTCTACTTAACATTTTAAGTGCTTTACTGTTACTGTCTACCGTAGCCCTACAAGCACAAACAACCATTAGCGGGGTCATTATGGACGCCGAACTAAACGAACCATTGATTGGTGCTAATGTCATTATCATCGGTACGACCATTGGTGCTAGTACCGATTTGGATGGCGCTTATTCGATTACGAGTGAGCAACCGCTTCCTTGGAATTTAGAGGTCAGTTATACAGGTTTTTCGCCTAAAACAATAACGGTTACAGGATCCAATCCTTCTTTAAACGTTAATCTAGCTGCTAGTGCTTTAATTGGTCAAGAAGTAGTCGTATCTGCTTCTAGAAGACGAGAAAAAGTACAAGAAGCGCCTGCTTCTGTATCCGTTCTTTCTGCGAAAAAACTTTTGGGTACTCCGCAAACGGATGCTACTAGAAACTTGATAAATGTGCCGGGGGTACAAATTCAACAACAATCTGCGTCTAGAATTAATATTGCCATGAGAGGTGGTTCTGGTCTCTTCGGTACTTCTGCTTTCCCAATTAAGGATTATAGAAGTTTAGTCGGCCCTGGTTTAGGAACTTTTGCTTCTGATGCCTCTGGTATCAGCAATATAGATTTAGATAGAATAGAAGTAGTCCGAGGTGCAGGTTCTGCCCTTTACGGCCCTGGTGTTACTTCGGGTGTCGTTCACTTTATTACTAAGAACCCAATCGACCACCCTGGAACAACACTTCAAGTGTATGGAGGTGAATTAAATACTTTTGGTGGTGCGATAAGACATGCTACTAAAGTGTCTGATAAATTTGGTTTCAAGGTAAATGTTATTTACAATCGCGGAGATGAATTTACCCTAGATGGCTCGGAAGGTACTTTTGCTGCGGACGGCACTTTTACTAGCCAGTTTGATAAATTTCAGACAACTATTAAGAAACCTGCCCTTACAGCAGCAGGTAATGTTGATGATAAAGCGGCAGGTACCACCTTGCTTAATTTAGAACGAAGAGCAGATGGCAACGTGATGCAGGATGATTTCTGGAATATGGGTTCTGACATTACGCTTGAATTCCGTCCACAAGATGATTTAAGTATTACCGTTGCAGGTGGTATGAATCAAGCTTCTTCAGTTTTCTATAATGACTTAGGAGAAGGTTTAAGCCAATTAACAGAATTTTGGGGCCAAGCAAGAATCCAAAAAGGTGGATTTTTTGCCCAGTTTTTTACAGTTAATAATAATGGAGGTACGGATGAAAAACCTACTTTCCTATATCAAACAGGTAACAAGTCACCTGTTGGTAGAAAACAATATGAAGCTCAATTACAATATAATTTTGATGTACCCAGTCTATTAGATGCGAACTTTACATTTGGGGTAGATTATCGTTTAGCTCAGTCTGATACAGAAGGGTTGGTTTATGGTAGAAATGAAAATGATGATGATTTCAATATAGTTGGAACTTATCTTCAAGGTAAATTTGCTTTAGCTCAAAAATTGGATTTAGTATTAGCAGGTAGATTTGATAAATTTAATGTGCCTGATGAAAGCGCTTTCTCTCCTAGAGCGGCGATTGTCTTTAAGGCACATCCAAAGCATACATTCAGGGCTTCTTATAACCAAGCAAGTTTCTCTCCAACTGCTTTAACGTGGAATATTGATTTCCCTGTAAATTCTCCAGTTCCAGGTTTCTTCGATTTCTGGTTATCAGGTCAGAGAAATGTACAGTCATTTGATAATGCAACTAGTATTGAATTCTTAAACCATAATGTAACGGCTGCTGGTATTAGTGCTGCTACTGGTATTCCTATTGAAACCCTTGCACCACTTGCTGGAGCACTTCCACAAGAATTACCAAAAGGATTATTAGGTACGGGTGGTTTAACGAATGAGTTTGTTCATACCTTCGCTGCTGGTTCTTTACAAGGAGCTATGGAAGCGCTTGGTTTAGGCGGTTTTATTCCTGCCATCGCTCCTATCTTAGCGGATGCACCAACAGGGAATAATGGTGTTTTCATTGGTGTGAATGCTTTTGAAGCACCAGGTTCTGCTGGATTTATCAATAACAACCTAACCAATACGATTGTTGGAAAAATTGGTAGTGTCAAGACTTACGAAATTGGCTATAGTGGTTTACTTGGGGACAAGATGGGTGCATCTTTGGATTTCTATCGAATTACGTCAAGAGGTGGTTCTGACTTTACTGCGATTGCTCCATTAATTGGCTTACAAAATTTTAGCCAAGACCCATTCGTAGCTAAAGCGGGTGAATTGATTGCTGCTTTAGCTGGTGCAGGTCTTCCTGTAGAGAATGCAACAGCTTTAGTTTCTCAAGCTTATGGTGGTACTGCTGCCTTAATTCCTAACTTTTATGGTACTGGTACGGTAGAATCTGACCAAGTACCTCAAGGTGATGGTATTGTACACGTAGCTGCTGGTTATAGAATCTTTGATGCCCCTTATACTAGATATGGTGCGGATTTAGGTTTAAATTACTACGTTAATGACAAATTATCCTTTTTTGGTAACTACTCTTGGTTAAATGACACTCAATTTGAAAGAAGTCAAGGAGATGGTAGTGAACCATTTCTAGCTTTCATTAACTCTCCTGCCAATAAGTTCAGATTAGGATTCAACTACGGGGCAGAATTTGGCTTCAGAAGTAATTTATCTTTCCAGCATGATGATGAATTTGTAGCTAGTGTGGGGCAATATTCTGGTTTAGTACAAGCGAAAAATTTGGTAGATGCAGGTGTTGGATATGTATTCAATAATGGTTTAGCTTTAGATTTAACAGCACAAAATCTATTTGATAACGAATACCGAGCTTTCGCCAATATGCCTTTGATTGGTAGAAGAGTTTTAGGTAAATTGACTTATAATTTTGGCGGCAAAAAAGCAGATGCAGACGGTGACGGAATCGCTGATTCAAGAGATGATTGTCCAAATACTGCTGGCTTAAAAGCTTTCGGTGGCTGCCCTGATTCTGATGGCGATGGTATTATGGATAGCGCAGATGGTTGTCCTTTAGCAGCAGGTCCTGCTGGTTCTCAAGGTTGCCCAGATACAGATGGTGATGGTGTTTTAGATAAAGATGATGCTTGTGCAGATGTGGCAGGTACAGTTAATGGCTGTCCTGATGCAGATGGTGACGGCGTTGCAGATGGTGACGATAAATGTCCCAATGCAGCAGGTCCTTTAAACGGTTGCCCAGACGCAGATAGCGATGGTGTGGCGGATGGTGATGATGCTTGTCCGAATGATGCAGGGCCAATCAATGGTTGCCCTGATGGTGATGGAGATGGTGTTGCTGATAATGCGGATAAATGCCCAGGCGTTGCAGGTGACGGTGCAGACGGTTGTCCTTCTGACCCAGATTCTGATGGTGATGGTGTAGCAGATAGCAAAGATCCTTGTCCAAATGCAGCTGGTCCATTAAATGGTTGCCCTGATGGTGACGGCGATGGTGTGGCTGATAATGTGGATAAATGTCCAACACTAGGTGGTACGGTAACTGCGGACGGTTGTCCAGTTGTTCCTACAAGAGTAACCGAAGTTTTCAACCGTGCTTTACAAGGTATTCAGTTTGAGACAGGTAGTAATAGAATCCGTTCTGCTTCTAGAGCTATTTTAGGAGAGGTTATTACCATTATGAAAGATAATTCTACTTATCTTTTAAATATTGGTGGGCATACGGATTCCATTGGTTCTAGTGAATCTAATCAGCGTTTGTCTCAAAGAAGAGCAGATGCTGTGAAAAAATATTTGACAGATAGAGGAGTAGATAGCAGTAGAGTTAATGCTGTTGGTTATGGCGAAAGTAATCCAATTGCGGATAATAAATATAATGCTGGTCGTAAACAAAATAGACGGGTGGAATTATCTGTGACCTATCGACAGTAATTTTCATTACTAAATAAATTACTGGATAACGGGTAAGTTATCCAGTACAACTTAAGCCGCAAGGATTCTTTGGAATCTTTGCGGCTTTTTTATTGTTCATCTTATTATTTGGTCAAGATAAAGAATAAAAATTAGGTGTCAGAAAACAGCTAAATCTATTTTTAGAGGTTAATAATTTTGATTCTGACAACTGACTCCTCCATGTTTAAAAACAACTCAAGTTGCTGGTTATTCCGAGTTAAATCGGAACGAGTTAAAAGAATGGTGAAATTTGAGTATTAATAGTCAAAAATTAACTATTTCGATTAAAATGCTATCCAACTCGTAACTCTGATTAAGAATAATTTATTAGCGGGTGGCAAGGGCCTTTTTTAGGTCAGCCCGCTAACATTTTAGTAGAGTTTTATTCCGCAAGACGTAGCTTTAACGTCTTGCGGTTTTTTTTTGCAAGAAAAAATGGAAAGAAATAATTTTCAAGTCATACCCCTCCATAAATGTTAAAATCAAGTAGAAATACATTAATATTAAATCCAATGTTATATTTTTTTATGTTTAACCTATCTTTTTTGCGAATTTTCACTACATTTGTTGACTTTCAAAATTAAACATTGAACACCTTACTTAAAAGCAAACATAATTTTAACACTTAAGCCAATTATTAAAAAAACGGCTAACTTTACAATAACAAACATTTCTGACAAAGCTAAATACTAGAAAAAAATTGTCAGTTTGGGTTAAAAAGCTAATCCAATTTTATTTTTCACAAATATTATTTTAAATCAAAACTCACTTAAGATGATGAAACGATTACTCGTTTTGACGGTAGCAATTCTTGCCTTTGCTATGGTCACTCTTCACGCTCAAACTACGGTTAGTGGTGTGATTACAGACGCCGAATATGGCGATGCATTAATCGGTGCGAATGTAATTATTCAAGGTACCACCGTTGGTGCGAGTACCGACCTAGATGGTAAATTTTCTATTACTAGCGAAACGCCACTTCCATGGACACTAGAAGTTAGTTATACTGGTTTTGCACAACAAACTATTGATGTTACAAGTGCGCAATCAGGAATGGCTATAGCTTTAGAACCAAGCGCTTTAATCGGCCAAGAAATAGTTGTTTCGGCTTCCAGAAGAAGAGAAAAAGTACAAGAAGCTCCTGCTTCTATTTCTGTTATTAATGCTAGAAAATTAGCAGCAACTCCTAATGATAATGCGGTTAGAAGTATTATTAATTCTCCGGGGGTAACTGTCCAGCAGCAGTCTGCTGGTGTGATTAACATTCAATTAAGAGGAGATGGTGGACTTTTTGGTTCTGCATCTTTCCCAATTATTGATTACCGTTCTTTATCTGGTCCTGGTTTAGGTACATTTGATGCTTTAAATTCTCCTATTAACAATATGGATATTGAAAGAATCGAGGTGGTAAGAGGGCCTGGTTCTGCTTTATATGGTCCTGGTGTAACTGCTGGTGTAGTTCACTTTATCACAAAGTCTGCTATCGACCAACCTGGTACCTCCATCGAATTAATTGGTGGTGAATTAAATACTTTTGGTGGTTCTTTTAGACATGCAACTAAAGTATCCGATAAATTTGGTTTTAAAATTAATGGGGTATTAAAAAGAGGAGATGAATTTAATTTAAGAGCTGGTGTAGATGATGCACAAATCGCTGCTTTAAATTCAACAATTAGAAGACCAGGAGTAAGTAATCAAGTAGTTGACCCTACTGATCCAGGTACGGTATTATGGGGTCCTGAAGATACAGATGAAGACGGTGATGGAAACCCATTACAAGACTATTGGAATCAACAATCATTGACTGCTAATTTAGAATTCCGTCCAGCAGATGATTTATCTATCAATGTTGCAGGTGGATTTAACTCTGCTTCGCACGTCTTCTTTAATTCTCAAGGAGAAGGATTGTCTCAGGGTAGAGAACTTTGGGGACAAGTTAGAATGCAAAAAGGCGGTTTATTTGCTCAAGCATTTGTTTTAGATAATACTGGTGGTTCTGATGATAAACCTACTTTTTTATACCGAACAGGTTTAGAAACGGGTATTGCTAGAAAGCAATTTGAAGCACAAGTACAATATAATTTTGATACACCAAATCTTTTAGACGCTAACTGGACTGCTGGATTTGATTACCGTCAATCTACTGCTGATACTAAAAATCAAGTATATGGTAGATTTGAAGATGATGATGATTTTAGTATAGCTGGTCTTTATTTACAAGGTAAATTTGCATTAGGAGAAAAATTAGACTTAGTTTTAGCAGGTAGAGGTGATCGATTCAACTTTTTAGATGAAACTGCTTTCTCTCCAAGAGCAGTATTTGTATACAAGCCGTCTCCAACACATACGATTAGAGGTGGGTTTAACCGAGCAGTTGGTACGCCTTCTCAATTACAAGTGAATATTGATTTCCCTGTAAACGCACCTCCAGGAATGGATATTTGGTTAGTAGGTAATAAAAATGAGCAGACCTTTAATAATCCAGAAATTGTTTTTAATAGTTTATTACAAGCTGCTGGTTTCCCTAATTTACCTATTGGTACACCAGGTATTCCTAATGCAATCGCTTATGGGGCAGTCAATGGGGCTGTTTTAGAGCAATTAACACCAGGTATTTCTGGTGCTTTACAAGGTGGGGGACTAGATGCTGCTACAGCAGGTGCTATTGCGGGAGCAATTGAAGGGTATTTATTAGATCCAGCGAATACGCCAACTGGTGTAACAGGTACGCTTACTGGTATCAACTTATTTAATCAACGACCTTTAGGTTTAATTAATGCGCCTGCTGCTACCTTAAGAACAGAAGATACTTGGGAAGTTGGGTACAAAGGTTTGATTGCTAATAAAATGTCAGTATCACTTGATGTTTATAACAGAAAAATTGATGGCGCTACCTTATTTACAGGAATTAGCCCATCTTATGTTTTATCTGGTGCTGATTATGCAAATGATTTGGCTGCTGATGTAGCAGACCCTGCGTTAAGAGATTTTATCTTTAACACTTTAGGAGGTGCAGCTAATCCTGCTGCTGGACCAACTGCCGACCTTTTATTAGGGGCTATCCAAGGTGCTTATCTTGCTGGTGGCCAAGGATTTGAAGCTGCTGCTGGACCAAATATTAACGCATTAAATGCTGGTGCTATTTTAGCAACAACTCCTACAGATAATGTTCCAAGTAGTGGTAATACTAAATATGCAGCTGGTTATAGAACTTTTGAAGCTTATGATTACTGGGGTATGGATTTGGGTCTTGAATATTATATCAACCAAAATTTCTCTTTCTTTGGTAATTACTCTTGGTTATCTAAAAACCAATTTGATGTACAAGTAGTCGGTGCTGCAGAAGGAGAAACAGAAAGAACGTCTATTGGCGCTCCTGAAAATAAATTTAGATTAGGTATTAATTATACACCTGATACTGGATTCAGAGCAAATATAGCTTTCCAACATAATGATTCTTACTTTGCCAATATCGGTCAAATTTATAGTGGAGATACAGAAGCAACTGATTTAGTTGATCTTGGTGTTGGATACAAATTCTCTAATAGTTTAGCAATTGATGTAACTGCTCAAAACTTATTTGATTCTGAATATAGAGCTTATCCAAACTTCCCAATTATTGGAAGAAGAGTATTGGCTAAGTTAACTTACCACTTCGGTCAAAATAAAGAATAATACCTGTTGCCAGTTACCCGTTGCCAGTTTGGTTAAAAACTGGCAACAGGAAACTGGTAACTCATAATACCTTTACTAATAAACATCTAAAACAAAACGACCTTTGTTAAATCTTTGAAGTCGCTCTATTTTTAAAATGGAGCACTTCCCAACTTTAAAAACAAGAAATACATTTTAGTAGAGTTT
>JAFMDF010000596.1 GCA_017857395.1 Bacteroidota bacterium | reverse complement strand
TTTTTGTTAAGATTTTCTTAACAATTCACAAAACTTGACCGTTTCTAGTATAAAATAATACTGCCCACCATTGGAAGTAGTCGTTCTAGCTATCACCATACCATTTTTTACTAACTCAACTTCAATACCATCAATACCCTTTTCCGATGAATTTTGGAAACCATCACCATTGCTGTCTTCCCAAACCAAATTTCCAATTTCAATTGGAGCAGTTTCACAAATTAGTTCTAAGTCACCCAAGCCTGCTGCTTTTCCAAAGGTACCGACTTCAGGAGTACCCGTAGCTGGATGAGAATTATAAAGCTCAAACGCTGCTTCTCTTTGTCCAGTTAGATTATTAAGCCAAGCTGTTCCTCCTGAAAAAACATTAAAAGGATCCATGACATTCAAGGCTACTAAATCATCCGAAGGTGTATTGGCAATAGCTCCTAAAGAAGTTTCTAAATGGAGGGTTTTATAATTTTCCCCGCAATAAAATTCACCTCCTCCAGGGCCTTCACCATTTAATCCACATCCTCCTCCATTGGCTGTAGTACCTTCGTCTTCTAGTTCGAATTGGCCATTATTGTTATTCAATCTTAAGATATCTCCACCAATATAACCGTTGAATAAAACGGTTTCGTCGGTAGTACTATATTGATTATAACCAGTTTGGTGACCAGTTCTATCCATAAAAGCTAAAATAATGGACCCATCTTTATCAAATTCTAAATCTGATAAAATAGGTTGAGGACGACAAATTCGCTCTCCTGCAGCATTAACTCCAATACTATGAATTTCAGAGAAATCATCAGTCCATGATTCCCAATTTTTACACGTATTTCCCTGTCCCAGTGTCTCATTATATTTTGGATATATACCTCCTTTAGGATAATCCAAACTTGAGCTAAATACTTCTGTGAAAGTATTTCCTGTTAGCTCCAATACAAAAAAATTAAAATCATTATAATTACCAGATTGCCCGCTACAAACAACACCAATATAAACAGATCCATTATGGACTTCTATTCCCCAGGGTCTAACATCACTATCCGCAGAACAGCCTGGGTTATTTACAGCAACTTCGGCAATTAAGTTTTTTGAAGCCACATCAATAATCAATAAAGAACCATTGTTGTTAAGATTCATGGCATATAATGTTTTCCCATCCTCTGAAAGGTCAACATCTCCTAAACTAATTTTTGCTACTTCCGAAAATGCAACTGGATCTGTATTACTTCTACCAGCTTCCATAGGTAAAGCGTAGTTTCTTGGATCGGTACCGACATCAACTCCTATATCTGAAAGTTTTAACCAATTTTCGATAATTGGATTAGCTGGGTCGCTATAATTGATTTTATAAATTCCTCCTATCCCTAATGGACCAAATCCAGCATGTCTTTTTAGCATAGCGCCTGCAAAAAAATCCTTTGTATTTTTGTCATAGGCTAATCCCCAGGCTGTACCAATATGTTTATTAAGTGCTAATTTCCTTACATCATTACTAGTAGGGTCTTTATATGGGTAAGTAACTAAAACATCCCCTTCTCCTGAGCTTCCTCCTAATAAGGGTTCTCCATCCACAAAGCAGGTGGTTGCTAATACTAAATTGGTTCCACAAAAAGAAGAAGGATCTGCAAGTCCCAAATTAATACAATCTCCAGGTTCTGTAAAATGAACCATGGAATTTCCGTTAACTCCCGAAAGGCTGGGTTTAGCCCAACAATTGATGCTTTCTGGTATGTAAAATTCAATCCTAAATTTGGTTCCAGGTAAATTATCAAATAAGAAATTACCTGTTAAATCTGTGATTGCAGTATCTATAATTTCATTGTTATCATCAAATAAATAAACCCATATTCCGGCAACACCTTTCTCTCCTGATAAACTCATAAGGCCATCATAGTTTAAATCTTCAAATACGCTACCACCAATATTATCCGAAAGACCGGTACAGGAATTAACATCGGGTCCAATGATTACCTCTCCACAATTTCTAGAATCTTGTAGTAATCCATTATTGAAAGCATGGACATTTACCTCAGTTTTCAAAACCTTTTCAAATTGTAAAAACTTATCTTTAAAAAAGGAGGCTTGAAGATTTAAACAGGAAATTGTAATTAATAACATTACGAATTTCATTTTTATTAAAGCCTTTCTCATGGTAATTTATTATAATTGTCAGTAAAAATATTGTTATAATATTATATATGTTTATACTCGTATTTGAAAAGCCCAATCTATTGAACTACAGTTCGATAGCTACACTATTTCTCTTATAAAGCCAATAGCAATTTGAGAGTCTGCAAAACTGGACAATGAATAAATGGAGGTGAAAAAGGTAAAGGATAATTTTTTTGGTCAGAAAAGTTAGAGGAGGGCATTTAAAGTTATTAAAGGTTATTTTGCAACAAAATAATCTTTAATAAGTACTTCGAAGTTACAATTGACCAAATGAAATTACCAAGGTTGTAATAAGTTAAAATAAGAAAAAGGAGTATTTAATTTAGCTATGATAAAACATTTGCCTACTCGTTACCTTTTTTCAAAACTCATTTCCTGAAAATTGACTTTATATATTTGAGGTACAGAAACTTAGGATGTACATGAACCTCTCAGTAATCGGCTTTTTTTATGATAGAATAGGAATAATAAGACCCTTAATAAATATATTTTTCTGTCTTTGTTTATTTACAGTTTATTCTATTTTGCTAGAATTATTTTACTGTTTGCACTACTACACTACAAAAACTGGGGAAGTTTTTTGTAAGGTGAAGTATCTATAGATAATGATGCAAAGATAAAATGAAAGGTCATTAGTTACAGAAGTATGTTAACTAAAATGTGACAGGGTATTAAATCATTTATCGTTTACCTGTTTGCTATTAATAATTGTGATACAAGGTTTTTTGCATTATTATTATCTTTTTTACAGTTTACTGTGACATATTTTCCTTTATAAATTCAATTTTTTTCAACGAGCTATTCAAGGTTTAAAATTGATTATAAGTAAGGGAA
>JAFMDF010000236.1 GCA_017857395.1 Bacteroidota bacterium | reverse complement strand
ACTAGTTGAATAGTTGTATTTTAAATTGCTTTTTTTTATTGTGAAATAATCAAAAAGAATGTCTCAATGAAAAACATATTTTAAATTAAGTTAATTGATAGTAACTTTTTTAGGAATTTTGGCGTTATATTAAACACTTTTGGGGTATAAATACCTTGAATTATGCAATAAAAACTAGTCTCACATCAAGGCTGCACTAAGATACCAAACACTTCAATTTTTTTGAGAATCGGTAGATAGAACTTTTCTAAAGTTTAGCTCCCTTAGTTTTCGTGCCACTTTACAAGTTGATATACCTCGAACTATTAAATTGACTATTGAAACACTATTCAAAATAATAAAATAACTTCCGCCAATGGCAAGAGTATTAATCGTCGATGACGAACAAAGTATCAGAAGAACCCTCCGTGAAATTTTAGAATTTGAGAAATATGATGTAGACGAAGCTGGTGACGGCTTAGAATGTCTTGTCAAACTCAAACGAGCGCAATATGATGTGGTTGTAATGGACATTAAAATGCCCAAAATGGATGGAATGGATGCCTTAGAAAGAATTCAGTTATTGGCGCCAGATACGCCTGTAGTGATGATTTCTGGTCATGCTAATATTGACACGGCAGTAGATGCAGTAAAGAAAGGGGCTTTTGATTTTATTTCTAAGCCACCAGATTTGAATAGGATGCTGATTACTTTGCGTAATGCAATGGATAAATCTAGTTTGATTTCTGAGACCAAAGTACTGCGAAAGAGAGTATCTAAAAGCAAAACGCAAGAAATTATTGGTGTTTCTCCCGCTATAGCTAAAGTGAAAGAAGATATAGAAAAAGTAGCACCAACCGATGCAAGAGTATTGGTCATTGGGCCTAATGGTTCTGGTAAAGAATTAGTGGCAAGATGGATTCACCAAAAAAGCCGTCGTGCGACTAGCCCTATTATTGAGGTCAACTGTGCGGCTATTCCTTCTGAATTGATTGAAAGTGAATTATTTGGTCATGAAAAAGGGTCTTTTACAGGGGCGCATAAAAACCGAGTTGGAAAATTTGAACAAGCTAATGGTGGCTCTATTTTCTTAGATGAAATCGGAGACATGAGCCTAAAAGCCCAAGCAAAAGTTTTACGGGCATTGCAAGAAAGCAAAATTACTAGAGTAGGAGGAGATAAAGAAATTAAAGTAGATGTGCGCGTATTAGCGGCAACAAATAAGGATTTACGGGCAGAAATTGCAGCGGGTAGATTTAGAGAAGATTTATATCACCGTTTGGCAGTTATTATTATAGATGTACCGCCCTTAAATAATAGACGAGGAGATATTCCTGCTTTAGTTCAACACTTTATTACGCTTATTTGTCAAGAATATGGCATCGCTATTAAAAAAGCATCGAAGGAAGCAATGACAGCATTACAAAATGTCAATTGGACGGGTAATATTAGAGAATTAAGAAATGTTGTGGAACGCTTGATTATTTTATCTGGAGAACAGATAACAGATAAAGATGTCTTTAGTTATGTCATTCCTGCGAGCAGTACTCGCAATAATAAATTTAAAGAAATCTTTGAGCAATTTAATACGGTAGACGAATTGCAAAAATTTATTAAAGAAGAGTATTCTAACTATAAGGCGAATTAAGAAAATGAGGAACGATGAATTTGTAAAACATTGAGCATCAATCGATATTTTTTTAAATTTGACTATTTATTTTTCTGTTTTTTCTAAGAAAGAAAAGCGATTAATAACTGCTTATAAAAAAAGCCCATCAATTAATTTGGATGGGCTTTTTTTAATTAAGAATTGAAAATTGTTTATGTTTTAAACTCTACCGTATTCAAAATATGCTCTAAATATTGCATCAATTCTCGTTTTTTCTTACTTGGTGCAAAAATAAAACCATCTAATAAGTAAAGCTCATTATTCGTAGGGTTATGAATTAAATAACTAATAAAAGGACCGCCCATAAAATCATTTTTTAACTCCCATATCCCTTTAGCTTCAACTGCAAAATAATCGTTAAAATCTACGTTTTTAACAAACATCGGCAAATCTACATCATTAATCAGCATATAAGAATTTGGAATATTCGAAGAAACATATTGCTTCGTAATAGAATCTCTTAAGGTCTTAATACCTTGATAACTTAGTTGTTCCTTCGTTGTATAAGGCATTTTATGTAGAATAATATTACTACTAAACTCTTTGGTCATTTTGCGTAACCACATTGTATTTTCCTCCTTTAGTGCAATAAAATAATCTGCTGGAATTTTTAATTGTACGCCCATCGTAGAGTCTACACTTTTCTGTACTTTTCTACTTTCTCCACCTGCATAAACATTTGCTTCTATCAACTCTGCATCGTTTTCCTTGATGCGTTTAAGTATGGTCGAATAGTTATTTTTAATATTGGCTAGCAGACTTTCTTGACTAGTGCCATACATAAAGACATTCAATTGCCCATAAGCGTATTTATCCTTTTTCTGGATATTACCATACCCTTTATTTTCTTTAGCTGTTAGAATTCTTTCTGGCCCAACATCGTCTCCCATTAATTTGGCAGTCGAAGATGATTTATCCGATAGGTCTCCCAAATAAATATAGGTTCTTAATTCCTTCCTAATCGGGTCTTTTTCTAAATCTAAGGGTGTAAAATGTTTTAAATCTAAAATTGGTTCTGGTTGTGGTAAAATAAGGAAAGCAGAAGAAAAATAGAATCGAAAAGTATCACCAACTGCGCCTTCCCAAACATCTCTGTCTGCAATAACGACTACATGATTAGCCTTTCCGAAGGCATTGGCTTTTGCAGAAAGCCGTGTTCTAGCTTCTTCTGTACAGCTAGTGCTAATAAAAGCGGCAATAGCCAAAGCAAATAACCCTTTCCAAAAAGTGGAATAATTTATTTTTTGTGATAGTTTCATATAAGTATTTATGCTTAAATTTCCTGTAAGGCTACGATTAATCAATGACTTTCCAACTTATTTTAGCACATTACAGGAGGTAAATATATTTTTAAAAATCAAAGTTAGTAAGGAAAATCTAGATTTCAATACATTACTCTGTCTGAACACTTATAAAGATGCTATTCTTTTATTTTTTGGTGGGTATTTTAAGTGAGGCAATGAGAATTATAAGGTAAAGAGTTGAGGCAAATGATACGTTGATGCGTTGCTTATGTAAAGAGGGCTAAAAAGTCTAATTCCTTCAATCATTCGTACACCTCATCTATTCCTTCTATTCGCTTCCGCTGATTTCTTGGGTGAAAATTTAAAATAGTAGATCGCAAATACTCTGTATCTAAATGCGTATAAATTTCTGTAGTCGTAATAGATTCATGACCAAGCATATCTTGAACGGCTTTTAAATTAGCACCACCTTCTACTAAATGAGTCGCAAAAGAATGCCGAAAAGTATGAGGACTTACATTTTTTTGAATCTCCGCCAATTGCGCCGCTTCTTTGACAATATTAAAAATCATGATGCGGCTTAACTTTTTGCCTCTTCTATTCAAGAATAAATAATTGGCGTGATCTTTATGGATATTTTTTTGAAGTTTTCGTACACCGTCGATATAAAAAGAGATATGTTTGATGGCCTCTTCGCCAATTGGTACAATCCGTTCTTTATTATTTTTACCAATTACTTTTATAAAGCCTACTTTTTTATAAAAATGGGATAATCGAAGCGTAATCAATTCACTCACTCGTAAACCACAAGCATATAATGTTTCCAACATCGCTCGATTTCTTACGCCGTGGTCATGACTTAAATCTATGGTTGCTAGCATTGCTTGAATCTCCTCATAGTTTAAGACTTCTGGTATTTTTTTCTGTAAACTAGGACTGTCTAAGATAGCGGTCGGGTCATCATCAATAATATCTTCAACTAATAAAAATTTATAAAAAGCTTTGACGCCAGAAATAATTCTAGCTTGGGAATTAGCTCCTAAACCAATCTCATTAATCCATTTTACAAAACCTTGTAAGTGAGTTGAGCTTACCTCTTTTGCAGGTACATCGTAATTGTGCAGTTCTAAATAATCCGCTAATTTTTGTACATCTCGCACATAATTTTCTACGGAGTTGGGAGATAATCCTCTTTCTAATTTGAGGTAAGCATAAAAGCCTTTGATAATGGGTGTCCAATTCATTGATTTGGATTATGGAATGAATTTTCTTACAAAGGTGCTGTTTTTTTACAAATAACGAGGATTATAAATAATTTTAGGCAATTTGCCCCATCGTTTTTTACGCCGCTTTTGTTGACTTCGCTTGCCAATAAAGTATTGTAAATCAATCGAATAAAAATTGCCTTGTTTTGTTAATTTAGCAATTTCATTAATTTGTGGTGAATTAATTTCAATTGTTCCTTCCGTGCGAATGCCAAATTGAGTATGCGCACTAAATCCAATGTACATAATTCGACCATTTTTAAATTCTTTTTGCAAACCTAAAGCGCCGACAAAAACGATATTGATTTTAGGATTAATTTGAATATTTTCTATTAATAATGCTTCGCCAAAAGTGTACCTTTTTTGGCTATTTTGAGCAGCAGTTCTAGTGAAATTAAAGCCAGTTTTTACAATTGGATAAATGCGTTTGCCTTTAAAACTTTTATACCAATATTTATGATAAGCTGGTCGAATAACTATTAACATTGGCACAGAAACAGTTAATTGTTCTTGAAAAGTGGTTTGGTTTTCAAACCGATAATTATACCCCCCATAATTTGCATTAACACCGTATTCTAAATAGGTATGAAATTTTTGAGAAAAACCGCCCCATTGCCATTTATAACTAAATAATTTACTCCGGGCAACTAACCCAAAGGAACTTCCAATAAAATAATCTCCGCTCAGTGGACTATTCTCAAATTCGGTTATTACAACTGTTTGGCTAATATTATTACCCGATTGAAACCCGACCGCAAAAGTGTTGCGTTGGGAAAAGAGTATGCTTGTAAAAAATAGAAAGAAAAAGGTAAGTCTATACATAAAAAAGCATCGTTGGTTTAATATGTCAACGATGCTTTTAGGCTTTTATGCTGTATTCGCTATTCTTAACAAATTTGGATTTGTGGTCAATCGTTTCTAGCATCTCGTTCCAATGTGCATGAACGCCAGAATAATAGTAATTCGCAACCCACAACTCATTACCCCGCAGGATCTTTCTTCAAAGTAAAAGTTCGAGTAACTGGATTTAATTTAGTGGGCACGATTTCTCCACTATTAAAGACAAGCGTTAATTTAATTGTATTTTCTCCATAAGGAAGTCCTTCTATATAATAAGATTCCCATTTGCTTATTAAATGCTGTTCGCCATTAATGTCGGCGTATACCTTATAAGCTTGATTTTCTAAATCACAATTCAACAAATAAAAATCAAGCATTACTTTTTCCGTATCTTTTCCTACATAAGTCCCTTTTGGGCGACTGTAGAATAGAACAGGGTCTTTAATCGTAGAACGAGCATAAATAGAATTATCTCGAACGTTGACTCGCTGAGCGACAAAAGCATCGGGTGTTTTGATACTTTCATGGTAAGATTTGCCCAAAAAAGCCATCATATAATATCGCCCATCTTCTTTGGCAAAATCAAAAGCATTGGTGTATTGCGCAGAATAGGGTGCATCATCAAAAATAACGTGAATATGTTGCCCCTTAATTGAGTTGGCACACATTAAATCACCTGCATCTGCTGTTTGCGTACCTAATTGGTAATTACTCACATTGAATACAAATTTTCCATTGGAAAAATGCTGGTATTCCAATTTAGCATCAGGATATTGCACACCTGAATTAACGGGCGTTAAACGATATTTTTTACCGTCAGCGTTCGGTTGGGATGCTGTTTTACTAGTATCTCCACTTTGGCAACTACTCAATAGTAAGGCAGTAAAAAATAAAAAGCTGGTTAATAATCTCATATTTTGAGTTTTTAGTTTTTGAATGAAAGAATCGCGCACAAAATAAAGAAAAAAGATAGGAAAGGGAGAATAGGAGGCGAAGGAATTTTGTAAGGTAGTTAATGAGGTTGTGAGATAAGGAGCGGCGAAAATTTCCTTTATCGCTTCATTTCCTTATAACTTCTTATTTTTACGACGAGTCATTGTTCATTAATGACAATAGTAAGCGTAGATTTCCGCCGTAGGTGATTTAAAATTGAAGTTGCGTTTGGAATTGAAGTTGAAGTTGATTTAGTATTCTTAACCCTTAATTTTAGCAAAACACATTGGCAATACTTATCGGTTGTTCAGGCAGCACAGGCAGTTCCTTATTAAAGACGATACTGAATCGGCACTCGCAACTATTTGCAGGGCCAGAAGCAGGGCTGTTTGCTTTTCCACAAGTGTATGATAATTGGGAAGATTGTAAATATCAACTATTATCAACCATCAAAACAGATGCTTGGCAAATGCGAAAAGGGATGGCATTAGTACAGCCTGCCTTTGGTTGGGAGGATATAGCATTAGCGCAATTAATACAAAAAACGACTTCTTTTCCCCATTTTGTAGACGCCTTTTTTGCTCACCCTTTACAACAAAAAAACAAACAAATTTGGGTAGCTAAAACACCAGCGAATGCTATTGGTATGGGTGCTTTTTTGCAGCATTTTCCAACAGGAAAAGTGATTCAAACCATTAGGAATCCTTACGACACCATCGCTTCTTTAATGGCTAGAGGGATGAATGCGTATCAAGCAACTGCTTATTATGTCTTTAATACCGCAGCAGCTACGGCTAATTATCAACATCAACGTTATTATCATTTAAAATACGAAGATTTAGTCGCTCAACCAGAAGAGACTTTAGTACAATTATTTGCTTTTTTAGAACTACCTTTTGAGCCAGAAATACTAATTCCTAAACACGAAAAAAGAGCAGAACCAACAGCGATGAAAGGTTGGAAACATGAAGAGACAGCGGAAGTAAAAGCATCTAGCATAGGCCGATTTCAAGCGTTAGCTGAAGCCGATAAGGCATTAATTTATAGCGCCTTTTCTGCCTTCAGCATTAGTGAAAATTATCAAAAAAAATGGCAACTTCCCTTTACTTCTGGAAAAGAATTATGTACTGTTTTAGCATACAATTATGTAGAAGGAGATGTAAAAAAACACCATATTTTATTAAAAAAGTATTTATGGAAAGACCGATTAAGTCGAGTGAAACATGGTTTTTGGTGGCAATTTTTTGACTATGTTGGTACTTTGAAGGGAGGCGGCATTTTTTAGAATTGGTAGCGGTGCAACGAGTAAAGGAGATTCAAGATAGGGCATTGAAATAATTAAGTTGGTAGCGTTCATAATTTAGATTTGCTATCAGTTTTGAACTAACTTCACAACTGGCAACTGACAACCGATAACGGATTCAAACTGTCGGCTATTAGCATAAATTAATAAAAAATAAATATATTGATTAATTATTAATATGAAAACGCACCTTGTTTTTTACGATAAAATATTGATTTGTAGTATTTTAGTTTATATTCTACCAAAGAATAGGCTATTTCTGAAAAAGTAAATTTTTATAAACCACTTGCCTTTTATATAAAAAAAAGGCAATATTGCAGTCACGTATTAAACGTCACACCTACTTTACTTATAAATATACTTACCACAAAAGATTTACAACTTATAAAAACAGTTAGTACTAACTAACACTTGAATTTTTTATTTAGTCCATAAAATTTGATGCATTCATTTTTTAAGGCTACACAAAAATTATAATCCAACACTCAATACATCATATTGACTGAATAGGTCTTTGTTGATGATAAAATTTATTTTCCTATGAACCTAAAAAAATTACTTAACTCCTGCGCTGGACGCCATTGCGACCAATTACAGTTTGCAATAAACAGTCACCAGTTAGTATACTGCCGACTGCCCACTGTACACTGCTAACTGCCTACTGTACACTATCAAACCTACGAGCTTTTATTGATTTTATTACTGTTACCCTTTCCAATTATTGGTTATCCCACTGATAATAGGGTAGGGCGAAGACTGAACTATCCAAATTAAAAAATTAGTACACCTTTCCAGAAGGAGCATTTAGGGCACGTAATTGTGTTGACTAAAAACAACTGGAAATCTTTTTACCAAAACTTAATAATACCCATGAACAGTAAATTGTACTTATCATTGATGAGTACTGGTACTTGTTGTACCCGTACTTGTAGGAATTCGATTTTTTTGTGGACGCTGACGTTAAGCGTATTTATTGTCTTTCCCTCTTTTGCAAACAACCCCCTAAAAGACATTGCTGAACCAGCAATTCATTCTCCTTCTACAACTACAAAAACGGCGTTTTTTGCAGAGACTTTTTTCATGCCAAAAGATAGCCAAGCGGTTACCGTAACGATTAAAGATTGTGCTGCCCAGAACAAATTTATGGATGATGGAGCTGCCACCAATTTTCCGTTATACGAAGATTTTACAGGCGAACCTAGAAATGACACCATTGCTATTTGTCCTTCTACTTCTTGGCAAATGGTCAAAATAAATTTTAAAGAATTTGATGTAGCCGTTGGCGATACTTTAATGGCTTATGATGGAGATTTAACTGCTTTGAAAAACAATGCCGCCCCTTTATTAGGCAAAAGCTCAGGAGTAGGAGTTTCTAAAGCGTTTGGTGGCTGGGTAGCAGCAAATTGTTCGCCTAATGTTAACCCTTCTGGTTGCTTGAGTTTTATTTTTATCACCAATGGCGATTATGCTAAAGGTACTGGATGGAATTCTTGGGTAAGTTGCAATGATAGAAACATTGTGGTTACACCGCCTTCTATTCAAAACGCTCTTTTGGACTGTGAAGAAACAATGGCGACGCTAAATATTGGCGCAGCTACGATTGCTACTGCTTGTGGCGGTATAACGAATGATTCGACTATTGTTAGAATTTCCAATTCGGCAGGTAAGATTTGTGTAGATACTTGCCTTTCTAAGAATAAAGGAATGGTTATTACCGATAAATTTGCCATTGGTACTTATCTCGTAAACTATAAATTAAAGGGGGATACAACAAAAACGGCATTGACTTATTTTACCGTAAGTGCACCTAGTCTGACTTGTAATGATAATGTTCGGATTCCTTTTGGTTCTGCTTGTGCGATTAGTATCACACCTGATATGGTCTTAGAAAATACTTGTGATACTATTCAAGATACGATGTATTATCAGATAAAAATTAAGGATGCTGCTGGTAAAATATTAGCGGCAGGAACAGGCAAAGGTGGAGATTACCCAATGTTGACTAGAAATCAAATTCCTAGTTGTAGTAGTAACCTAACCGTTGAGATAACTAGAGTGTATTATGATGGTTTAGAT
The DNA here is from genome assembly GCA_017857395.1 of Bacteroidota bacterium. GTDB lineage: Bacteria > Bacteroidota > Bacteroidia > Chitinophagales > Saprospiraceae > JAFMDF01. Next base: position 5,462 of record JAFMDF010000236.1, on the reverse strand, counting down.
TTGCCATTTTGTAATAATGGTAGACAAGCAACAACTTGTTCAACTGGTGTTTTGTTCTTTGATAATTCGCCACCAATTTTCACAGAATCTGCTTCTGTTGATACTATTTATGCTTGTGATCCAACTTTGACGGAAGCTGGCTTGATGGTGACACAGCCAACAGCAATTGATAATTGTGCAAATGTGACGGTAACTTTTCAAGGTACAACGAAAATTAATGCAGTAAGAGATTGTGACGCCACGACTTATATTGTGACTTGGTTAGCATCAGATGATTGTAATAATACAGCGACTTTAAAAGATACCGTTCGAGTATTAAGACCTGGTATTGACAAGATTGTAAAAGTAGCAGATGTTACTTTAAGTTGTGGAGAAGATGGTACGAATGCCATCAAAGATTTGAATAAAACGGGCAGACCGAGCTTGATGGTTGGTGTACAAAGAAATGGGGTGTTTACGCCAACAGATACCATTGAGTTAAGTACCAAAAATTATGTTTGTAACTATATTCTATCAAGCGAAGACATACAAATCCCTTCCAATTGTGGGGAAAAACATTTCCGTTATTGGACGATTATAGATTGGTGTGGTAGCACTGGCCCAATGCCAATTGACACCCAAGCTATTTTGTTTACCGATACTTTAGCACCAACTATTAAATGTACGGAATTTAATACTTTAGCAAGTGCTGAAAAGATAGTTTTACCTAGTTTTAACTGCACAAAATCGGTTGCTTTTCCTACCCCGACGGCAACAGACAACTGCGATTTATTGCCAGAAGTTGCCATGTTTACCGTAGAAAATTTATCAGGAAATACATGGAATAAATTGGGCAATACTTTAGGGCAAGCAGGCGCTTTAGGATTAGGGACTTATCGAGTAGGTTACCGAGCGTATGACCAATGTTTGACCCAAATAAAAGAAGATACTTGTTACCGATATTTTATTTTAGAAGATGTCACCAAGCCTTCGGCAGTTTGTCAAGATGAACTCACCGTTTCTTTATCTAATGATGTATCGAGAATTAGAGCAGTCGATATTGATGGAGGAAGTTGGGATGCTTGTGGGATAGAAAAGATTTTGGTTAGAAGAGAAGTTTGTGACTTACCAGGAGTTTGGCAAGGTAGCGTCAATACTTACGTTCAAGATAGATTGAATAATAATATGGACGCTACAGGTTGGGCGGAATATGTGGATTTTGCTTGCTGTGATTTAGATAAAGATGTCATGGTAGAATTATTGGCAATTGACAAAAATGGAAACTTTAACTTTTGCTGGATGAAAGTAGTTGCCGTTGACAAAATTGACCCTATTTGCGTTGATTTACCGAATCAATGGGATTATTGTGATAACTTCCATAATGGAGAATTGGGTATATCAACAGATACAGATAGTGACCAACAATTTGACAATACAGAATGGATTGACTTAACAGGAGATTTAGCAGCTACTTATAATGAAAAATATGGTGTTCCGTTTTCTGTTTGTGTAGATAATTTGTCTTGCCAAGATTTAACAATAGAGCAGCAATACCAATTAATTGACTTAGAATGTGGCGTTTATAAAGCAAAAAGACGTTACCGAGCTAGAGACCAGAAAGGAAACGTTTCTAATTGGGCGGAGCAATTTATTAACATCGAATACCGACAAAATTGGAAGGTAACTTTTCCTGTAGATTGGGCGGGAACTTGTGGAGACGGTGTACCAGCTGCTGATTTAATTATTGAAAATGGGTCTTGTGATTTGATGACTTATGAGTCTACTGACCAACAATTTGATGTCGTTAATGATGCTTGCTTTAAAGTAATTAGAACTTACTATATCATCAATTGGTGTAAATATAAAGCAGGCGACGAACCGATTAACATCAATCGAATTTCAAATACGAGAGGAAATGTAATCAATAGCCAAACAATCTCTAGCGCACAATATGGAACGGCTTCTTATTTCACTTATACGCAGATTTTAAAGGTAGAAGATACCGATGCACCAGTGATTTCAGTAGCTAGTGTAGATGACTGTATTGAAGGCACAATTGGTTGTAGTGCTACTAAAACCTTTTCTGCTACAGCGATTGATTGTAATGATGCGTCTAGTGAAAGCTTAGTTTTCTCTTGGGAATTTTTTGAAAATAATGTGGTTAAAGGTAGTGGTGTCAGTGCAACTTTTGATTGGACGGTAGAACCAGCTACTAATTATAAAGTTAAGTGGCGAGTAGCGGACAGATGTGGTAATTCTGCTTGGGTAGAAAACGCGTATACTTTCAAAGATTGTGTCCGACCAAGTCCTTACTGCTTGGCTGGTTTAACCATTGAATTGGGTAGCAATAAAGAAGTAGCAATTTGGGCAAGTGATTATGATTTAAACAGTACCGATAATTGTACGCCAAAAGATAAATTAGATTTAAGAATCTGGCATTCATCGTTGTCTAATGAAGCGCCTTCTGCTATAGAAGAAGTGCTAGCTTTACCGAAAGAGGTTACGTTTAACTGTACTTATATTGGGGTACAAACGGTTTATATTTATGTAATAGATGAAGCAGGAAACTACGATTTCTGTTTGACGAATACAATTGTTCAAGATAACCAAGGCGTTTGTCCATTAACTGGTGGTTCGATTTCTGGTAAAATTTACACAGAATTTGGTTCAGCCGTCCAAGATGTAGCAGTACAAGTTAAAAATGTGGACAATGAAATGATGATGACGCCCTCTAATGGAAATTATGCTTTTAATGTAAACGGTAGTGCTAATTATACGGTAGTACCGAGCAAAAATAATGGCATATTAAATGGTATCTCAACTTTTGATTTAGTGAAAATCACAAAGCATATTTTAGGCTCAGAGCGGTTTGCCTCCCCTTACCAATATATCGCTGCGGATGTGAATGCTTCTGGCGAAGTGAGTACTTTTGATATTATTCAATTGAGAAAATTAATCTTAAATTTATCTACCGAATTTCCGAATAATAATGCTAGCTGGCGGTTTGTAGATGCGAGTTATGATTTTACAACAGATAACCCATCAGCAGAGGCATTTCCAGAGCAAATCGAAGTCAATAATTTAACGGGCACCATGCCTGATTTAGATTTTATTGCAGTCAAAATTGGAGATATTAATGGAAGTGCAAGTGCCAATGCTTTAGCAGCAGAAGATAGAACTAAAGATGGTAATCTAATGATTGAAGTGAAAGATAGATTAGTAACAGCAGGAGACCTCATTGAAGTGGAGTTTGATGCGACTGATTTTGCAACTATTGAAGGCTATCAATTTACCTTAAAATACACTAACTTAGAATTAGTTGATTTAATGGATGGCGTAGCGACAAAAGCTAATTTTGGTTTTGCCCTTCAAGACCGAGGTTATTTAGTAACAAGCTGGCATAATGCAACAGCGACCGCAAATGCGAAAAATGCTAATTTATTCCGCCTGAAATTTAAGGTGAATACTACGGGCAACTTACTATCTTTCTTAGATATCAATGCAGATTTTGCCGCATCCGAAGCTTATCAAAACGACGGTTCGCTATTAGGCGTAGCCTTACAAGCAAAAGAAAATATAGCTATCAATCCAACATTTGAGGTGGCACAAAATACACCGAATCCATTTACTAACAGTACCTTCATTGGTTTTGAATTACCAGCAGCGGCAGCAGTCGAGTTGAATATTCTTGATATACAAGGGCAAGTAATTCAAACTAAAAAAGGAAACTTTGAAAAGGGGCAACAACAAATCGAGGTACGTGCAAACGACCTATCAAACGGTACTTATTATTATCAATTAGTGACACCTTTTGGGGTTGCTGCTAAGAAGATGATAGTATTGAAGTAGGTAATTTACAGTCAGCAATTTGCAGTCGGTAGCGCTAAAAAACTGCCTACTGAATACTGTCAACTGCCTACTTAAAAAAGGGCCTTCGAGAAAGAAATAGAACTACAAAATGCCCCCCACTATTTGTTAGTTTTGTAGGATTACAACAAACGGGCGTCATTGGCTTCGGTCAATGGCGCTTTGTTGTTTTATTTCTTCGGATACCCCAACAAATACAAATTCACCACAGGCCCATTCTTAACTTCCCCAATCTCCCATTCAAAACTATCTCCATGCTTTAAGTCCTTCGTCATCGCTTCCATTTCAGCAACAGAATAAGTTCGCAAAACAGAAACCAATCCATCCCACCAAACAAAAATAGGCACAATTGGAATCAAGTAAGTAAAGAGGAATCGACCTAAGGAAAAGGGTCGAATAAAAGGCGTCATCAACAGCACATTAATGGGCGAAAAGAAGAATTGAATAAAATGAGCAACTGACCGTTTTTGTGCTTCAAAAATACCAATAACTGCTTGATTATCGACCGCATTTTGTAAAATCTGCTGGGCATCGGCGGGTTTAAAATGATGAAAAGAAAGAAATTGAGTGCGAAACCCTTTTAAGTTTTTAGGTACTTGTAAGGCATTGACACTTGCTTTTTCAAAATCAAAATGCCCATTTCCTTGCTGAACTATTTTTTTAAAAGCCCTATGATTGGGGTAATAATCCGTAAGTTTTACTTTTAAATTAGGATGGCTTTTTTCTAAATGCTTGATTAATTTTAACCAAGCACCACCGCCACCAGATGCTAAGTCAATAATTTGAGACTGACCACTTTTTTCCAACCCTTTTTGCAAAATAGGCACACTACCTTTGAATAAATCAAATTGATTGGTCACAAACTGCAAAAAATCCGTCATGTAATTGCGGATATTTTTGGGAAACCATTGTTGGTCTTCAAATTCTATAAGGTGAAATCGGGGCATAATTTAGAGGTTTAAAGGTGACGAGGTAACAAGGTGACGAGGTTTAAGGGTACAGAGGTGAAGATATTGAGGACAATTGGTAATCTTTGGTAAAGGCTGTAAAGTTACCCTTTATACCTTTTAACCTTGTTACCTCGTGACCTTTACACCTCTATTTCTCCAGCCTACTTCTCAACAAAGGATAGCTAAAAACAGAGGCTAAGATAATCAAAACCCCTAAATAAAAAGTAGGCGTTAATTCTTTATTTTCTTTTAAGATAAAAATGGCTAAAGCGATTCCGTAAACGGGTTCTAGATTATAAGTTAAACTAGAAGCAAAGGCGGAAATATGCTTTAAGGCACGTAAATTTAGAACTAAAGCCAGCGTCGTACAAACCAAAGCTAAAATAATTAAATAAACCCAGTCAGAGGCGGAGGGTAAAAAAGAAAGTTCAGGATTCCAATAAAAGTAAAAAGGTAATACTAAACTAATAAATACCCAAGCACTAGACATTTCTATAAAAGTAAGGGTAGGCGTGTCTAAGTCGTGAATTCTTTGTTTATTTAAAATAGAGAAAAGGGCAATTAGTAAGGTGGAAAATAAGCCTATCCAAACACCAAGTAGCATATTGACTTCCAGACTTTGCACAATTAATGCCATACCCGGAATAACCAAGGCGCCTAAAGCCA
>JAFMDF010000235.1 GCA_017857395.1 Bacteroidota bacterium | reverse complement strand
AGTAGTGTATTACTAGAAGTCGTTGAAAAATAACAAGACATAAGGAAAGAAAATAAGGAGGAAACGTTTAATATTCTCTCTACAAAGATCTCGTACAGTTAGCTTTTTTGTTTATCTAATTCTCTAAAATGACTTTCCGTAGAAAGTGTCAAAAGTTCTCAAATTTTGTTTTCCACAATTTGGTTATCTACTTAATTAGTTCTATCATCTTTTCAAATGATTATTTCTAAGATAAAGGAACACTATTAAAATAAATACATTAATGATTATGAATTTAACTCACTAATTATCAACAACTTAAAGCATTTTATATTTTATTCGCATTTAAGTTATTTCGCATCTAAAAAATAGTGCATAATTTCAAAAGGGGGATTTGAAAGGGTAGATTGGGAGGGACTTAATTCAGAAAGAAATTAGTCGAAAAGTGTTCGTTTTTAAATGTGTATCAATCTGTATTTTATATATTAAACGAACCAATGGTTCGGCAATATTAATTTTAAAAGTAAAATAAAGGGAACTAACGCTGAAAACAAATAAAGAATAAACAACAGTTTTCTTTACTCCAAGGTAGTAGTGTGCGTATAAAGGGAAAGTGTGCATTCTTGAGTGCCGGGAAATAACCCTGTTCATAAGCTGTTAGTTAGGTGTTTGCCTTTAGAAAAATTGAAAAGGGGAATATTTTAAGTAGGGGAATTAAAAAGGGAGGAAGTAAGAACAAGGAAAAAAGACCAAAATTCATGCCATCTTATGATTTTATCTTTTTTTTAGAAAGTTAATGTTTATAATATTAGTTCATTTTTTTCTTCTAAAAAATATTTTTTTAATAAATTAAAATCATTAAATTAGTTTCACAAATTTATTAACCTAATTATCAAACACTTAAATATTTTAATAATTTTTATTTTAAAAAATAATCTAATCCTTCTATAAGGCTAACGCTATACAAATAATAATAAAGAATATATCATAATTTTTTGGCGTTATTTTTGAGAGCCTAACAAGTAGTTCTCAAATTTTATTCTACTTTCCATTTTTTGTAATAATAGTACCTACTTTAAGTTAACATACTTAAAAAGGGGATTATTATATATCTTATTAATGGATTCGTCCATTTTTTATCTACTACTAGTTCTTTCTTTTCAAATGATTTTAGTCGAAACGCTTTAAAGCTAAAATCATGAGAAAATCTTTCTATTTACTCATTATCCAGATACTGTGCTTACAGACAGTCGTCTATGGGCAAATGTTTTTTACTGTAGAGTTACAAGAAGATCAAATAACCTACGTTGTAAAAATACGCCCAGATTCTTCTTATGCTGGTACTTTAAGTATTACTAATAATGCTCAGTTAAGTTTTGTTGTCCCTACGGGTGGTTTCAAAGCAGACAGTATTAAAAATATTACAGGAAATTGGGTCAATGAGAATAATGTGGTAGCCCCAGAAGAGAATCCAGAAAAAGATTATCTGGTTTTTAATTTAAGCGGTAATATTTCTACACTTGAATATGTAGCAGGTGTAGAGAATGAGTTATTCTCGTTTAAAAATGTTGGGGAATGTACAGGAACATTAGACTTCATCACTGAAGATGATCCTTTCTTCTTCAATTCCAAGAATATTAATATTGGCAATCAAATATCTGTTTTAGGAGCAGGTTTTGGCAATGCCTTTGCGGGTACTTATGGCCCTGAGGCTAATTGTTTGGAATCTCAAGTGAGTATCGCATGTGAATTAATAGATTCCATCGTCACAATGAATCCTAGTCAATGCGGATTAGTTGGTGGAACGATGACCATCTACGCCACACCAGATAATGTAGGTTTACTATTACAATATTCCATTAATGGAGGAGAAAGTTTCCAAAGTGATCCTACTTTCACAGACCTAGTATCTGGTAAACTTTATAATGTTTGGGTAAGAGATGAAGTCCCCGTCTGTATTCAGAAAGATGTAACTGTAGAATTAGGTCCTCCAGCAGATGCAATCATTATTGGACAAAGTGCTACGGCAGATACGTGTATGCGGTCGAATGGCACGATTAAAATAGAAGCCATTCCAATAGTAGGAGCTACCACACTCGAATATAGTATAGATGAAGGAATAACTTGGCTAGAAAACGATGGTTTCTTTACTGATTTAGCAGCAGGTACTTATCAACCAAGAGTCCGTGCAAAAGATGCGCCTTGCCATGATGACGTAGAAGAAATTGTGGTCGCAGCAGCTTGTCCAGAAGATAATGGAACAGGTATGCAAAATACAGACTGTAAATATACTTATGTATTAGACGCTAATAATGGCGTTTTTACAGTTTCTGTTATTTCTGACCAAACTATTCCAGTTCCTCAAAATACAACTTCCACCGCTCAAGTAACACTAAAAGTACCCACGGGCAGTTTTGAAGTTACTAACTTCCAAAGCTTAACGCAAGGGGCTAGTTTTGAACAAAACAGTCGTTCTAATGCGCCTCAAGAAGCGCCCGAATTTGATTATATCGTTTTTGGTCTAACTACTTTAGGTACTCGTACTATAGAATATACAGCAGGTGTAAAAATCCCATTATTTTCTTTTGAAAATGGAGGAATGTGTACAGGCAATCAGGTATTATTTATGGAAAATTTTATTGATCCATTTTATCCACCAAATAGTGAAAATGCCAATGCCAATCAACAAATTACGGTAGCAGCTACTGGCAGTGATTTAACCATTATTTGTAATAATAGTAATGAAATATCAGATTGTGGACAAGTAATTGGAGATGTTACGCCTCCAGCTAATTTACCAACAGATACCATTTATGTGACCTTACCTATAGACGAAACGACTACTTTATGTATTGGAGATGAGTTAAATATTGCAACAGCTAATATAGGCACTGTTGCTTTATGTAGTGGAGTAGGTACCGTAATTACTAGCTTAACAGATGGCAGTAATTGTTTTGATATTACAACAGATGACCATTTCAATCAAAGTGAGACTTTATGTATTGTTCATTTTGATGATACGGATAATACCATTTCAGATACCACTATTTTTATCTTATGTCCAAAAGTAAGCTTAGGAGTTGATTTAGAAATTTGTGCTGGAGAAACAATTACTTTAAATCCATTAGGCGGAACAGGTAATTTCAATTGGATTACAACTGGAAATATTAGTTGTACCGATTGTCCAAACCCAGAAATCACCCCTGATGGCCCAACTCAATACATTCTAATGAGCACAGAGAATGACCATTGTATGGATACGGATACATTGATGGTCACGCCAATAGCGGTGCCTACTATTACGGCAATTGATCCTGTTCAGCCTACTAATTGTGAGGCGAATGGACAAATAGCTATTACTGCAGAAGGAGGTGTAGGGCCATTAAAATATAGTATAGACAATGGTACTACCTTTCAAGATGCTGCTCAATTTGATAATTTAGGCGCAGGTAATTTTGAAATTATCGTCGCAAATCAAGACGAAGTATGTACTGCTTCTGGTTCAACTCCAATTAATTTAGTGATTGCAGGTGCGCCAGAAATAGTTGATTTAATGGTTACACCGCCTAATGCTTGTAAAGAGGAGAAAGGGTCTATTTTCATTCAAGCAACTAGTACTAATGAAACAGACATTGTAGAGTATAGTGTGGATGGAGGAATGACTTGGCAAACGGAAAGTTTATTCCCAGATTTGGAAGAAGGCGCTTATGATGTACTCTTTCGAATTCAAGGTAGTAACTGTGAAGCAGCTTTTGAAAACAACCCAGTAACCATTAGCCAAGTAGCGGATTTAAGAATCACGACACCACCAGGGGACAAAATGATTTGTAGCGAAAGTGATAGAACCATTCAATTAGAATTAAGCGAAAGCATTGCCGAATATACCATTACGGGTGGCCCTTTTGAGAACGATAGCAGCAACGAGAGTATCTTAACTTTCGAGACAAATCCAGCCGCAGAAGGCAGTCTTTATACCGTAATGCTTACAGGAGAAAGTGGTTGTAGCATTACAGAAGAGTTCACCCTAACGCCAGGAGAAAATACAGACGAATGGATGGTTGATATTTCAACTACTCCTGCTAGTTGTGAAGATAATGATGCTAGTATCGAAGTTACTGTTAATGGCAATAATAATGGCTTCTCCTTCTGTTGGGAGCCCAATAAAGCTTCTGGTCCAAGTCGAGATGGCTTAAGTTCAGATTCTACTTATCAATTAACGGTTACCGGTTCTTCTGGTTGTACCCTAGTCTATGATAATATCATGACAGGAACAACGTGTGACGTTCCATCCTGTAATATTTTTACTGGTTTAGATACCTTAAACGCTTTTGTTGTGGGTGGAGAAGCAACTGCTTGTATTCCCATTGAAAATATGGATTTATCAGAATTTCAATTTTACACGAATGGAGAGTTACAACAAATGCGATTTGGAGAATGTATGCAAACCTCTGTTTTTTATGCTTATGAAGTGCTCTTCGAATTAGGAGGTGCGCCATTTAACCTAACCGAATGGTCTGTTAATAATGATACTTTAAAAGATTTTCAATTTTCTACCATAGAGGAATTGGTCGTAGCCATGAATCAGTTTGATTTTCAAGCTAATTGGGTGGTCAATGAAGATTTAAAAGTCATCCAAGGGTTTTCTACGGCAAATATTTATGGTACGCTAAACGTACAACCAAATGGTTCTAGCCAAGTACCTGAATTACAAATAAGCACGATGAATACGATGTTTCAAAGTATCATTTTAGATGGAACAAGAGGCATCAAAAAATACACATTAAAAGATCCTTTAAATGATTGTGAAGATGATTTATTCATCAAGGTTCAAGGTTTAGAGGATGGTGTAGATACTTTAGATTTGGTAACAGTCGTCAATACACCAATTCTAAATCAGTGTTTAGAAACGAACGAGACAGGCTCTGAGAATTTAATCATTAGTGTTTGTAATGAACCAAGTGTCGGTATTTTAAATGGTATTGACGGAGAAACAGATGAATGTTTTGGCTACATGCCAAATAGAGATTTTGTAGGAAAAGATTTCTTCTGTTTAACCTTATGTAATGGTGATATATGCGACACGACTATTGTTAGGGTCACCATTAACGAAGAAGGACTTGTTGTCTACAATGGCTTCAGTCCAAATAATGATGGTGTAAATGATGTATTTACCATTAGAAATATAGAAAGTTACCCAGACAATAATGTTCTTATTTATAATCGTTGGGGAAATCGTATTTTCAAAAAAGAGAACTATACCAACGCTGAAGGATGGGATGGCACTTTTGGCGAAGGTCTTTCTCCTGACGGTGTTTATTTCTATATCGTAAAAGTAAAAATAAATGATGTGGAAGAGGTCTTTTCTGGCCCTATCACATTAGCTAGATAATTCGAGTTGCGAGTTACGAGTTGCGGGTTCAAAATTAGTAGCGTTTAAACCTAAGTAGTTGAAACTAAACTAATTTTTCCAAGATTTAAATAAAATCGTATCCAACTCGCAACTCGTAACCCGCAACTCAACCCACTCCCCGCCCAAAACTTTCAACTAACACCGAAATAAAGGCAACCAATGCGTATTATCAAATACTTCCTTTCTACTATTTTCTTGATCTTTTTAAGCCTCCAACTTTCTGCACAAGTGGAAGGAAAATTAATTCTGTTACCTGATAATAAAACTTATCAAGTATCCGTCATTCCTCAGGCCTCTTTTAACGCTACTTTTAGTATTACTAATTCTGCTCAAATAACGCTTACTGCACCAACAGGCGGTTTCGAATTAACTCGTTTAAAAGGGGTGACTGGAGACTGGATGGTATCTGGTTTTGCAAAGGCTCCAACAGAGAACCCTAGTGCAGATTATTTTTCTGTTCAATTGAACTCCCCTTTACAAGATGTTGTCTATACAGCTGGAGAAGAAATCATTTTATTTACCTTTGAAAATAGCGCAGATTGTAGAGGAGATATATCTATCATAGATGATACTTCTGATCCATTTTTGCCACCCAATTCTCAATTCTTAAATGTAGGTAATTTATTTACCATTCGAGGAGTCGGACCAGTCAATGCTTATCAAGGAAGTGCCGTGCCTAATGCAGCTTGTCCAGATGCTCTAGAAGCAACGGCATCTGCAACGGTTGGAGCGCTTAGGTGTCCTGATGATGTAACAACCATGGTTATTGACATCAATGGCGGTAATTCCCCTTTCACAATAATATTAACCAATATTTTAACTGGCGAAGTAGATAGTGTTGTATCAGAACAGGTCAATACACCAATTACGCTACAAAATATAACTGGCGGGGACTATAATATTCAAATCCTTGATGGTAAAAATGCGAATATCATTTTAACAGAAGTTGTCAACGCACCAGAACCGATTGCGTTTGATTTAGACATTACTTTCGCTAATTGCGAAGCTAGTCAAGACGGTGCTATCGAAATAACGACCATTAACCGAAGAGGAGATATTAGGTATGAATGGAGCAATGGTTTGAATAGTACCACTAAAATAATCAACTTAGCAGCAGACACTTACACCATTACCGTAACTGATGAAAATGGTTGTCAAGCCACTCAAGAAGCCATCGTAAAGATGGACGGATGGATAGAAATGAGTACTGCCGCTACAGATGTAAGCTGTTTTGGGATGAATGATGGTATTATCACCACAGAAACTAGCGGTAAAAACCCACCTTTCACTTACGATTGGGATAATGGTACCACCACTGGAACAGGAGCTAATTTAACAGGCTTGACAGGAGGTACTTATACGCTTACGGTAACAGATGCGACAGGTGTTTGTAATCAAATAACCAATTTAACGATAGCAGAACCTGATGAAATAACCGCATTAGTCTTTGTGGATAGTTCTTCCTTATGTGAATTAGAAACATCTAGTGTCGTCACTATTGACGGCGTATTGAATACAAGAGGAACGGTTACTTATTCCACAGATGGTATTAATTTTAGTAATAGCAATCGCTTTGTATTAGATGCAGGCGAAAGCTATACCCTAACCGTCGAAGATGCTGCTGGTTGTGGAACAGATATAGAAGTAACCTTACCAGAAGCATCTGGTTTATCCGTTGAGTTACCGAATGATTTAATATTAAACCTTGGGGATGATTTACAGTTTGATGCAGATTATGCTGCGTCTAGTGATGTAAATTTCAGTTGGTCACCAGAAATAGGGCTGAGTTGTTATGACTGTCCGAATCCCGAAGTCACACCTACGAGTACTACCACTTACACACTAACAGTAAGCGATGACAATGGATGTATTAAAACTGCATCCGTCATCGTTTATTTATCTACAACTAGAAGAGTGTATACCCCAAATATTTTTAGTCCAAATGGGGATGGACAAAACGATATATATACTATTTTTACAGGTCCAGATGCCTTATCCATCAACAAGTTACAAATTTTTAGTCGTTGGGGAGAGCTAGTTTACGAAACACCTACTAATGCTTTACCTGATGGCATTATAGATGGCGTGCCCGGGCAACTTAATCATGGTTGGGATGGCACTATTAATGGCCAAATAGCACCCAATGGAGTCTATATTTTTATGACTGAGATTACCTTTATTGATGGGAAAACGGAGATTTTTTCTGGAGAACTCACCTTGACGAGATAAACAAAAAAATATTAAAATTATTAAGGGATGAGGCAATTAATAATGTACCAGAAATGACGAGGTTATTTTTTCTTTTAGCAAGATGAACAATCGTTGATTGTGAACCGCTTGCGGATGGGATGCTTTTCAGCATAGCCATTGCTACGTTGAAAAATTTTAACATGAGCAAAAGAGGAAGATTCGGGGAATCTTTATCTTTTGTGAACCGCTTGCGGATGGGATGCTTTAAAAGGAAAAAGAATCCGTCAGGCTGGTAGGTTATTATTTTCCTCATCCCTAAGAGTCATAGAAGATTACTACTTCTCTGGCCCTTAATTTTTTGGTAAAGTGTTCGCAATTTTTGAAAAAAAAACTCCCTTGTACTATTCTTATAAATATTCAAATAAAGTGTATAATCTCCGCCAAATTTTCGATAAAAAGACTCAATAGCAGGAATCATCGAACCTTCAAAATCAAAAAAATCGGATTGTTGTTTAGCAACTTGAATACCATGATAAATTAGCATTTCATTGGCTCCTCTTTGGATAATCCGCTTATCAAATCCACTTAAAATCAATGTACTCGTTTGAGGCGTCCTCAAAATACCAACAACTGCCATTACCCTACCCTGCTGATCTTTAATCCCACTAATTTGTAAAACTTTCCTAGCCAATAGTTCTTGGCAATAATTATGTAAAAAAGATTGCGCAAAAGGAAATTTAGCGCCCTTCTGTAAAAAAGTTTGTTGACAAATACTTACAAAAGTATCCACGGGAACGTCTAACGTAATTTGAAAATTTTGTTGCTGAGCAAGTTTTATTTCTGAACGTAACTTACTATGAAATTTAGCCCTTATTGCTGCTAAAGATTGGTCCTTCAAATTAATCCAATAGGAGTAACGTGGTCGGCTCTCAAAATTTTTTAAGTAGAAAGGAAGGTAAGTCGTAAACTGCGGGTGAAAAAAATAATTAAAAGTAGGTAATTTGATGATTTCTGTTAATAATAAATCGGTTACTTTTCTACGTTTTGTTTCCTGATTATAGGCCGTTCCTTTAAAATTCGCATAATAAATACCTAAATACTTACCTAAATAAGGATTAGCGAAATTTTTTCTACCATCTTTTGTCAATACTAAACCTGCTAAAATTTGTTGATTTTCTATTACTACTAAAATTTGAAACGGGCATTGTAGTGCTTCTAAGTACCAAGATTTACCATAGATCGTGCTTTGAGGGGAATTATCTACAAATGTATCCCATAATTCGTAATGAGTCGAAGTTAAATATTGGCGTTGATAATTTTCAATTTTCACATCAATTTTTAATTTAAAAATAGTATTCCTACGAATACCCATCACCTAAAAAGATTATACCTCAAAATACAGTAAATTGCTCGAAATCCATCTTTCCAATTAATTTTTTTACCTTCCTCATAAGTTCGTCCGTAATACGATATGCCTACTTCATAAATTTTAATCTTAGGAATTCTCGCAATTTTAGCCGTTACTTCTGGTTCAAAACCAAATCGGTTCTCTTTTAAATCTATTTTTTTAATAATATCTGACCGAAATAATTTATAGCAAGTTTCCATATCCGTCAAATTCAAATTCGTCAGCATATTGGATAAAAAGGTCAACACTCGATTACCAATCGTATGCCAGAAAAAAAGAATTCGATGCGGTTTACTACCCATAAAACGAGAGCCGTAAACGACATCCGCATTATCATAAAAAACAGGTTTGAATAGTTCATTAAATTCCATCGGGTCATATTCTAAATCGGCATCTTGTACAATTAGGTAATCTCCTGTTGCCGCTTGAATACCTGTATGAATAGCCGCTCCTTTCCCTTTATTTTTAGAATGCTGCTTCAATTGAATATTTACCTGAGGATGCGCTGCTATGTATTGTTGAATAATACTATAAGTGGCATCCGTAGAACAATCATCAATGACAATGATCTCTTTAGTAATCCCATTGATTAATTCTACGGCTAAAATCCGTTCTAATATTTTGCGTATGGTATTTGCCTCATTATAGGCAGGTATCAATATACTTAAACTCTCCATGTTAGATTTTCCTAAAATAAAATACAATGATACAAGATATTGGGAATAATTAGGTCGGAATATTCATTTTTCGTAAGGTTTTATTATCATAATTTGTCTCATATATTTATATCTGGACAAGTTCTGTTTAAAAATAAAGCCCTCTTAACCTATCAACTAAATTTGCTGCATCTCTTATGAATTAATAATTCTCTTTTTATTAAATACTTTTCGCCTAATTTTCGTTCTTATGTAATCGTACCATATTGAATGATAATAGGTGACTATTAAGCTGAAAATTACGTCAAAATAACCACATTGGTTACTCTAAAGGTATTTTTAAGTGGCTTTCTAAACTTTCATTTGTAAGGTAAAAGCATTACTTTTGATATAAGTTTGGGTTAATCTCACCTATTTTGCCAACTTTTTTTCCAAAAAACAGTAAACCCTATTCCCCAATAGTTTATTTTTTCACTAATAACTTCATACCAAAATGATTAAGAAAATATTTGTACTTGCCTTATTTCTTTTCAGTACCGTTTGTGGGTACAGTCAAATAAAGTATGCTGCTCGAACGGCCCATATTAAAGTAAAATCTAGTAATAAATTTGCCGATATAGAAGCAGATAATTATCAGGTAAATAGCGTCTTAAATCCAGAAACAGGCTATATTAACTTTTTGGGGTTACTAAAATCTTTTGAATTTAAGTTGGGTGCATTAGATAGAGTATATAATAGTAAATTAGTAGAAGTGCTTCATAAACCTAAGTTTAAGTACATTGGCGAGATTAAAAATATTAAAGCTATTAATTTCAACAAAGCTGGTGTCTATAATTTTGAGGTAACAGGCACCCTTTTCCTTTGGGATGAAAAAAGAGTTACGCCCGGAACAGGAACGATTACCGTTTCTGAAGATGGTACAATTGAAGCCTTTTCAGATATTAGTTTTATGATTGAAAAGGCAAGTGTTGAAAAAGCCAATGGTTTGATTCGACGGTATATGCCTCCTGGTGTTAAGGTAGACGCTGAGAAATTAGGCATTGACCGAAAAGTAAGTACGACCATAAAAGTAAGGTATCAGAAGAAACGTTCGGCAACTAGAAGGGCTAGTGATTCTGAAAAATAATCTTGTTAGAATAGATTCCTTGTTAAGGCAATCCAATCCGATAGTTATGCTACCATATTGTCATGTTTTATCCGCAACATCGCAACATGGCAACATGGCAAATCATTTCCTAATACCGATAAACTAATAATTCATGAATAAATTCATTAAATTCATTTTATACGCTATCGTAGCCATTCTTCTCCTTGGCGGTATCGCATGGTTCGCTTTTCTAAATGTACCCAAAGCCAGCAGCCAAGGGAAAACCGCTGAATTTACAGTACCTGCTACTGAACTATTTCAAGCCTTTGAGGCAGACGAAACAGCTAGTAATGCCAAATATATTGGTAAAATCATTGATGTTTCAGGGACGATTGAAGAAATTACTACAGACGAACAAGGCGCACCTGTTGTTTTGCTAGCTGGTGGAGGCGATTTTGGCGGCGTACTTTGTACATTGGAAAGTTCGCAAGCTGAAAAAATTAAAAGTAAAAACTTTGGCGATCAAATTACTATCAAAGGGGTTTGTACGGGGATGTTGATGGAGGTGGTGGTGAATAAGGGGGTGATTGTGGAGTAGACTTTTATAAGATTTATAAGATAAAGTAGAGGTTTTTTTATAAAAAACCTCTACTTTATTCCCTCAATATTTTTAATTAGGCATCTAATTTAGATTAAAGCTTAATTTCTTGCCAATTGAAAGCAAACATAAATTCCTACTAAAAATGGTCTCCAATCATATATATATTAGCCATAATCATTCTCTTATTCAATCTTGGTTATTTTTAGTATTTACACTCTTTTCCTCTTCTTCCCTTTTTTCCCAATCAAGTCAAATAAAAGTAGCAACAACCCTCAAAGAACACGCAAAAATCTATTCCCTAAGTCCAACAGATATAAGTGATTGGGTAATTACGGATGAGCATATAAGCAAGACCAGTGGCGTTCATCATATTTATACTCAACAACATTATCAAGGTATTGAGATATTTAAAGCCAATGCATCTTTTCATTTCTTAGCAAATGGCCGATTACTAAAACAGAGTAATCACTTTATCCCTAATATTAACCAAAAAATACAAATTAATTTTAATCCTATTTCTGCCAAAGCTGCCATAGCAGCAATTGCTAAAACAATGAATTATCCACTAGCAGCAATAGAGGTAGTGGCCAATAATGTAAACGGCAATCAAACTATTTGGTCTGATGGAGGGATTTCCAGAAGAAACATTCCTAGCAAACCAGTCTATGTTTTAAATGAGCAAAATCAATTAGTCTTAAGCTGGGATATTAGCATTTATGAAAAAGATGCGCCTAATTGGTGGAGTTTTAAAGTAGATGCCGGAACAGGAAAAATTTTAGCACAAGATAATTGGGTGATTAATTGTACTTGGGACACTCCTACTAATCTATCAAGCAAACATCAACATCCTTCAAAAAATACAATTTCTAAACCCATAAAGTCTTCATTACAATCAAAAATTGCTATATCACTGCCATTGTCTGAAGATTCAGAGTGTCCCCAAAATTTTCCTAGTAACGAAACCTCATCATCTATACACCCTCAAACCATCACTGCGCAAAAAAATAATCTATCAGATAATGCCACTTACACCGTTTATCCTTTAGGCATCATCAATCCCGATGTGAGTGGGCGCATGACAATTACCAATCCAGCAAAACCAAATACCTCTCCTTTTGGTTGGCATGATACAAATGGTATAGCAGGAGCAGAATATACGATTACAAGGGGCAATAATGTATGGGCAAAAGAAGACAGGGCAAACGATGATGAAACGACGATAGGATTTAGTCCAGATGGTGGAAATAATTTGGACTTTGATTATGCCCTAGATTTCAAAAATGCTCCTATTGATAACCAAGAAGCTGCACTGACCAATTTATTTTATTGGTGCAATATCGTCCATGACGTTGCCTATCAATATGGCTTTGATGAAGCAAGTGGCAATTTTCAATTCAATAATTATGGTAAAGGAGGGTTAGGAAACGATGAGTTATTAGCCGATGGATTTGATGGGAGTGGATTTAATAATGCTAATATTAGTGTCCCTCCTGACGGCAGTCGCCCCACGATGCAAATGTTTTTATGGAATATTGTAGATTTTGAAGTAAATAGTCCTACTACGCTTAGTCATACTTTTGCCGTCCGTGCAGCCACTTTTGGTGCGACTAATTATGATCTCTCAGGTAATATTGTATTGGTAGCAGATACAGAAGGAAATGCTACAGAAGGATGTTCTGGCAATTATAGCAATGCAACGGCAATCAATGGCAGTATTGCATTAATTGACCGAGGAGGTTGTGAATTTGGTACTAAAAGCTTAAATGCGCAAAATGCAGGAGCTATTGCTGTTATTATTTGCAATAATGAATCTGGTAGTCTTCTCGCAGGAGGCGGAACAGATGGCAATCAAGTAATAATTCCCATTACCACAATGTCACAAGAGGATTGTACTATCCTAAAAACGAATTTAAACGAAGGAATGAATGTTAGCTTAAGTTCCAATTTAAAAGATAGTAATTTTGACAATGGCATCATTAGTCACGAATATGCTCATGGTATTTCTACAAGGTTAATAGGGGGAGCAAGTAATAATATTTGCCTATGGAACGAAGAGCAAATGGGTGAAGGTTGGAGTGATTGGTATGCCTTAATGCTCACTATGCAAACAGGAGATACTGGTAGTCAACCTAGAGGTATCGGTACGTATGTCAACAACGAACCCATTAATGGCCTAGGCATTCGCACCTTCTCTTATTCTACAGACCTAACGATTAATCCACATACCTACGCAGATATTCCTACCTTGGATGCGCCACATGATGTCGGTTCCGTTTGGTGTGCCATGCTTTGGGACATGACTTGGAACATAATTGATAATTATGGTTTTGATTCAGATATATACAATGGTCTAGGAGGCAATAACATCGCCTTAAAGCTAGTAACGGAAGGATTAAAATTAACGAGTTGCTTTCCAGGATTTGTGGATGGTAGAGATGCTATTCTTGCCGCAGATACGGCTCTTTATAATGGGAAGTTTAGTTATGAAATATGGATGGCTTTTGCTAAAAGAGGGCTAGGCGCTAGTGCAAATCAAGGGGTTAACGGTAGTAAGGATGATGGAATAGCCGCTTTTGATTTACCAATTCCATTTCAGGATCCTGACGGAGATGGAATTCCTGCTTTTCAAGATACTTGTAAGGGTAATGACCTTATTGATATTAATCGAAATGGTTTGCCTGATTTGTGTGAGCCTTGTGCAGCTAACTCCAATGATTTATTATTGGCTAATCAAACGCTTTCCCAAGGACTCTTTGAAGCAGTTAATACTATCCAAACATCGGGAGTACTATCTGTCAATAGTTTAGATACCGTGATTTTGAAGGCTAGTGAATCTATTACTCTAAAACCAGGTTTTTCTGCGAGTGGCCCAAGTCATTTTATTGCTATTATTGGTGATTGTACAACTCTCAACTTATCTGCACCAACAATCATAGCTAATTCCATAAAAACTAATAAATCAACAGCGATTCCTTTACAACTATCTATTTTTCCAAACCCCACCAATGGACAAACAATATTAAATTTTCAGCTACCCGTGCCGCAAATGGTTCAACTTTCTCTTTTTAATGCGCAAGGGCAAGTTGTTCAGGTTTTGCAAAAGAAAACGCTCTTAGATTTTGGTCAACACACCCTTTCTATAAATATGGCATCCTTTCCTACTGGCGTTTATTTTGTACAATTACAAGGCAAAAAATCGATTACGACTAAACGATTAATCGTAGGAAAATAATTTTTTCAAAAAAATAAAAAAAATTATCCTAGGTGGTGACATTTTAGAAATGCTTCTCCGCTAACGAAGTGTATATTATTAAAATAGTTAATAATTTTTTATATTTGAACAAAATTGAGCGACATTTATTACTATCTTTGCTGCTTATATTTTATAATTTTTAAATTTCAAAAATCTTTTTATTATGAAGACTAAAGGTATTTTAACTTTTGTTTTTTGTTTGTGT
>JAFMDF010000028.1 GCA_017857395.1 Bacteroidota bacterium | reverse complement strand
GCAAACGAAAAGTCGTTTTTATAATATGTAAATGATTGAGAAAAGTTGAAAACTTCAAATATCGAACTACATTTTTTCAATGATAGGAACAATGTCATTGGTAGGAGAATGCCTTTTGAAAATTGAGAATTGAAAATTTTAAATTGAAAATTAAATGACCAATAAGCACCCATTCATGAAAGACCTGTCGCTACCAGCAGTAGCGGCACCGATGTTTTTAATCTCTGGTCCAAAGCTAGTGATTGAAACCTGTAAGAGCGGAATAGTCGGTACTTTTCCAGCATTAAATCACCGAACAACTGAAGGATTTGACCAATGGTTAACCGAAATTGAAACTGCTTTAGATGGCTATACCCAAGCGAATGGGAAACCAGCCGCACCGTATGGGGTTAATTTGATTGTTCATCATACGAACCCTAGATTGAAAGCGGATTTAGCAATTTGCGTCAAGCATAAAGTGCCGATTGTGATTACTTCTTTAGGGGCAGCACATGAAGTAATTGATGCCATTCACAGTTATGGAGGTTTGGTTTTTCATGATGTGATTAATTTACGACATGCTTATAAAGCGGCGAATGCAGGAGTGGACGGGTTGATTTGTGTAGCAGCAGGTGCAGGTGGTCACGCAGGTACCTTACACCCAATGCCTTTTGTCCAAGAAGTACGAAATATCTTTGATGGAACGATTCTATTAAGTGGCTGTATAAGTACAGGGCGAGATGTTGCTTCGGCTATGCAAATTGGAGCCGATCTAGCCTATATGGGTACTCGATTTATCAATGTGGAAGAGAGTAGAGCGGATGAAGGCTATCGGAATATGATTATTGAAAGTGGTACTAAAGATATTGTTTATACTGCAGCCGTTTCAGGGGTAAGTGCTAATTTCCTAAGACCAAGCCTAGAAGCGATGGGCATAACCAAAGAAATGTGGGCATTAAAAGCAAAAGTTGATTTTGGTAGCGAATTAGATGCAGCGAAAGCAGAAGCCAAAGCATGGAAAACGATTTGGTCAGCAGGACAAGGCGTTGCTACCATTAAAGACAACATGCCTGTCGCAGAATTGGCGAAACGCTTGAAAGAAGAATTTACCGCTGCTATTAAAGAACAGCAACAATTATTAAATACCTACGCATAAATAGTTGAGTTACGAGTATTTTTACTTGTAGCACTAATTGCCTAACTGAGTCTGACTTCTGACAGAAAATTTTAATTTTCGGTCTGACTTCTGACCTCTTTAAAAAAAGGATATGAATTTTAAATTTACTCAAAAATCGCTCAAATTACAGGAAAGAGTTCAGCGTTTTATGGACGAACATATTATTCCTGTAGAAAAAGAATATTATAATTATTCTCAAGGAGATAAGCTTTGGGATGTTTGGCCGGGCTTAGAAAAGTTAAAGGAATTGGCTAAAGCAGAAGGCTTATGGAATTTATTCTTACCTGAAGGTTATGGTAAATTGAGCCCAGGGTTAACTAACTTGGAATATGCACCTTTAGCAGAAATTATGGGTAGCGTAGCATGGGCTTCTGAAGTATTCAACTGTAGCGCGCCAGATACAGGAAATATGGAAGTATTAGCAAAATATGGAACTCCTGAGCAGCAAGACAAGTGGTTGAAGCCATTAATGAATGGAGAATTGCGTTCTGCCTTTTTGATGACAGAACCAAGAGTCGCTTCTTCTGATGCCACGAATATTGAAACGTCTATCGTTAGAGATGGCGATGAATATGTCATTAATGGTAGAAAATGGTGGTCTTCTGGCGCATTGGATAAAAGATGTAAGGTTTTTATTGTAATGGGAAAAACAGACCCAAGTGCTTCTCGACATACCCAACAGAGTATGATTTTGGTAGAAGCAGATCGAGCAGGGGTAGACATTATGCGAGCTATGCAAGTATTCGGTAATGTAGATGCACCTCATGGTCATGCAGAAGTTGATTTGGTAAACGTTAGAGTACCTGCCAGTAATTTATTATTAGGAGAGGGTAGAGGTTTTGAAATTGCACAAGGTCGTTTAGGTCCAGGTCGAATTCACCATTGTATGCGTTTATGTGGGGTGGCACAACGAGCTTTAGACTTAATGTGTAAAAGAGTAACAGAGCGCCAAACTTTTGGTCGCTATATTAAAGACTATAGTAGCATCCGACAAGAAATTGCAAAGTCTAGATGTGAATTAGAACAAGCTAGATTATTGACCCTTTCTGCGGCGGATAGAATTGATAGAGAAGGCGTAAAAGGAGCAAAAGATTTGATTGCGATGATTAAAATTGTGGCACCAACTATGGCTTGTACAATTATTGATAGAGCGATTCAAATTCATGGTGGTGCGGGTGTGAGTCAAGACACGCCATTAGCAGCAATGTATGCTGGTTCTAGAACTTTACGTTTAGCAGATGGTCCAGATGAGGTACATATGTGGCAATTGGGTCGAAATACTGTTAAGCAGTATATGGCTAGAGTAGCGGAGGAAGCTTCATAAAGTAGGTCAGCCTATTAGGCTTCTAGCCTGAGTAGCAATAAGTGGTAGTGCTATTAATTTTTTGAATGTATTGACTACTGCAAAATAATAGCTATTAAAATCGGGTTAGTATTTCAAATGCTAACCCGATGTAGTTTTAAAACGTATCGGTGAATTTATTCGCACTATACAGAACTAATAATAACCATGGCAATTGTAAAACCAGCAGCAACCATCATGCTTGCGAGAGACACAGTAGAAGGCATTGAAGTCTTATTATTAAAAAGGAATAAGGCGCTAAAATTTGCAGCGGGTCTATGGGTATTTCCCGGTGGAAAGATTGAACCCGATGAAATTGAACGTGGGACAGATGATATTGAAGCAGCCAAATTAGCGGCAGTTCGAGAAACAAAAGAAGAGGCAAATGTGGAGATAGACATAGATAGCCTACTGCTTTTTAGTCATTGGACAACGCCTGCCATTCAACCTAGGAGATTTGCCGCATGGTTTTTCTTTGCGGATGTAAGTGGACAAGATTTGACCGTGCAAATTGATGATAGTGAGATTAAAAAGCATGATTGGGTAAATCCTCAAATTGCTTTGGATAGGGTGCAAAAAGGAGGATTGGCAATGATGCCACCGACTTATATTAGTTTACAAAGAATCAGAAAATGTAAAACGGTTGCAGCTGCATCCGCATTGCTAGGTGAAATTGACCCAATTTATATTCTTCCTGTTTTACAAATGAAGGATGGGAAAATGGTTTGTATGTATGAAGGAGATGCGGGCTATACAACAGGGAATGCTGATTTAGCGGGGCCTAGACATCGCTTGATAGCGAATATGTTAAATGGAGATTTTGTTTTTGAATATTGTGATTGTGACGAGATTGTGCCCGTTAATGCAGGAATGCATATCTAAGCGCAAAGAAACATGCATTCTTTCTTGTGCTAGCAGAGCTAAAACTTGATAGGAGACAAACTGCTAAAATTTAGACAAAAAAGTATATCTTTCTTGCCTATGTTTGAATATTCGGATAAATTACTACCTTTGCGGAGTCTATCCCCTTCTACTTTTTAATATTCCATTACCGATTTATTGACAAGTCTTGTTTGAAACGAGACTAAAAGCTGAATTTCAGCTTTATGCAAAAAAGTACTAATGATTAGTATTGTTTTTTTGTTACTATTAAGCTTAGTTGGCTTGGTTTATCTGCTGTACTCGCAGAAAAAGAAAAATTTTATATTAACCGAGACCATTCAAGAATTAAAAGAAATACACGAAATAAAAGAAATAAAATCTTATTTAGAAGGAAGAGATCAAGAGCGAGCCAGAATTGCTGAAGATTGGCATGATGGCATTGGAAACGCTATGTCTACGCTTAGATTAATTGTTGATACTATCCAACCAAAAAATCCAGAAAGGCACAACGAAGCACTATCACTACTGGAACACACCCAACGAGAATTTAGACAAATTATTGATAACGAATTAGTTAACGATTTTTCTAATCGAGCTGCTATTATTTCTATTTTGGAAAAATGGGCACGGCAGCTGTTATTTGGAAACATTGATTTTGTTTTTAAAGTATATGATTTAAAAAGGTATGAAAATTGTTCCCTAATTTTTAAATCACACTTTTATCGAATAATGCAAGAATTATTGGCGAACATTATTAAGCACGCCAATGCTTCTATAATTCAATTAGAAATTCAAGAAGAGGAAGAACACTTGTCTTTAGGGATAATAGATGATGGAGGAGGTCTGAAAGAAGCGGTTGACAAAAAAGATTTGTTTAGAAGTATTAAGCGCAGATTAGTCCTTTTAGATGGTAGAATGCAAATTGAAACGGTAACAAATAAAGGAACTAAAATTAAATTAATACTTCCTTTAGAAATTAAGTGATTTAAATATATGTTTTTTAATTTTTAGTAAAGTATTGATTTATAGTTGGTTTAATTTCTTTTTAAAAAAGAAATACCCTTTTTATAGTAGATTTGGAATGATACTTGTCTTATTAAAAAATAAAGGAAATAGATTTTAAGAAACGAAAGAATAAAGAAGAAAATTAAAAGTTATACTCGAAATAAATCATATCTTTTGCTTATGACTTTTAATAACTTCCTTCATATCCCTGAACAAAAAATATACCATGAACGATGTTGTTAGAGTAATTGTCGCAGATGACCATGTCCTGTTTTTGGATGGTTTAAAACGCATTTTAGAAGAGTCAGAAGCTTTTAATTTTGACATAGTAGGGACCGCTACTTCTGGATTAGAAGTTATTCGATTAGTAAAGATGAATAAACCGCATATCGTTTTTCTGGACCTGAATATGCCAGGAAAAGACGGTTTGGAAGTCTTAGAAGAAATTAAAGCTTGGAATAAAGAGATTAAAGTGATTGTGGTGACAATGTATGATAAGGGAAAAATAGTGAAGTCAGCAATTAAAATTGGTTGTAAAGGCTATGTTTTAAAAATGTATGGCAAACATGAATTATTTGCCGCTGTAGCGTCTGTTTTATCTGGTGAAACCTATATTGGCAAAGGCATTGAATTTAATAGCCAAGGAATACCTAAAAAAGAAGATGTTCGATTTGATGATTCTTTTATCAGAAAGCATAAATTAACTAAAAGAGAATTAGAAATTTTACGCCTAATTAGCCAAGCTTTAAGTAATAAACAAATCGGCAAACAACTATTTATTAGTGATCAAACGGTGAGCGTACATCGCAAGAATATTATGCGAAAATTAGGGGTAAGTAATACGGCGGGTTTAATAAAAGTGGCTTATGATAATAGTCTTATTTGATACTTGATACTTGATGTTTGATTATCCAGTATCAAGAATCTAGCATCCAGAATCTAGTAATTGGTTCATTTCTTATTCAAAAAAAGTAGTTATGACGGAAATTAGCATTAGAAAAGCCATTAAAATCTATTTTTAAGTTGCTAATTAATTATTTTTTACCGTATTTTGCCTTCAAGTAATCCTGAAATACAATATTTTACAGTTAATTATTTTTTTAGCTATATCATTTTCCCATGAACTACATGTATTACTATTTGGTAATACTTTCCTCCTTTCATTTCTTTGAACCAACCGGTTCAAATTTTTCCAAAGAAATAAATTAGGTTGTAGTTCTACAAAAAAAAAGCTCTTTTTTTATTATACTTAATAAAAAAGGCTACTTATTTTTAGTACAACAGATTTTCCCAAAAGCAGGTCGTTAGTTTTAACTAACTATGCATGAACATCCTATATTTTCATCGCCTACCTCTATGCGCTAGCTTATATCGCTAGTATCTGGGAAACCACTTTGTTTATCCTATAAATATCAAGTAGCAATTTTTTAAAGCAAAATGAGTAGTTTTTAACAACTCATTTAAGTCTATTATTTAGATGATATATAATTTAGTAAAATAAATTATATATGATTTATTAAAAATGATAACCATATTTAATTACTTGATTTAAAAGGGTTCTAAAACTTAAATAACTTTTCTTTTTTAGTTTTCTATTAACCTAATCAATAAGATTTTACTAAAGAATAGAAAAAGCAAAAAACAATCAAGGTTTGTTCTCGTACTATATAATATACTTGACGACTTTTCTCCTAAAATACTAAAACCGATTATTTAAATGAACATTAAAAAATTGCTACTTACTCTAATTACTTGTATGCTGTTTGTACTGTCTTTATCAGCTCAACTCTCCTTAATAGTGTCTGATGTGACTGGAGAAAAAGGGCAAACGGTAGAGGTAGGTATTAGTATATCGGGTTTTAATGATATTAGTAGTATGCAGTTTTCCGTTAATTGGGACAGTACTGTTTTGGATTTTAAAGCACTTGAAAATTTGAGTGATGTCTTGCCTGATTTTTCAGAAAAAGAAATAGGCTTAGTCGAAACAACGGCTGGCATTGTTCGAGTCGCATGGTTTGATAATGCCATTATGGGAGTAACTATTCCTGATAATACAGAGCTTTTTACACTAAGATTTGAACTTATTGGAGAAGGAGGTACAAATAGTGCGGTTACTATTACAGACCAACCAATTGTGATTGAGTTTACGAATCAAGAAGGAGAGAAAGTAGAGTTATCGGCCGTTACTGGCGGAGAGATTACCATTCCTGACAACACAACTGCTATTCCCTTTTTGACGGTACAAAATGGGGTGACCTTATACCAAAATGAACCTAACCCATTTAAAGCAGCCACAAAAATTAAGGCTATTTTCCCCACTGTAGAAGCGGTTCAATTTTTTATTACAGACATTTCTGGAAAAATAGTTTATCAAAATAATTTTACTTCCGTACAAGGAGAAAATACTATAGTAATTGAGCGCAGTTTATTAGACGCTTCTGGAACTTATTATTATACATTGCAAAGTGAACATTACCAATTGTCTAGAAAGATGATTCTCGTACCTTGATATTGAATGAGTAAATTGATAAATGATAAAATGAATAAATAAAGAAACAGGAGCTATAAATCTTAATGAACTGTTTTCAATTTTGATAAATATTTATTCATTTATTTCAACATCTACTCAATATTATACCGTAAGAAAGATTAAGACCAATTAGTTTAAAAAGGATAAAACATCTGGAAGAAAGCGTATGGTACATTGTTTGTCCCATATTATGAAGAACACTCAACTTTCCTACCTATTTTATCCCAACCTATATAGTGCAGCATATAGCGTTGAAATCAAATTTTTTATTTATTTATTAATTAAAAAAATGACAGTTGTCAAAGTCGTATTTTAATAATCTTAATTATTTGATTGTTAAGGGCTTAGATGTATTTGTTATAGGTTTTTTACCTGTTTTTGTAGTAAATAAAGTCCAATAATTAGAACAGCAAATTATTTTAATTAGAGACATTCGTGAAACTTGGCATGAAATTTAATACATGTTATTTTTTATAATATGTTGTTGTCTAATTATCCCAAATCCGTAGTAATGAATAAGATTGTTACCATTCTTGTTGCAGCCATATTTTTTTTGGTACCCGCAACTTATTCTCAGACCTCTCTGACGATATCCCCTACGACCATCACTGGTAATACAGGCGAAACCGTTACTGTCTCGTTGATCGCCAATGATTTTACTGACATCGTTAGTATGCAATATGGCGTCAAATGGGACCCTGCCGTTATCCAATACAATTCTGTTGATAATTTCGACTTAAGAGACTTAAGTGCAGGTAATTTTAATGCAGATGTAGCTGGAGGATTCTTATCCTTTTCTTGGTTCGATAACACCACTCAGGGGGTTTCTGCTCCAGATGGCACCGCTCTCTATACCATGAGCTTTACTGTTTTAGGAGATGCAAGCTCTGGTTCAACGATTACCTTTGCCAGTCGCCAAGGATTAGCCGTTGAAGTAGCTAGTACCGCTGGCGAAGTGACCAATTCTGTTACTTTTACAGATGCTCAATTTGGCGACCCCAATGGAAATGGTAATAGTAGTAACACGGGCAATACTGCTCCTTTAATTTCTAATATTTCTAGTACTTCTGGAGATAATGGTACAACTGTTTGTGTGAACGTTAGCGTGTCTAATTTCACAGATGTAACCGCAATGAATTATTCTTTAAATTGGAATGCATCGGTCTTACAATTTTCAGAAATTAGAAATATAAATTTAGCGGGCTTAAGCCAAGCGAGTTTTGGTACAACAGGCACGGCTAATGGACAATTAAGTGTCAATTGGTCTAATACAGCAGGTGCTACTGCCAATAACGGTAATATTTACCAAGCTTGTTTTAATTTAGTCGGTGCTGCTGGAACAAGTTCAGCTGTTTCTTTTTCAGATACACCCACGCCTATTTCTGTTACAACTACCGCTTCTACAACTTCGGTCGGAATTACACAAAGTAATGGTATTGTCAGTGTTAATACGGAAGTAGTGGTACCACCACCTACCTCGACAGGCGATGCGTTTATAAATATAGCCGCTGTTAATACACCTGTTGGTTCAACCGTTTGTGTACCAGTAACCGTTAACGATTTTAATACGATTGCTTCTTTGCAATTTTCTTTACAATGGGATCCATCGGCACTGCAATTTACGGAAGTGAGAGGATTTAACTTACCTGATTTAAATGCGGGTAGTTTTAATACGACTCAAACAGCGAGTGGACAAGCAGCCATGGCTTGGTTTGATAATACTGCACAAGGGGTAACTTTGGCAGACGGGGCTACTTTATTTGAAATGTGTTTTACGGTCTTAGGTGCAGATGGAACGAGTTCTAGTATTATTTTTACAGATACGCCTACCCAAAGAGAAGCGGCAAATCCTAATACCACGATTACTTTTACAGAAGCGAATGGTTCTGTTACGGTTGGAGATGGAACGGTAACACCGCCACCGCCACCGCCACCATCAACTGGTGGAGATGCCTTCATTAACTTATCAACATTAAGTGCAGAAGCAGGATCAACGGTTTGTTTGCCTTTAACTGTTAATGATTTTAATGCAATTGCTTCTTTGCAGTTTTCTTTGCAATGGGATCCAGCAGTTTTGCAATTTAATGAAGTAAGAAATTTTAACCTACCTGATTTAAATGCAGGTAGTTTTAATACAACGGCAACGGCTACTGGGCAAACTGCTATGGCATGGTTTGACAATACCGCTCAAGGAGTAACCCTTCAGGATGGAGCAACCCTTTTTGAAGTCTGTTTTACGGTAGTAGGCGCTACAGACGAAAATTCAACAATTGTTTTTACAGATGTGCCTACCCAAAGAGAAGCAGCTACCGCTAATAATACAATCACCTTTTCGCAAACAGATGGAACGGTAACAGTAGGCAGCGGAACAACACCGCCTCCTCCTCCTCCGCCAACAACTGGTGAAGATGGGATTCTTAATCTAGGAGCAATTTCTGCTCCTTCGGGTGAAAGTATTTGTGTACCTATTACTACCATGGATTTTGATGGAATTGCAGCCATGCAGTTTTCTTTGGCTTGGGATCCTGCGGTCTTAGAATTTACTGGTACGCAGAGTTTTGGTTTGACAGATTTGACTGCTGGTAGTTTTAATATTGATGGTACGCCTAACGGACAAATTGCGGTAGCTTGGTTTGATAATGCAGCACAAGGAATAACTTTAGCAGATGGGACAACGCTATTTGAATTATGTTTTAATGTAATTGGCGCAAATGGTACGAGTACCAATATAACGTTTACAGATACCCCGACTGCGAGAGAATTGGCAACAGCTAGTGGGACAATCGAATTTTTAAGTTCTGATGGTACTATTACCGTAGAAGTAGGAACTGTAACGCCGCCGCCGCCAACTGGTGATGGGATTATTAATATTGGTGCGGTTGAAAGCCCAGCGGGTTCTTCTGTTTGTATTCCTGTTGCGGTTAAAGATTTTGATGGTATTGCTTCTATGCAATTTTCTTTGGCATGGGATCCTACCGTTTTGCGATTTACTGGTGTAGGAGATGCTTTTGGTTTACCTGATTTAAGTGGTTCAAGTTTTAATGTCGATGGTACCGCAAATGGACAAATTGCGGTAGCTTGGTTTGATAATGCGGCACAAGGAGTAACCTTAGCAGATGGGACTGTTCTATTTGATATGTGTTTTGAGGTAATTGGCGCAGATGGCGCAACGACAACTATTGCTTTTACTGATACGCCTACTACTAGAGAGTTGGCAACTTCTAGTAATACGATTGAATTTAGTAGTTCTGATGGCGTATTTACGGTAAAAGAAGAGGATATTGTTAATCCTCCAGATGGTGGACCATTAGATAAATTAGTTAATATAGCTCCAGACACCATTGCATCAGGTCAAGCTTTTTGTGTTCCTGTGGTTGTTCATGATTTTGATGACATCGCTGCTTTGCAATTTTCGATGGGCTGGAATCCAGCGGTAATCGAATTTACGGGTGTCCAAAGTTTTGGCTTACCTGATTTAACAGCAGCTACTTTTAATACGGATGGTGCGCCAAATGGTGCACTTGCTTTAGCATGGTTTGATAACTCTGCACAAGGAGTCACTCTAACAGATGGAGCTACTTTATTTGAAGTGTGTTTCAATGCAGTTGGAAATAATGGAGCGAGTACGATTATTGCTTTTACAGATACCCCAACTGAAAGGGAAGCGGCAACTGCAAATGTAACCGTTCCTTTTACGCAAACTGATGGAGTTATTAATATTGGCATGGTTACAGAGTGCCCAGGCCCTATAGTGGCGACGGCTGTTCCTATCAATGTGACTTGTAATGGGATGAATGATGGTGCAATTAGCTTAAATGTTTCTGGAGGAGATGGTAATTATACTTATCAATGGAATGATGCGACTATTGGCAATATACCGAACCCAACAGGTTTGGCAGCTGGGATTTATAGCGTAACAATTAGTAGCTGTGGTGGACAAGAAACTAAAAGTGATATTTCTGCTGCATCTTTAACCATTACAGAACCAACTGGTATGACTACTGTCATTACACCTCAAAATGCTACTTGTTTTGGTGTGGCAGATGGTCGGATTAATGTGTCTATATCTGGTGGTACTGTACCTTATACTTATGAATGGAGTAATTCAACTTTAGCACCAGCTAATCGACCTGTAAACGTACCAGCGGGTACTTACAGTTTGACGATTACCGATGCTGTCGGGTGTCAGGATATTATGGATAATATTATGGTTTCTTCTCCTACAGAAATTATAGCAACTGTTGAAACAACACCTGCTTCTTGTACTGGAATTGCAGATGGAACGATAACTTTGACGGCTTCTGGTGGTTCTGGTGGCGATTATACTTATGACTGGGGCGATAGTGGCCTTGCAGGCGCTTCCCCAACAAGTGTACCACCTGGAAATTATACCGTAATTATTACAGATGGCAATCAATGTACTTCTGAATTACCTGTAACAGTAACTGCAACCGTAACCATATCTGGAACGGTACAGGTCGTAGAAGATGCTTGTGGAGATGGTAGTGGTGCTATTCAAGTGATGCCTAGTGGAGGAGCTGAACCTTATACTTATGCTTGGGCGGCAGGACCGGTTGAAATAGGAGATACCAATGTTGTGGAAAATGTTCCAACGGGTAACTATAGTGTCACTATAACAGATGCCAATGGCTGTTTTTATACAGAAAATATTGAGGTAAGTGGCCCAACGGCTATTTTATCAGCTAGTAATATCGTGGATGATGTAGATTGTGCAGGGGAGAATAATGGTTCTATTGGCATTACCGCAGCGGGCGGATTTAGTCCTTATACTTATAATTGGAGCAATGGGGTAACGACCGCTAATAATCCAGATTTAACCGCTGGAGAATATACCTTAACTATAACGGATAGTAAAGTTTGTACTTACATAGAAACTTTTATAGTCGGTACTACTTCTAATTTAACGGTAACGGTAGCAATTACGAAAGGGGCACCTGATGCAACGGCAGTCGCTACGGCCACAGGTGGAGTAATGCCTTATACGTACGAATGGTGCAATGGACAAACTGGCTCAACTGCTACAGGCTTAGACGAAGGTAATTGCAGTCTTACTGTAATAGATGCTTTGGGTTGTACGATTGTTGAAAATGTCGAAATTATTGTAGATAATCCAGAAGTAACGGTTATAGTTGCTAATGCTATTACTTGTAGTGGCTTGACAGATGGTATTTTGCAAGCAGAAATTACAGGAGGTAAGCCAAGCTATACTTATGCTTGGAATACGGGTGCAACGACAAGTGTTATCGCAAATGCAGGGGCAGGAACTTACCAAGTTACGGTAACAGATGCTAATGGTAGTACAGGGATGATGACTTTCGATTTCACAGAACCCGCACCAATTATTATTGACTTATCAGAACCCATTACGGAAGATTGTAAAATGAGTGGTAAAGTTTGTATTAATATCACAGGTGGTACCATGCCTTATAAAGAAATTAAATGGTCTAATGATGTGATGGATGCACTCTGTATAGAGGGATTAAGAGTTGGAGATTATGGCGTCATTATTACCGACCAGAATGATTGTACGCAAGAAGAAAATTTCCGAATCAATTCGGACCCTATGTGTGAAGACTGTTTTACTTCTATTAAAGTAGTGACCCCAAATGAAGATGGACGAAATGATGCCTTTATTCTCAATTGTGTAGATACGGCACCTAATAATCATCTAGAAATATATAATCGTTGGGGACAATTAATTTTTGAAGCAGACGATTACCAATGTGTTTCTGGTGATGAGGGAGACTGTTGGAGAGGGCGTACTCGAAATGATAGACCTGTAGACGAAGGTGGCTATTTCTGGGTTTTAGAATTTGATAATGCGGATGGTACTAGAAATAGAATTAGAGACCACGTTACTATATTAAATGATAAATAGTTCTGTAGGCAGTAAGTGAGTAGGCAGTTTGCAGCAGTATGAATTGTCCGCAAACTAGCCTAATCTACATTGAATGCTTATATAACCGACAAATATTTTCCCAAAGACTTTGGATGTTTTGAAGAAAGATGAAAGCGCAATTAAAATTCAAATAAAAATTTTGGCTATTCCTACTTTTAAATTTTGAATTTATAATTTTTCATTTTCAATTTTTGTAAAGCTTCCATTAATTCATTTACTAATGAAAAAATTTATACTGTTTGTAATCAGCTTGTCCTTTATCAGTCTATCGGCTTATGCACAAGAACAATCTGCTTTTACGCATTATCATATTAATCCTGTACTAATTAATCCAGCTGCGGCTGGTTTTAGTGGCGATCAACAGCTTTTTTTGCATGCTAGAAACGAGTGGTCTGGTTTTCCAGGTGCGCCAAAGACTTATGCGGTAAGTTATGATGGGCCTATTGGCAAGACTTTTGGCTTGGGGGCAACCATTTATTCTGAAAATATTTCTCATATTAATCAATTTAGAGCAGCGATTAATTATGCTTTTCGCTATGATTTAGATAAATTGAAGATAGGTTTTGGTTTTTCTACGGAATTTAGCCAAATGAAAGTGGATAATGCCGTTTTATTGGATCCTAATTATACACCAGGAGATGTTAATATAGAAGATGCAATTGATGGTATTAATAATTTTGATGCAAGCCTAGGATTTTATGGGATGTATAATGAGCAGACTTTTTTTGGTATTGCTTTTCCCAATATTATTATGGCACGTTTAGATGGTAATTCAGCAAGTAGTGAGGATGAACCTGAAGGATATTATTTATTTAATTTGGGACATCGCTTTAAATCTGCT
This sequence comes from Bacteroidota bacterium, assembly GCA_017857395.1. Lineage (GTDB taxonomy): Bacteria > Bacteroidota > Bacteroidia > Chitinophagales > Saprospiraceae > JAFMDF01. The sequence goes on along the minus strand of JAFMDF010000028.1, from coordinate 37,246 downwards.
GAATATGGTTTTACTTTAGAGCCTTCACTTCTCTTGCGTCGTTCTCGGGGTGTACCTTTTCAAGCAGATATTAACTTAAAAGGGTATTTCTTAGAAGATAAATTGATTGGTGGATTATCCTATAGAGGAGGTTCTGAACGTAGTGCTATGGGTATTTTAGTTGGTTCAAAATTTACTAACTTTGCATTTCATTATTCTTTTGATGTTTCTTTTAAGAAATTTCAACAGTATAGCAATGGAGCGCATGAAATAACGTTATCTTTTACGATACCTAAAAGAGTAGAGAAAGCACCTGCTTTAGAAAATAATTAGAAGTAGCTTAGGCATCTTGCCTGAGTAGCCTCGTTAAATAAATAATATAAAATAAACCAATTGAGATAAGCAGACGAATGCAAAAAAAACGGAATTACAAATCTTTAAGAAACGCGTGAAACCCTCACGTAAAGACGTAAGATGTCCTTTAACAATTGGTTTTTGGGATGGCCCTTCTCTCTGAGAAGGGCTTCTCTTTTTTTTACAGGATGACTGGATTATGCAGGATTAACAGGATGGGGATTTATTGCTATTGCCATTGAAATTGAAATTGAGATTGAAATTGAGATTTTTTATTTTTTTCCTTTAAAAATTAGCAATAGCAATAGCAAGCTACAAGTGTACGTCAAATTGGCAACCAACAACTCGCTCCTTCTCCAAATTAACCAACATCGCCATTCCCATAAAGAAAAAAGTACCGACTTTATCTGTTTCTATCAAATCATTAATTAAAAGCAAAGAAAGAATGATAACGAGGGATAAAGTAATCATTAAAACTAAGCGCCGTTTACTAGCGGTAAGGGCTTGATGATACAACTGTTCCGCTTTTAAAAGTACGGTGAAACAGAGGAGTAAAAAAATAATTAACCCAAGAATGCCTTGCTCCACAGCGACCATTAGATAATAGCAATGGATGCCAGACTTTTCGGGGTTATCACTTACATAAGTAGAAAAGCTGCTAACGGTATATTGTGGATAATAAGTATAAAAATTACCCGGCCCGAAACCAAACCAAGGTTTTTCTTTGACCATATATCCGCCCGCTACCCAACGATAAACCCGTTCCATCGTAGAAATGTCTTCTCCTTTAGCTGTAGCGTCTAGTAAATTATCAAACTTTTTATGCGCAATTGCTTTATTAAAATCTGGCGCAAAATCAAGGTATTTATTATGCTGTGCAACGAAGTTTAAGCCAACGATAACTATGATTAAGGCACTAGCCAAAGCAATTTTCATGAACTTAAACCGAATGATAAAATAAGTCCCTGCCGCAATGATTAAACTGACATAAGCGGCTCTTGTGTACGTAAAGTAGATGGCGATTAAGAAAAAGGCAATACTACCGATTAAAAGCCACCATTTCTTAGTGTATTTGGTCACCCAAGTTGGCGCATACCACAGGAATGGAAAGAAAATGACTAAAATAGCGGCGTAACTAACATGGTTGCGATAAAATGGATTGAGGACGGAATTGATGCTGTCAAAAGAAAACCCCATTAAGGCATGCCGAATCATGACAATGATAACGGTGAAAAGAAGTGGAATAAATACCCACTTAAAGAAGGTTTGAATATCCTTTTCTGTTTTTAAGAGTAACCCTGCCATAAAATAGCAACTGATGATATACCAAATTTTAGCGAGAAAAAATTTTATGGCAATCACTTGATTGCTTGCGTGCAAGACGGTTAAACCTATCCAACCGACATGTACCAAGAGTAGAATAGTAATGGGATGTTTAAAAAAATGACTACCCAATTGCCAACCATTTCTTAAGAAATAGAGCGCATATAAGCCCATTAAACCAATCAATAATAATTCGGAAGGAAAATCTGTACTAAACCCACCAGGTAGTTCTAATTCCGTGGAAATCGGAATACTTGCCAATAACAAATAGAATATTTTCCTAAAATCAACAATGGCTAGATAAAGCCCTAAATACAAAGCAGGTAAACCAAAAAATATATACTCTTCCGTGAAGATGCCAATAATAACGCTGGATATAATAGTTATTGCCAGTCCTGTAAAGAGGATGGTTGTTGGGGAATAAGCATTGATTTTTTGTTGTGTATAATGGACCATTTGTAATCTGACAAAATTATAGGTTTGGGCAAAAATAGATTTATCTAGTGGTATAAGCCCTAAATAATTGATAATTTATCCCGTTCTTTGGCAGAAAATTTTTAAGTAAGCATCATGATAGATTATAGAATAGATTTATTGGCTAAGTTAAATGCGATTGAACAATTATCAAATGGTTCTAAATGGGGTAGATTATGGAATAATCCGTTTCGTTATTTGAGTGGGATGTTATTCTGGAAATTGAAATATAATCGAACGAAAAAAGGAAGTATAAAAACTTGTACCACTTTTTTTAATAGTTCGATGGAGGTCATATTACCTGCTGGTATGGATTTGTATTTATTAGGCGCAAAAAGTCATGACTCAGAAATACGACTCGCTAAATATTTTATTCGACAAATTCAAGAAGGTCAAGTGGTACTGGATATAGGCACGCACTTTGGTTATTACGCTTTGTTAGCGCATCATTTGGTAGGACAAAAAGGACGGGTGATTGGTATAGAAGCTTCTCCTGCCATTTTTAAAATTGTTAATAAGAATATAGCGAATAGGCCAGAACTAGTGGTTTTTAATTGCGCAGCAACTTCTAAAAAGGAAACCATTTCTTTTTTTGAATTTCCTATGCTTTACTCAGAATATAATACGATTTATCCTAATCAATTTGAAGAAGCTGCATGGTTAGCAGAGAATAAGCCGCAAAAAGTAACAGTGAATGGAAACCCAATGGATGATTTAATGCAAGAATTAAATGTAATTCCTGATTTTATAAAAATTGATGTGGAAGGTGCTGAATATGATGTCATTTTAGGTTTACAAGAAATAGTACAAAAAAATTCGCCTATTATTGCGATGGAGTATTTAGTAAATGAACGGAGTAATCAAGCACACAAAAAAGCGATTAATTTATTGAAGTCTTATGGCTATCAAGTTCATTTAATTGATGAACATGGTAAATTAATGCAAGTGGAAATACAAAATTTAGAAGCAATATTCCAGTCGAAAAATATAACCTCTGATAATATTGTCCTGTGTAAAAGGAGTATAAGTACCTGAATAAATAGAATCGATACTTTGTGAAAAAGGGGTAATAAGTTGAGGAAGAAATGAGCTTAAGGAGATAATATTCGAGATTTAGCCTAAATTCCACCACATCGACTCATTAATCTTATTCACTCATTAACCCAAAAAAGTGTCGATTATAGATTTAATGTTAGGCTCATGTTGCGGGTTAAATTCAATCAAATACCTAATAATTCTAGTTGAATAACCTAAAATAATAAGTTTTAATCCAATTTTAGAGTCAAGATTCTATTTGTTAACTCGCAACCCGTAACTTGTAACTATTTAAAAAGTGCCTGCTAATTTTGTCTCACCACTTATCTTATAGTTCTCTAAATATTATCTTTTGCAAACAAATTAATTTTTTTTATCAAGCATCATTTTTATTTAATCCATAACTTGTTGAATTATAGTATTTAATATATTAAAAAATAAAATTCAATTTTTTAACTTCATTTTTTGGCACACTTTTGGACTTATTAGAGAAAAAGATAATTAGTAAAAAAAGTTAATATGAAAATTATTTTTGAAATAGTAAAATTAACTTGATAACCACACAAAATGCTATTAATCAGTCAAATAATAGATTTTTTAAAAGCATAAAGAACAGTAGACAAATATTACAAACACACCCTATTTAAGTAAAATAACTAGGAGCAAGGACGATAGATTTATGGAGAGGTTATTACACGAATCCTTTCGAAGCCAGACTTCCAGCAAGCTTTTATAGCGTTTTAATTACTACACGATTCTTACTACATACAATTCTAGATTTCACCAACTCGCACATTACAGATTCCATTAAAAAAGAAAAAAAGTAGATTGCCTGTCAGCCGATAGGTAGAATTATTAATCAATCTATTACTATATAATTTGACCTAAGGTCAACTGATTTAACTATGTATTGGAACTAGGCTTTTATAAGTCAAAATTCTAAAAAAAATTCTGATTCCATGAGCAGCAAGCTTAAACACTCAACCTTGAGTAAAGGTTGGGGCTTAACATCCGTATGCCAACATTTAGGCAATGAAAGAGGTAACCTTACCTTTTCATTGATTGGCCAGCGCCTTGGGCGAATGAGTAGCTTTGTAATAGTCTTATTATTTACTACTTTTTTTGCTACACAAGCAGTTGCACAATGTACACTTTCCTGCGATGATCAGAAACAAATTTCTTTGGGTACGAATGGATATGCGGTAATTATCCCTGAACTCATTTTAAATGGAGACCACAGTTGTGCAGGCATAATAACAGTTAAAGTATTCGATGAAAATAACCGTGAAATAGGGGATACAGTTAGATGTGAACATATTAATAGAACTTTCCAAGTGAGTATAAGTAGTTCAGTGACTGGCGGGGATTGTTGGAGTACAATAACAGTTGAAGATAAATTAGCACCAAGGATTTTTTGTAGAGATACCGTACTTCAATGTGCTGCTTCTACTTTGCCTGCTGATTTAGGGTATCCAACCATTACAGATAATTGTGAATTAGTCGATAGTACAGACCTTAGATACTTCGATTTATATAAAGAATTGGCATGCGGTACGACGCATAATGGAATGGCAGTTGGTGGTCGAATCACCAGAAGCTGGACCGCTATAGATAATAATGGAAATGTAGGGACTTGTACGCAGAGTATTTATCTGTTAAAAGAGGATGTCAGTAATGTAATTTTTCCAGTCGACAGAGATGATAATAGTGGCCCTGCAATTAGTTGCACAAATGGTGCGATAGATGACCCTACAATGACGGGCGAACCAATGATTAATGGTCACCCTGTCAGGAATGGTGATGCTTGTAAATTATTCATTAGCTACCAAGACCAATATGTCGATGTTTGCCCACCAGCAAGTTATCGAGTTATTCGTCGATGGGAAGTAACGGATTTATGCACAGAGGAAGTTAGGGTAGGTATTCAGAGCCTCTTTATAGTCGATAGAGACCCGCCAGTAATTACTTGTCCTGATAGTTTTGCGATTACCGCTAACTTATCAACTTGTGGCGCTACCGTTATTTTACCTCAAGCTACGGCTACTGATAGTTGTTCTGATTTTACCATACAACCTAGCTGGGAATTTGGGACAGGTTATGGGCCTTTTACGAATGTGCCTGTAGGTGTTCACACGATAACTTATATGGCTACTGATAAATGTGGTAACTCTTCTTCGTGTACGACTAAAATCACGATAGTAGATAATTCAAGACCAGTTGCGATTTGTAGAGATGAATTACACATAGCTTTAACAAATGATGGTTTTGCCGAAGTAAATGCAGTTGTTTTTGACGGAGGGAGTAGAGATAATTGTGCGGTGGTTAAATGGGAAGTGGCTAGAGAGGCAGATGGGATTTTTGGGGATTCACTTCGCTTTACTTGTGTAGAGGTAGGTACTCCAGTCCGTATTCAATTACGAGTTTATGATGCGGCTGGTTTAAGTAGCATGTGTGGAACGACCGTTATTATAACAGATGAAATTAGACCAATTATTACGGATTGTCCTGCTAATATTAGCTTAGATTGTTCGCAAGATTATGAAGATACTTACTTGACGGGTTATCTTAAAGCTACCGATGAATGTGGTGTCAGTGAAATCTATTTTGAAGATGTGGCAGATGTAAACTCTTGTAATATTGGTACGGTGACTCGAACGTGGTTTGCAGTAGATTCTGCTGGTAATTTTTCAACTTGCCAGCAACTTATTTTCTTAGAAGATCAAACGCCTATTCAGGTGACTTTTCCAGCAGATTATACAACGAATGAATGCGGAGCTGATTTGAGACCTATAGTGACAGGAGAACCGATGGTAGCAGGTTCAGATTGCGAATCTATTTTAATGACTTATGATGATGAAGTCTTTCTCATTGGAGATTCGGCTTGTTTAAAAATATTGAGAACGTGGACTGTTTTAGATTGGTGTTCTTATGATCCCGCTGATTCTTTGAGTAATGCTAGAATTGTTGCGGTTCAATTAATAAAAGTATTGGATGAAGAAGCACCGGTTATTACGACGTGTCTTTCAGATACAACAGTCGCAATTACAGATTTTGCTTGCGAAACAAGGGTAAATTTATCGGATTTAATAGCAACAGATTGTAACCCAAATTTAACGATTACTAATACGTCTATTTATGCCGATGTAAATGGCCGAAATGCCAGCGGAATGTATCCAATTGGTACACATAAAGTCAGATTTGTAGTGAGTGATGGCTGTAGTAATATTTCTACTTGTGAAATGACTATTACGGTAGAAGATAGACATGCACCAACGCCTGTTTGTAGATATGGATTAACTATTCCATTAATGGCTGGAGGTTTTGTAACTGTACCACCGAATGCGATTAATAGTGGCAGTTATGATAATTGTAGTGGAGAAGAAGGTTTGATTTATGAAATTTCGCCCAACTACTTTACTTGTGAAGATGTAGGTCGCCAAACGATTAATTTGATTGTTACTGACCAAGCAGGGAACACGCAATTTTGTGAAACTGATATTTTTATTCAAGATAATAGCGGTGTTTGCACAGGCACTGCACCACGAACAGCGATTGGCGGTAGAATCTTCACAGAGGATGGTACAGGGATGCAGAAAATACCCGTACAAATTAGCGGTGGATTAGAGCAAATGGGCTACACGGATGAAGCTGGTAATTATTTGTTTGGTGATTTATCTAGCCAAGCAACCTATACCGTTCGCCCAATGCCAAACGAGGAATATGGAGGCGGTTTATCAACTTTTGATTTGGTACTCATTAGAAAACATATTTTAGGAATTGCACCTTTAAATTCTCCTTATAAAATTTTAGCAGCAGATGTAAATAATTCTAAATCTATTTCTGCTTTTGATATGGTGATTATTCGACAAGTAGTATTGGGGTCAAGAACCGATTTTCCTGAAAATACTTCTTGGAGATATATTGATGCGAGTTATGATTTTCCAGACCCAAGAAACCCTTTTATGGAGGTAGTGCCTGAGTTTAGAGATTATAAACAATTGTTAATTAATGATTTAAGTAGAGACTTTATAGGGTTGAAGGTTGGAGATGTAAATAATAGTGCAAGTGCAAGATCTATGGTCGGAGAGGGTAGAAGTACGAATGGTACTCTTTTATTGGATGTGGCAGAGATAGAAATGAAAACTGGATTTGAGTATCGTATTCCTTTTAAAGCAAAAGATTTAAAGGACATTCAAGGGTATCAATTCACCCTCAATTTTAATACAAAAGCACTTCGATTAAAAGAGGTCATCTCAGGAGAACCGAATACGATGGGGCTGAATAATTTTGGTTTAACACAAACCGAAAGAGGAAAAGTAACAACTAGTTGGGAGAACGCTGGCGCTATTCAAACGGATGTAGAAACGGTTTTATTTACCTTAGTTTTTGAAGCGCAACAAGCGATAAATTTAAGCGAAGTCATCAATATTAACTCTAGTATTACTTTGGCGGAAGCGTATAATTCGGAAGACGAATTATTAGAAGTAGCGGTACAATTTATCAATCAACCAACAACTAAGAATTTACGATTGTATCAGAACCGACCAAACCCTTTTAGAAATCAAACAATTATTTCATTTAACCTGCCAGTATCAACAGAAGGAAGGATTTCTATCTACGATATTAATGGCAAATTGCTGAAATCATACTATGGGAAATATGCTCAAGGCTATAACGAAGTTATGACAGATTTGAGCGATATACACACACAAACTGGTGTCCTTTACTATCATCTTACAACACCTGTTACTAAACGACTATCTCAAAAGATGGTCCTCATCAGAGAATGATGAATTTTAGAAGTCAGCCGTCAGAAGTCAGACCATTACATTGTCAGAGTAGCAAACGAGCTGTCTGACAGTTCCGATTTATCGGAACGGTCTGACATCTGACATCTCAATTACGGCAATACTTAATAACGGAAATAAACTTAGGATAAGGTTTTTGGCATGGATTGGTTCTGGAGTTATGATGACTCCAGAGCCTCCATCTTTTAAAATTTTTCTGAGCCGTTATGAGCAAAAATATAAGCCGTTGCCAGTTACCCGTTGCCTATTAAAAGGTAGAACAGGCAATTGGTAACAGGCAACTGAAAATCGTAAAGACGATGTAAAGCAGTCAAACAACAGGCAACCATAATTAATCACTGTTTGACTCAACGAATCTTACAGCTAACCCAAAACATTTTTTGTTTAGAGACAGAGAATTTTTTGGAACCGAAAATAGGATGGCTTTTAGCTATCCTATTTCGGTCTTTTAGAGCAGATTCTAATAGTGTTGCGATGTTGCCTTGTTGCGATGTTTATTACACGTAACACCGCAACAAGGCAACACCGCAACATCGAATAGCCATCGAAGTATTTTCGACGCGCATCATTAGCAAAAAATAATATCCTATGAAACGGATAAAAGAATTATTTCCATTATCAAATCAGCAAATAAGTAAAGCAGTTGGATTACTAGCTTTTCTATTTTCTTTTATTGGGTTAAACGCTCAGAATATAGCTAATTTTCAATTGGATAAATTGGAAGATAATCTATTTAGAGTCAGTATTATGCCTGATACAACTTATGCTGCTCCCAATAATCTGGTGAGTAATATGCAGATAGTTGTACGAGTGCCTACTGGTGGCTTTGCGGTGTCTAATTTAACTAATTTAGTTGGCGGTGGCGTTATCTTCTCAAATAGTAGTAGAAATGATAGTCCCTTAGAAAACCCTGGCTATGATTATTTATCTTTTACCTTGCAATCTGGAGCAACGACGGCTATTTCATTTGTAGATAGTGTCAGTGTTCCATTATTTACTTTTAGAAATGGCGGGATTTGTTTGGCTGGCGATTTATCTTTAATTACCCCTACTGACCCTTTTTACCCAATAAATTCTATTAATGCAAATACGCAGCATCAATTAACTATTCTTGGATTTGGCGGACCAGATGCACCAGTTGGTGCTATTGGTGCACCAAGCGTAGCGGATTGTGTAAATAATTGTCTTGTGGAGTATGAGTTGGAAAAAATGACCAATGGAGCGTTTCAAGTGAGCTTAAACCCAATGGTTACTTATGATGGTACTGGTGGAAATAACCGTATTTCTAGCTTACAAGTGACTATAAAAGTAAAATCTGATGGATTTGATGTGGGAAATGTAATTAATTTAATAAATACAGGAACAGCAAATGAAGTAAGATTTGCCCAAACGAGTCGAGTTGATTCGCCCGTTGAAAATCCTGATTATGATTATATTTCTTTTACCTTACAAAATACGAGTACAACTGAAATACCATTTCAAGCAGGAGTGAATGTACCGCTATTTTCTTTTAATAATGTTGGTTTTTGTACGGAAGATACGCTTCGATTGATTGATAGGAGCGATCCTTTTATTATGGGTAATTTGAACGTAAATCAACAATTATCCATCTTAGGCTATGGCCCTGATGCGCCTGTTTGTGTCAATGGTGAAGGTGCTGCGGATTGTACGAAAGATTGTTATTTAGGCTGTAATGATAATGTGCAAGTTTCTTTGGGCATTAATTGTCGAGCAGAGGTGAGACCAGAAATGTTGGCTACGGCTATAGATTTGACTTGCCCGAATGGCCCAAAAGGAATTGAAATTATAGAAAATGGAGTGGTTATTCCAACTAGCCCATTTTTAGATGAATCTCATATTGGTAGAACTTTTCAAGTTAGAGTCATTGATTCTGTTACGACTAACTCCTGTTGGGGGTCTATCATTGTAAAAGATAAAACTGCTCCAATTATTGGCTGTGAAGCAGACACATTAAGTTGTGCGATTCAGGATATCTCTCCTGATAATCCTTTGATTGGTTATCCTACTGTTACAGATAACTGTTCTAGTCGAGTGCCTACGTTGACTTATACAGACCGACAAATTAGAAATGGTTGTGGGACAAATTATAGTGGCAGAATTGAAAGAACATGGACGGCTATAGATTCAGCAGGCATGGTTGGGAGTTGCATACAAGATATTTATTTCCGAAGACAATCCATGAGTATGGTTGTTTTTCCTCCCAATAGAGATGGCATAGAAGGGCCGATTGTCACTTGTACAGATGGTGCGACAGACCCTGCTAGTGTTGGTTCTCCAACTATTGATGGCGATGCGATTTATCCTAACCTTGTTGGGTTTTGTCAGTTGGATGCAGGATTTAGGGACGAAACGATTTCTTTTTGTGCAGGGAATTTACAAATAGTTAGAACTTGGACGGTAGTGGATGCTTGTACAGGAGACCATCAAACAGATATTCAAATTATTAGTGTGGTTGATACGACTGCTCCTGCTTTACTTTGTCCAGATACTATTTTAGCGAGTGTGGATAATGGTGCTTGTAGTGCGACCGTAACTTTTCCGTTTGCAGTGGCAAAAGATGAATGTTCGACCGCAAGTGTTAGAATAGAAACGCCCTTTGGAAATATAGAAAGCAACGGCGGTGAATTAAATTGGATTCCAGTTGGCTACCACGAAGTGACTTATATTGCGATTGATGAATGTAATAATCGAACAAGTTGTACGGCAGTGTTATACGTCGCAGATAGAACGGTCCCTGTTGCCGCTTGTGATTTTATTAATGATGTGTCCTTACGAGCTACGGGTACGGTAATAGTGGATGCTAGTGTCTTTGATGATGGTAGCCGAGATGGTTGTAGTGGCAATCAAGTAACTTTTCGAGTACAACGAGTGAATGATACTTTAGGGTTTGCTGATTTTGTTACTTTCTATTGTACCGATGCAGGAGATACCCTTAATGTCAATCTGGAAGTGACGGATCTTAATGGCAATTCAGATGTATGTGTGGCGGCCATTGTAATTACAAATGATACGCCTCCGACGATAATTTGTCCTGCTAATCAGACAATTAGTTGTACAGATGATTATTCGGATTTAATTGCTTTTGGAGTGCCGACTATTTTAGATGATTGTGGAGGAAATACTAATTATACAGAGCAAGATTCTTTTGAAATTAATAGTTGTGGTTCTGGAAGAATTATTCGAACCTTTAATGTCAACCACGGCGGTAGTGTAGTTTCGTGTAGTCAAATAATTACTATTAGTAATAATAGTGTTTTCGATGGAAATACGATTCGATGGCCTGCTGATTATTTGACATTTGCTTGCGAAAATCAGCCTTTAGCACCTGATTCTTTACCTACTGGATTTAATGTACCAACTTATGATTCTTTAGGCAATCTTTGTAGTCGAATTTTGTTGAATCACGAAGACGCAACTTTTGATGATATAATAAACCCTGTGGGCTGTTATACGATATTAAGAACGTGGACTATTATTGACTGGTGTGTCTTTAATCCTAATGATACAACAGCAGGTGGGTATTGGAGTCATGTGCAAACGATAGACTTAGTGAATGTCGTACCACCTACTTTCACGAATTGTCCTACAGATGTAACGGAGGATATTATAAATAATTCTTGCCAAGCAACGGTTCCACTTGCAATGACGGCATCAGATGATTGTACGCCTGTAGGCGAGTTAATGTATACTTATACCATTGATTTAAATGATGATGGAATGGTTGATTTGACTGGAGATACAAATGATGCCACCGCTGCTTATCCTGTAGGGACGCATAGGGCAAGGTTTACCGTTTCGGATGATTGTGGAAATACGACTGTTTGTAATTTTCTTTTTACTGTTCGAGATACTAGGCCTCCAATTGCTTCTTGTACCGATGGTACTTTTAATATAGAAGATATTGGGGATGAGTTGAGAGCTTTTGTTGATTTCAGACAACTAGCAATTAACTCAACAGATAATTGTACCAATTTTGATGACTTGATTATAACGGCCTCTCCTGCGAATTTTGACTGTAATCAATTAGGAGATAATCAAGTGACAATAACTATTGCTGATGAAGCAGGAAATTCGATGGACTGTGTAGTAATTGTTACAATTACGGATACAGATAATCTTTGCCCAATTAATCGAACAGAAGTAAGTATTAGCGGGATTATCGTCAATGAAATGGGCGAGCGAGTGAATCAAGTAGCCGTTTCTATTAATCATCCAGATGTCGTAACTTCTATGACAGACGAGTATGGAGAATTTAAACTAAAAGATGTACCTGTAGGAAATGATTATACCATTTTACCAACTAGAGATTTTGATATTCTAAATGGTATCTCCACTTTTGATTTAGTATTAATTAGTAGACATATTCTAAATATAGAAGCTATTGCTTCTCCTTATCGACTAATTGCAGCGGATGTCAATCGTTCTAAAACGATTACTGCTTATGATATTGTTCAGTTACGTCGATTAATTCTTCGATTGAGTACAGATTTTCCTAATAATACTTCTTGGCGTTTTGTGAGAACTGATTTTGCTTTTGATACGGCTAAAGATCCTAATCAAGGTTATTTTCCTGAAGTGTATAATATCAATGATTTACCCACAAATGATATGAAGATTGAGGGGTTTGTAGCCGTGAAAGTTGGAGATGTCAATGGAAGTGCTAGGACACAGGCTGATTTTGCAGAAGGAGAATCAAGAAATGCCACGAATACTTTAGAGTTACATACAAAGGATAGATTATTGGAAGCAGGGACAATTGTAGATATTCCTTTTCGTGCGGCCAATTTTAATCAATTATTAGGCTTCCAATTTGCAATTGATTTTGACCCCAATCATTTAGAATTACTAGAAATTTTACCTAATCAAAATTCCGCTTTAACGGATAATAATTTTGGTAGAAATTTCCTAGAACGTGGATTGATTACGCTTAGTTGGGACCAACCTGTTTTAGCAACTAATCCAGTAAGCAATGAAGCCATTTTTACCCTAAGATTTAAAGTAAAAGAAAATACGACTTTGTCAAAGGTACTTTCGCTAAACCCTGAATTTATGAAAGCAGAGGCTTATGCAGCGACCGAAAATACTTTTGTAGAATTATTAGACGTAGCGCTTCTATTTGACAATAATTTAGCGAATCAAAATTTTAAACTCTACCAAAATAAACCTAATCCTTTTAATCAGCAGACGATTATTGGTTTTGATTTGAATCAATCGGAAATGGTGACTTTAAACATTATTGATATTACAGGGAAATTGGTTAAACAAATTCGGCAAGAAGCTTTAAATGGCTATAATGAAATAAGTATTGATACAAAAGATATAGATGGAAAAGGAGTTTATTATTATCAATTGGCTACTTCAATTGGTGTAGCTACTAAAAAAATGATTATTGTAGAATAAAATAGAAGGGTTGTTGGGATTTGTCGGGTCTGTTTTACCTATTTTAGACTACTCAGAATACCTACTTTGGCTAATATTCGGTTTTTGGGTTAACGCCTCTTTCTTCATTAAAAGAAAGGGGCCTTTTTTATTTTATCAAGTAACTTCCCGTTACTTGATAAATTGGGAATTAAAATGGTTTTACGGTGAAAACTATGAATGAATTAAAGTTTACGACTCAGGAGAGTCGTGTTACTTGCCCACACTTTTACGGTAGTGCCCTTAAAATTATCAAGTAACGGGAAGTTACTTGATAATAACTCCTCTTAACCCATAAACTGCAAAGCAATCAATTGCGTAGCAAAACCGACTAAATATCCACCATATAAATCTTTAGGACTTGGATTTTCTAAAATCATTCTAGCTGAACCAACTAAACCTGCTAAAGCAATGGCTAAAAATAATAAGGAATACATGCTATAACTGTTATCACCAAACTGAAAACTGTTATAATTAAAAAGTAGCATAGTCACCATAATCATTCCAATTAAGCTACCCATTCCAACGGCATGTAAACTAATTTTGGAAAAAATATTCAAAACAAAAGCCGTAAATAAAGCAATGACACAACCCAAAATAGCGGATTTGAAAACTGGTGGTACATCTGGTAAGCGATTAAAACTGACATATAACCACAAATAAAGAATCCCGACAGTTATAAAAGGGCCAATTCTAGAAGTACGGTCGCCTAAATCTATATTAGGAACTAAGCCTAGTGTCTTCATCATTGAAATGGCTATGGCAGGTATTAATGTTGCTTGTAGAAATAGATAAATAATTAATAGACCACTCCTCCCTTCTCCTACTTGACTGAAGCCAAAAGAGTAAGGATTCACCACCATTAATAGGCAAATCATATAGGTCAGGATTAATAACGGATGAAAGACCCAAGAAATGAATTGAGCGATTGGCTTCATAATTGACTGTTAGTAAGGCGATAAAATCAAAATGACTCAACTTATTTTCGCCCAATTACTTATGATAAAGTTGTAAAACTACAAAATAGTGTTTATATAATTCATGCTGCGGTCAATCACTTTTTATAAACAAAAAGCATTATAATAAGTTAAGCTTATGCGAATTGCTGTTTTACTGTATGGTCAAGGACTACTTGATAAATAAAATTACTAATAAAATGAGGAAACCTACCACTAATATTTTTTGGTTTAGAAGGGATTTAAGATTAAAAGATAACGCAGGTCTATATCATGCCTTGAAATCGGATTTTCCTGTTTTACCCATTTTTATCTTTGATAGTAATATATTAGATAAATTGGAAGATAAGCAAGATGCTCGAGTCACCTTTATTCATAGAACAGTGGTGGCATTACAAAAAGAATTGGGCGAATTAGGTAGTAGCCTTTTAATTAAATATGGAAATCCAGAAATGATATGGAAAGAACTACTAGAAACTTATGCTATTAATGCTGTTTTTACGAATCATGATTATGAAAAATATGCTTTGGAAAGAGATGCTACCGTAAAAAAATTAGTAACGCAAAAAGGTGGTACTTTCCATACTTTTAAAGACCATGTAATTTTTGAAAAAGGAGAGGTGCTAAAAAAAGATGGATTACCCTATATAGTTTTTACGCCTTATAGTAGGATTTGGAAAGCAAAATTATTGGAAAGAATGGAGGTAATAACGGACAAAAATGGAAAAAAACTAAACCTTTCTTATTACTTTAAACCTTACCCAAATGAAAAATATTTTGCTAATTTTTACAAAACGATTTCTTTTCCATGTCCAACTTTAAGAGAAATGGGGTTTGAAGAAACAACTATTGATTTACCAAATCCAACCGTATCAAGAGGATTAATCAGAAATTACGATAAAACTAGAAACTTTCCGGCTATTGCAGGAACTTCTAAATTAGGGATTCATTTTAGATTTGGAACGATTAGCATTCGAGAGAAAGCTAGAAATGCGGCACAATTGAATGAGACTTTTTTGAATGAATTGATTTGGCGAGATTTTTACGCCATGATTTTAGCACATTTTCCGCATGTCGCTAATGGTGCTTTTCGTAAAAAGTATGAAAATATACCTTGGCGCAATAATGAAAAAGAATTTAAAAAGTGGTGTGAAGGAAAAACGGGATACCCAATGGTAGATGCAGGTATGAGAGAATTGAATGCTACAGGGTTTATGCATAATCGGGTAAGAATGGTGACTTCTAGCTTTTTGACCAAGCATTTATTAATTGATTGGCGCTGGGGAGAAGCTTATTTTGCACAAAAATTATTAGATTTTGATTTAGCAAGTAATAATGGTGGTTGGCAATGGGCAGCAGGATGTGGTACAGACGCTGCTCCTTATTTTAGAATTTTTAACCCAACTACTCAAATGCAAAAATTTGATAAGGAATTAAAATACATTAAAAAATGGATTCCTGAATATGAAACAATTACTTATCCTTCCCCAATCGTCGATCATAAATTAGCGAGAGAACGTTGTTTAAGAATATTTAAAGCTGCTTTAAATAATAATTAATTATTTATCTTAATTATTATTTTGTGTAATGTATTTGATTATCAGTATATTAATAGATTGATGTAATAATTATTTGAAAAAATAAGGTTAAATATTTGACTTAATCCTTCTTTTTTCCCTATTTTTGTATTCGTATTAAGAATAGACTTTATTTATTATAATTTGATTTTTACTATATAATAAAAAACATATTAGAATAAATTACAAAATTACCCAAAAAAGGGTAGGTTTTTAAGTTTAATTCTTTATATTTTTGTAATCTCAACACCTACGGAATTTTATCTCACCATCGTTTTACAACCTACTTAGGCTATTTTAATATAGTTTAACACACTACCTATTTAATACGGATTGAAAAAAAAATACACAAAAGATTGTGATAGAACTATATGTTCAATCCACACTTTTCCGATTCAAGTATAAAAACCCCTAAGATATTGTCTTAGGATAGTTGTTTTACTTCAATATAACAATGTTATTTTGTAGAATTAGACACTATTCCCGATTTTGAAATATGTAATAAAAGCATGAGATTAACAAAGTTTGGTTAAGACCATTTCGTGAGGCCTTGGGCCTCACTTTTTCAAACTTTTACGTTGATAGCATTGCTTCTAATAATATACAAGGCTAATATAGTTTAGCCTTAAGATTTGAGATTAATTCCGTATTATTGAATGAAGTGGAACTTGTTTTCCACTTCCTTCTTTTATTCTCAAATAGTAATTTTATCCAAACTACGTTAGTACAAGAGATTAGCCGTTTAGCATACGATTTAAGTTTACACATTGATTTTCAATTGTTTGTACCTTACGAGAAAAGAAACAAGACAAAAAACAAACATTATTTTCGACCGAAAGAGCGACACTAATCAAACATCTCATGAATAGAACATTTACAAACACAAACACTAATGCCCTATTTTCAAGGCGTTTCCACCCTACCTGTTTATCTTTTTCCGAATGTAAGTTTGTCCGTTACCAACGTAACTTATCTATACCCAGTCACTTAGGTACTTAGCCATGCTAAAATTACCCAAGTAAACTGGAACTCCAATATATAGCTGTAGCAATACAGTCATATCCAGTAATATTCCTTAAGCCGATCGGAAAAATTATCAACCAATTTGTTTTTTAAGTACATCTTACACCGAGCTGAATAGCTATTAACTAGGTCTTATAGACCTTAGCAAAAGACAATATCGAGGCTTTCTTGAACCATTACTTTCAAGACCTTTTGTGCGTATGTACACCACTGTCTTATCGGCTAAGGAATCTAAATCTAGACTTTAATTATAGCACGAAAGATTCGAGCTCATTTACCAAAATTTTTTAACCTTTTTTCTTTTAACCAAAATTAACTAATCCTATGAAAAGAGCGACTTTTACGCTATTTCAGCCGCAAAGATGGATGTCCAAGCTAGGACAATCTACTTTAGCGGTTCTTTTTATGCTGTGTTTGGGGATACAAACGACGAGTGCACAGAAGGCAATTCCTATGCCAAGTGACTCTGCAAGTGTTGCCGAAACATTAAGTGAGTGTAATGGAACGGTGACCTCAAGTAGTCCTGTTCAATTTACAGATGATGGTAGCAACGATGGCAATTATGCCGATAGCTACGCAAGAGCAGATACAGCTACTTTTTGTCCTTCTGATCAATGGCATCGAGTAAAAATTGTATTTACTGAATTTGATTTGGCTGATGGGGATACCCTTTTTGGCTTTCAAGGTGATGTTTCTGCCTTGAATGCTTCTACTTTAGCTGCTGCTACTAATGCAGGTTTGACGCTAAACGATGGAACTGCAGTTACAACTTTGGCTCAATTACAACAGTATTTTGCTGAGAATCCAGGAGCTGCTGCTGGACTTTTGAATGGCTTACCGGGAGCTACTGGTGCTAGTCTCGGAACTGGTTCTGGTGCGGGTATTGGAGTTTCTTCTTTAGCACAAGCTAGAGGAAGTGTTTCTGATGCATTCGGTGGATGGATTGACGCGGATTGTGATCCTACCGTTAATGCTACTGGATGTTTAACTTTTGTATTTACTACCAATGGTGACCGTGCAAAGGGAACAGGTTGGGATGCTTGGGTTGACTGTGAAGCTAAGAATATTGACATCGCTCAACCTGCTAATCAAACAGTCAGCTTAACTTGTGATGATAAGCCATACAGCGAATTAACTATTACTGCACCTGCTGTAACAGGATGTGGTGAATCTATTGTTGATTCAATGTTTGTTATGGTAACCAATCAAGCTCAGGATACTTGCTTAACAGATACCTTATCTGCTACACCTGGAGGTTTTCCGGAAACTTTAACAGATACATTTGCAGTTGGTATCTATACTGTTAGATATGTGCTTTTATCTGATCCAACGAAAGTAGTAACGTCTACTATTACAGTTCAAGCGGCAAATTTAGTATGTAATGATAATATCGTTATTCCTTTTGGTTCTGCTTGTCAAGTAGCGATTACTCCAGATATGGTTTTGGAGCAACCTTGTGATACGATTCAAGACACAATGAGATACTCTATTACTGTTACTGTTGGAGATCAGACTATTACAGGAGCTGCTCCGATACTTACGAAAGAGATGATTAGAGCTGCAGGAATGACTGTTTGTAATGGAACTGCAAGTATTACGATTACTAGAACTTTCTTAAATGTATGGAGTTCTACTATTTGTAATAATGGAGAACAAAGCCACTCATGTACTACTGAACTTTCTTTCAACGATGCATCAGCTCCAATTTTTACTTCTGCTGCGCAAGCTAGTGATACTTTAGTTGCTTGTAGTGCTGAAGGTTTAGATGCTTTAATTACTTTGCCTGATGCTATCGATAATTGTGACTCTGTGGTAGTTACTTCTGATTATACAGCACCTGATTTTGCAAATAATCCTTGTGATACTCAACGTGTTACTGTTATTTATACTGCTACTGATGAATGTGGAAATACAGCTACTCAAACTAAATTGGTAGTTATTGTTCGTCCAGAAACTGCTCAAGTTACAGCTGTGGCTGATGCTACTTTAGAATGTAATTCAGATGATGATAGTGAGACAAAACCAGGATTAGCGATTGGACGATTAACAAATGGTGTTTTTGTACCTGCTGATACTATTGAATTATCAGAGGACGAATATGTTTGTGGATATATTTTAACACATAGCGATGCTACTGTACCTGCTCCAGGTTGTGGTAAAAAAGTTTTCAGAACTTGGTCTGTTTTAGATTGGTGTAATCCAAGTGGAGGACCATCTACTGTTAATACACAGTTCATTAATTACACTGATACACAAGCTCCTGACTTTGCAGATAATAATCATGATTCTCTTGAAGAAGCTAAGGAAATTGACTTAGGGCCTTTTGTTTGTGAAACGACAGAAACTCCTGCTGCACCTACTGCTACTGATGCTTGTTCTAAAGCAACTGTTACAGCTTTTGCAACTGAGCAATATGTAAATGGAGCTTGGGCAGCATACTCAGGTACTTCTTTCCCTTGTGATACTTTTAGAATTAGATATGCGGCAGCGGATGACTGCCCTACTCAGCCTTTAGGTGATACTGCATCGGTTTACTTCATCGTAAGAGATGTAACGTCACCTTCTGCTATTTGTACAGATGAATTAATCGTTTCTGTTGGTAGTGGAGCAGTTAGAATTACTGCTAGCGACCTTGATGCTGGTAGTTATGATGCTTGTGAAACTTTAACTTATAAAGTTAGAAGAAAAGGAGCATCTACATGGGAAGACCAAGTTGATTTGACTTGTGCTGATAAGCCTTCTATTGAAGTAGAATTACAAGTTACAGGATCTAAATCAGAACCAGTTACTTGTTGGTCAAAAATTACTGTAGAAGATAAGATTGCACCAGTTTGTAATGAATTAGAAGATGCAACTAGACCTTGTACTATGTTCCACCCTGACCAATATGGTGAATCAGGTGAATTAGTAGCAGGATCTGTATTAGCTAATTTCTATAATACAAACTTTGGTAATCCATTTGATGGATGTAGTGATAACTGTGGTGTTACCGTTTATTACCAATCAATTGATGTAACTAGAGGTGATTGTGGTGCAATAACTGTTGTAAGATCTTACAAAGTTGTTGATTGGGGTAATTTATCTTCTCCTACCTACACACAAACTATTACGGTTACTCCAGTAAATGATTTCAAATTAACTTTCCCTGCTGATCAAAACATCAAATGTTCTGATGCAAATCAGGCTGCTGTTGCTGCTTGGGATTTAGATGATATTCTTACTGAAAATAACGGATGTGATATATTTGCTTTAGAAGTTACTGAAAGAGAATTTACAGTAGCTGGTGATTTCTGTAAGAAAATCGAAAGAACTTACGAAGTAATTAACTGGTGTACTTATACTGCTGGTGGTGCTGCACAAGAAGTTGCGCATAATACAGCTGGCGGATCAATGGTTACTGACGAAACTGCAACTAGCGGAAGATTTGTTTATACACAAATCATTAAGTACTCTGTTGATGAAGCTCCTGAAGTAACAATTACAGCTCCTGATATGTGTATCAGTAGTGGATGTAGTGAAACTAAGACCTTCTCTGCTTCTGCAGAAAATTGTTTAGGTGCTGCATTAACTAACTTTACTTATAAGTTGAAGGTAACGGATGCTGCTGGTGGTGTAACAAACTCAGAAGGTGAAACTAGCTCTTTTGATGTTGTTGTAGTACCTGGTGCTACTTACGAAGTAGAATTCTGGGGATTTGACGATTGTGGAAACTCTGACGGAGCGTCTGGATCATACACATTCATGGATTGTGTAAGACCTACACCTTACGTATTAAACGGTTTAGCTGTAGAAATCATGCAAACTGGAGAAATCCAAGTTTGGGCTTCTGATTTAGATAGAGGAAGTTTTGATAACTGTACTCCTTCTGATAAATTAGATATCAGAATGGCTTTAGGTACGCCTGATGAAGGACCACAAAGAGGGGACGATGTATCTGCTTTAGATGGTATCGGTACTTCTGTTACTTTCAACTGTGATCTTTTAGGAACTACTCAATTTGTAAGCATTTACGTGATTGATGAAAAAGGTAACTGGGATGTTGTCGGAACTTATGTTTTCGTACAAGATAACTTAGGTGTTTGTCCAGGTGTTGATCCAATGTCAGGAACAGTTGCTGGTAAAGTAACGAATGCATTTGGTGAGAACGTTGAGTTAGTAAATGTAACTGTAAATGGTGGCGATAATGCAATGGCTACTAATGCAACAGGTGAGTTTGCTTTCAATCTTCCATTAGCTGGTGATTACACAATCACTCCTGAGAAGAATATCAATCCATTAAACGGTGTATCTACTTTTGACCTTGTTTTAATTAGCAAGCATATCTTAGGTCTTTCTAAGTTTGATTCTCCTTACAAGTACATTGCAGCGGATGTGAACAAATCTGGTTCTATTACTGCATTTGATATGGTTCAATTAAGACAATTGATCTTAAATGTTACTTCTGAATTTACTAATAATACTAGTTGGAGATTTATTGATGCTAAGCATGAGTTTACTTCTGCAAACCCTGCTGCTGAGAACTTTGATGAGTTCATGAGCATTAATAACCTTGATGGTGAAATGTTAGACGTTAACTTCATCGCTGCTAAGATTGGTGATGTTAATGGAACGGCAACTGCTAATAGCTTATTAGGTGCTGAATCTAGAAACGTTAACGGAACATTGAACTTAAATGTAACGGATAGAGCAGTTAAAGCTGGACAAACAGTAACTGTTGATTTCACTTCTGCTGACATTGCGTCTGCTCAAGGATACCAATTTACTATGGATTTTGCTGGATTAGATCTAGTAGAATTGAAAGAAGGGGTTGCTAAAGCAGCTAACTTCAATACAAATATCGCTGATAGAGGTGTTTTAACAACTTCTTGGAATGGCGAAGCTACTGCAAACGAGGTATTATTCTCTTTAACGTTCACTGCTACTACTAATGGCTTATTAAGCGAGTTAATTTCTGTTAATTCAGATTTAACTGTTGCGGAAGCTTATAATAATGCAGGTGAATTAATGAATGTTGCACTTGACTTTAATACAACCAATGTATCTGCTGCATTTGGATTGAACCAAAATACGCCGAACCCATTCAATGGCGAAACGGTAATTGGTTTCAATTTACCAGAAGCAGGTGCTGCTACTTTAAAAGTAATGGATGTTCAAGGTAAAGTGTTAACTGTCATCGAGCAAGATGGTGTTAAAGGTTACAACCAAGTAACTATTAATGCTAAGACTTTAGGGGCGACTGGTGTACTTTATTATCAGTTAGAATCTGCTGATAACATTGCTACTAAGAAGATGATTATCATTGAATAATTGAAGAAATATTAAAATGGAGAGAGGATATCTATCCTCTCTCTTATTTGCAGAAAAAATAAATTTTAAACAACTTATGGAAAAAGCGAGATATACGCTATTTCAGTCTCGAAGTTGGGTTTTTCTAGCTCTAACTTTAGTATGCGTCTGCTTTAGCAGCCTTACTATCAATGCTCAGAAAGAAGTACTCATTAAGAGTGATTCTTCTAGTATTGAAGAGATGCTAACGGAATGTAACGATGCCGTTACAACAAGTAGCCCTGTCCAATTTTTGGATGATGGTAGCAATGATGGAAATTATGCTGATGATTATGCTAGAGCAGATACAGCTACCTTCTGTCCTTCTGACCAATGGCATAGAGTAAAAGTGGTATTTACTGATTTTGATGTTGCACCTGGAGATACGCTATTTGCGTTTCAGGGTAACCTAGCAGAGTTAAATGCAGCCACTGCTGCTGCGATAGCTGCTGCTGCTAATACTGCTGCTGCTGCTTTAAATGGTGGTATTGCTGGTGTTGCTGATAGTATCGCCAATAGTATTACTATACCTGGTGACGCTACTGAAGCTGATTTAGAAGCTTTAGTTGAGGCTAACGCAGATTCTGCTGCTGTTGCTGCTGCAATTGAAGCAGGTTTTTTTGATAGCCCTATTGATTTAACGAATCCTGCTGCTTTAGCAGAAGCGATAATTGCTTTTAAAGCACTTCAGCAAGCTGTTCAAACTGCCTTGGGAAGCGTAGCTTTAAATGACCTTCCAGGTACAACAGGTGCTAGTGATGGCACAGGTACTGGTGTTGGTGTTGGAGCTACTACCTTAGCTTCTGCTAGAAGTGTCTCTGATGCATTTGGTGGATGGATTGATGCTAGCTGTGATCCTGCAGTGAATGCATCAGGCTGTTTAACTTTCATCTTTGAAACCAATGGTGATCGTGCAAAAGGAACAGGTTGGGATGCTTGGGTGGATTGTGAAGCAAGAGAAATCTCATTGAGTGGGGTGACTATTGCGGATGTTAGATTGGAGTGTGCAGATCTTCCTTCTACTATGATAACACTTCCTGCACCAGATGTGGCGGGATGTGACGGAGCGACTCTACAAGATTCTGTTTTCTTAAGAGTACAAAATCAGAATGGTGATGTTTGTATTGATGAAATGCTTGCAAAAACACCAGGAGGGTTACCAGACAATTTTGTTGGCCAATTTGGAGTAGGGCAATATATAGCAGTGTATAAGTTAATGTCTGATACATCGAAGACTTTATCTGTACCATTCTCTGTACAATCACCTGCATTAACTTGTAACGATGAGGTGAATACTGTATTTGGGGCGGCTTGTCAATTGTCAATTACACCTGATATGGTGCTAGAAGATCCTTGTGATACTTCAGCTAACTTGTCTTATACTATTAACTTTAAGCTAGGAACTACAGTAGTAGCTACTGGAACGGTTGCTAATCCTCCAGTTATTTCACAAGATTCATTAGTCTCTGCTGGTGGAGCTGCTTGTAATGGGGAACTTACCGTTGAGATTATTAGAACAATCACAGCACCTGCTGGAATTTGTTCAAATGATCCTGAAGTAGTTACTTGTTCTACTACGCTTAAGTATACAGATAATACAGCTCCTGTATTCGCTGCTCATACTGCTAGTGTTGATACTTTGATTCAAGCAGATACTGTTGGAATCACTGCATTGATTGACAAGCCTGATGCTACGGATAATTGTGGTACAGTAAATGTTGTTAGTTCTATACACTCAGTATTGAATGGTGCTGGTACTGCTGCGGCTGATGCAGGTGATATTTGTGCATATCCTATAAAGGTCGTTATTCAGCACGTAGCTGTTGATGAATGTAATAATTCTTCAAATGCTTTAACTGATACTGTATTTATCATGAGACCGTTTGAATTTACAACTCCTGGAATAGATTCTCTAGAGTGTAATGCAGACGATCCTGGGTATTTAGCTTCTGGTGCTCCTAGACTTCGAGTAGGTACTTTCACTAATGGTGCTGCAGCGTATACTGGTAGCTTAGCAGTTGATACTTTAAACTACACAGCTGGATATATTTTACGATATACTGATCAAGTAATTGATGATAGTGACTGTGGTTCTAAAGTATTTAGAGCATACAGCTTCGTTGATTGGTGTGATGATACACCAGGTTTACAACCAATTGGTACTCAATTTATCCATTACTTTGACCAATCTGCACCTGAGTTTACTTATACAGGAGCAGACACGGAAGAAGCTGGCGCGACTAAGATTGATTTAGATTTTGGGGAATGTACTAAGGCTATCAGCCCTACTGCACCAAGTGCTATTGATGGATGTGATACTGATCCAACTGTTGCTATGTTTGCAGTAATGCAAAAAGTAAATGGCACTTATACTAAGATTGGTGACAACTTAGAAGAAACTGGTGCACTTGGATGTGATACTTTCAGACTTAGATATAGAGTTTATGACGATTGTCATACACAAACAGTAGAAGATTCTATTGACAGATATTTCATTTTACAAGATGTAGAATATCCTGTAGTTACTTGTGAAGACGAAGTATACGTTTCTGTTAGCAACTCTGCTGGTGTTGTAATGGAAGCATCTACTTTCTACAAGACTGCTACAGATAACTGTGGTACACCTACTGTAAGAATTAGAAGACAACTTCAAGCAGAAAATGGCGGTGGCTATGGCCCTTGGGGAACTTCTATCTTGGTAGAATGTAATGCATTAGTAAGAGATGTAAATCACAACTCTTTCAATGTAGAAGTAGAAGTTACAGATAAGAATGGACGTACTAACAGATGTTGGGTGAAAGTTACACCTGAAGATAAAATTGCACCAATCTGTAATGATCTTGAGGATGATATAACTCGTACTTGTGATGAATTTCATAATGGTGAATTAGGAAAATCTACGGATACAGATGGAGATGGTGAGATGGAAACTAGTGAATGGGTTGTTCTTGATAAGGACGATGCAGAATTAGATGCTTTAAGAAAATTATTTAATACTGAATTTGGTACACCTGTTTGTACAGACAATTTAGATGAATGTGGTGCTATTGAGATTACTCAATCTTACCAATTAATCGAAGATGGCTGTGGAGTTATTCGCATCAAACGTAGATGGAGTGCAACAGACTGGGGTGCTCAAGGAGGTGTTAATACTTCTCAAGCACAAGAACAGTCTATCCTAATCAGTTACAAGCAAGATTGGACATTAACTTTCCCTGCAGATAAGACCCTTACTTGTGGAGAAGATGGTGTTCCTGCTCCAGCTACTTACGACGAAATCGTTAGATCTGGTGCTTGTGATAATATCGCATTAAATATTACTGCGGATACTTTCAGAACACCAGGGGAGACTTGTATGAAGATTATCAGAAATTATACAATAATTAATGATTGTATTGATGGTGATGCTACTTATGTGGTAACTCATAACGAAAATGGTGCTAAAGTTGAAGATGAAGATGTAGCTGACAATTTTAACAAATTTACTTATAGCCAAGTTATTAAATTGGATGTTAGTGAAGGTGGTATTATTGTAGAACAAAATAGCGCAGAAATTAATACTTGTATTATTGGTATTGGAGATGCTGCACCTTTTGGTGAGGAAGATAAAGGTCTTTTTGATGGTGTCTACGAATGTGATACTGTACGAACATTTACTGCTACTGCGACGAATTGTTTAGGTATTCCATTGACTAAATTCTCTCATAGAGTAACTGTTGATGGTGCTGAAATTGCTAATGCAGATGGAGCTACAGTTACAGTACCTGTTGAGCCAGGAAAGACTTACTCCGTTACATTTGTTGCTTTTGATGACTGTAATAACTCTAATTCAAGTACAGAAACATATACATTCAAAGACTGTAAGCGACCAACTCCTTACGTGTTGAATGGCATAGCTATTGAACTTGGTGAAGGTGGTACAGTAGATTTATGGGCTTCTGATTTAGATGAGAACAGTTATGATAACTGTACTGACCAGGATAAACTTGAAATGTATATTTCAAGAGAAAAAATTGATGGAGGTTTAGATGCTATTAGAGCTGCTGGTACAAGTATGACATTAGACTGTAATGATGTAGGTACAAGAGTTGTTTACATTTATGTAGTAGATGCTTCTGGAAATTGGGATTTTGTTGAGACTTTTGTCTTAGTAGAAAGCAATATCTATGACTGTATCGGTTCTAACGTAGGAGGCATGGTTGCTGGTCATATCGTTAATTCTAACGGAGAAAACGTAGAGCAAGTATCTGTATCTGTTTCTGGTGCAATGCAAGAGTCTATGACTACAGGTGCTAATGGAGCATTTCAATTTGAATTGACAACTGGAGCGGATTACACCGTAACGCCAGTGAAAGACATGAACCCATTAAATGGTGTTTCTACTTTTGACTTAGTCTTAATTAGTAAGCATATCTTGGGTATCACTACTTTCGATTCTCCATATAAGCACATAGCGGCTGATGTTAATAAATCAGGTTCTATTACTGCTTTTGATATGGTTCAATTACGTCAGTTAATTTTGAATATCAATACTGAATTCTCAAATAATGATAGTTGGAGATTTGTAGATGCTGATTACGATTTCAGTGTATCTACAGTTAATCCTGCTGCTCAAGACTTTGCTGAATTTAAGAATATCAGCCAGTTAGCGGATAACATGACCAACCTAGATTTTGTCGGTGTTAAAATCGGTGATGTCAATGGAAATGCATCAGCTAATAGTTTATTAGGTGCTGAATCTCGTACGACAAATGGTACTTTAAACTTCAATGTAACGGATAGACTTGTTGAAGCAGGGGAAACACTAACAGTTGATTTTACATCAGCTGATATTGCAACTGCTCAAGGATACCAGTTCACAATGAATTTTGCTGGACTTAATTTGACTCAGTTAGAAGAAGGTGTTGCTAAAGCGGCTAACTTCAATACTAACTTACTAGAGAGAGGTATCTTGACTACTTCTTGGAATGGTCAAGCTACTGCTAATGATGTATTATTCTCTTTAACATTCAATGCAACTAGCACTGGATTATTAAGTGAATTAATCACTGTAAATTCTGATTTAACTACTGCGGAAGCATATAATACAAGTGGTGAATTATTAGATGTAAACATCGAATTTACTACTATTGATGTTGATTTTGCATTAGCTCAGAATGTTCCTAACCCATTCAACGGAGAAACAGTTGTTAGCTTTAACTTGCCAACTGCTGGAACTGCGACATTGAAAGTTATGGATGTACAGGGTAAAGTATTAAAAGAAATCAGAGGCGATTATGCTAAAGGTTACAACCAAGTAACTTTAAAAGCTAAAGAATTGACTTCTGGTGTACTTTACTATCAATTAGAGTCTGCTGATCAAGTAGCTACTAAGAAGATGATAATTATTGATTAATATTACTTGTAAGTGGTATTTGGATATTCTCTATCCAAATACCACTATTTGATAGCAATCGGCTGAAGCCTAGCTTTAGTGATTGTACTAAAATTTGGAGGTTAGTGATCGGATTATTTTTAATTCGATCACTATTCCCCAAAAATGAATTTTAAATAAAAAACGATAACAAAAATTTTCTAAGATTATAGTAATACGCTTTTTTTATCGTTAAGGATTACCTAGTTTTTAAGACTATTTTGGTTAAAAGAACACAAAGACTATTATATTTTACCCTTAATTATCGACATTAAACTATAGTGATACAGGAAGATGTATCATTTTAAGACATATACTTAAATCGGTTTTTGGGATGGCCTCTCTTCAACCCAGTTGAAGGGGGGCTTTTTTTTAAACAGAGTTGACATTCAGTCAACTACAATATCAATATTTAATAACAACCCTAAACAAATGTGTTAATAGAATATTGATATTGTACATTTAACGGAATTTAATCACGAAGAATATACTTAAATCGGTTTTTGGGATGGCTTCTCCTCACTCCGGTGAGGAGGAGCGACTTTTAAGAACTTTATACAAAACATTTAACGGAATTTAATCACAAAGAATATACTTAAATCGGTTTTTGGGATGGCTTCTCTTCACTTCGGTGAGGAGGAGCGACTTTTAAGAAACTTATACAAAACATTTAACGGAATTTAATTACAAAGAGTATACTTAAATCGGTTTTTGGGACGGCTTCTCTTCACTTCGGTGAGGAGGGGCTACTTTTTTTATAGGATGAGTGAGCGCTCCCGAAGGGTGAATGTCCAGTGGACATTCAAGCGAGTGAACCGCGAAGCGGGAGGGGAAGGGTATTATGGCAATATTAAACATTATAAACTGACTGTTGGAAGGGAGAGAATATCGAATCGAGTGAACCGCAAAGCG
The DNA here is from genome assembly GCA_017857395.1 of Bacteroidota bacterium. Classification (GTDB taxonomy): domain Bacteria; phylum Bacteroidota; class Bacteroidia; order Chitinophagales; family Saprospiraceae; genus JAFMDF01. The sequence goes on along the minus strand of JAFMDF010000028.1, from coordinate 8,628 downwards.
GGCGAGGGGCTTTAATATTTTGTAGCATTTACAGGGTGGGGAGATGATACCTTTTTACCTGATTAATGCTTCAAAAATTTTCAAGGTTTCCGTAGCTGTTTTTTCCCAATTAAACTTAGCAGCTCTTGCTAAGGATTTTTCAGAAAGGGATTGTCTTAGTGATTTGTCAATCAGTAATTGATTGATTTTTTGATTTAGAATAATTTGATTATTAGGCGGGAAAAGTAGGCCGGCTGAACCCATAATTTCTGGGAGGCTTGATCTATTAGCAACAATAGTTGGCGTTCCACAAGACATCGCTTCTAAAAGGGGAAGCCCAAATCCTTCAAAATGCGAAGGATAGACAAATGCAGTGGCAGCAGTATACAATACAGGCAATTCTGCTCGATCAACATAGCCCAATAATTTTATATCGGCTTTAAACGGAGAATTAGTAATGGCTTCAAGTATAGGGGCATGTTTCCAGCCTAATTTACCCACTAATACTAATTGTAGCGGATGCTTTGTTTGTTGTTTTAAGGCTTCAAAAGCTTTAACTAGAAAAATTAAATTTTTTCTAGGTTCTATAGTACCTGTATGTAAAAGGTAAGGGGCTGAAATATTATGTTTCTTTAAAACATTAGGATTGGATTGTGGTCGGAAAAAATTCTCTTTACCTAATAAAATACCTTTTGTTTTATTTGCCGTAAATGGAAAATGAGTGATAACGTCATTGGCAGTAAAATCCGAATTTGTAATAATATAATCTGCTTTTTTTAGAATTGAAGGTAGAAAAAGTTGTTGTAGTTTTCTACTAACAAATTGATGCCATTCTGGAAAGTGGAGTGGAGATAAATCGTGAATTACGGTGACTCTTTTTATTCTTTTGGGCAAATTAAATGGACCGAAATGACGAGGTTCTATCACTATATCAATCTTTTTTCTAGTTAATATTCTTGGAATACTAACAAAAAGTCGATAAGCTCCTGCACCAGGAAATTTTTTAGTAGGTATAATTAATTCTTTGACTTGTTCACTAATATCTCCTTCTGATTTTGATCGTACTATCCAATATTCATTTTTTTTATCAACCTTGGCTAAAGCATTAATTAATTCTTTTGTATAATAATAGATACCAGCATATTGATAATCTAATGCATCTGCTATAATGGCAATTTTCATAGAGGTAAAATTATTTAAAGCTCATTCCTCAGTATCCGATGATACAGTTTTTTATATTGTTCAATAGTGTCGCTTAATTCAAACTTTTTCATTGGACTTCTTGACCATTCTCCTTTTTTAGCTTTATCCATAGCGTCTACTAAAGCTGCTACAGAGAAATCTTTCATTTTGATAAATTGACGGGAAACAACTTCTCTCAATGCTGTTTGGTCGGAGGAAATGAGCGGTGTTCCCAAAGCGATTGTTTCTACTGCGGCAAAACAAAACCCTTCGCTATAGGAAGGAATGATTACGCAATCTGAAGCAGCGATGCTTTTTTTTAAGACTTCAAAAGAAAGATGATGCTTTAAAATTATATAGTCTTCTAATTTATTTTCTGTAATAAAGGCTGATACTTTGTTTAGGAAATCAAGGGGGACTTTAGGGATAATTAATTGCAGTTGACTTTCTGGATGTTTTTCTTTGATAAAAGGAATTGCTTCCATTAATAAATCCAATCCTTTTGATATACCTAGTCGACCAAAATAGGTATAAGTAAATTTATTGTTTTTAATAACCTTCGCAGTAGTTTCTAATTGGAAATCGCTGTAATCAATTCCATTATAAATAGTAGAAACCTTTTCTTTTTTAATGCCAGCTTTAATTAAATTATTAGTGGTACTTTCAGAAACGCCAATGAAATGATGAAATGGTAATTTTAATAATAATTGCTCAAATAAATAATGAATGGTTTTACCTATTTTACCCATATAAGGTAACCGATACCACAAATCAGCCCATACTTCGTGAAAAGTGATGATTACTTTTTTACGGAAGAGCTTAGCTGCAAAAAATGCAGGAATGGCCGCATTATAAGAGGTTGTATGTACTATTTGGCTATTTTTTATATAAGGAAGTATATAAAAAAAACCGAGAAAAGTAAATAAATAGCGATTATTGAAAGGCATACGAGTAATTTGAATATTGCCTTGTTTTTCTTTTAGAGGAGAATTCGAATTAACTTGAGAAGTAATAATAGTTATTTCATGACCTTCTTGAGCTAAGGATTCAATGAGGCTTTTGAATAATGTTTCTACACCACCAATATTAGGATAATAATATTCTAGTACATAAACTAACCTCATTTTTTAGACTTACTTTTAGGTGTTTTTCCTTCGTTTGGAATACTTTCTGAACGCTCAGAAGTGCTGTCTACTAATTTATTTACAATATTTTCTAACTCTTCTATGTTTTCGATTATATGCGCAGCATCATTTTTTTTTTCAAATGAATCTTCATTCTTTACTTTTGATATAGATGCCCTCGATGATTTTGTATTGGTTTCTGTTTCCTCGATTGTTAACGGTAGAAGTGCTTGACTTAATGCCAATTGTCTTACTAAATCAGTTAATTGATTTTCTACTCTATTAAGTGCGGCGGATAGGTAGAAAACCATTAAAAATAAGGAACCTAATGCTACAAAAATAATGGCATTGGGACGATCTTGAAACCCTAAACCTTCTGCCAAAGAATTTGCAATTTTATTAGGCATAACCGCTAACAAAGCAATAGCAACCCAAAAAGAAATCCAAATGATTGTATTTCTTGGACTGTACTTACCTGACGTATATTGCCGTACTGTCCGAATGATATAAAATATGGCTAATGCTGGCACAAGCCATTGATATAATTCTAATTTCATATGTGTTCTAAGTTCTTCCCGTTATAAAAAAAAATTAGCTCCTTAATTTTAAGCCTTACTGAAAGAAGAGTAACTATTTATTTGTACTTGTTTTTAGGGAATTAGATGCTTAATACAGGAATAAAAAAGGTTAAAAATTGATATGGAAGGAAAATTAAATGAGCTTTCTAAAAGAGTGCATTTTATTTTTGCTTTACCATCAAGAAATTATTATTTGATTTGTTAACCTTTTAGAGATAGTCCACGTTTGAGAAACTGTAAGTATTCACATTTATGAGTTTTTTGTGAAAAAAACGATAAAATAGCGCTAATAAGCTATGATTTGCCAACAAAACAATACTTTTGTTGAAGCGCTAGAATAATTTAGTGCTGTATTCTATGACCAATTTTATTCAAGATAATTCCCAAAATTTTAAGATAAATGATTGCTCGTTTAGATAAAATATTAACTATTGGTTTCTGCCTACTCTGGGCGGCTTTTATTTTTATTGATTATTGGTATTACCATCCTAATTATTCTGTTTCCTTGGAATATTTCCAATATTTTGACACCATGTTAATATTGTCCATTATTGGTGGAGCAATTTATTGGGCCATTAATGGAGAAAAATTAGATAAATTCTTAAACTATTTAACTAATGGCATAGGCATATACTTATTATTTATACTGATTAGTGGCGTTATTCTTTGGACACATTATGCTAAAGTGAGCCAGGAAACGCTGGACTTTTTAAGCGGGCTCACTTATTTAGGTAAAATGAGTTATATCTTACTAGCTTGTTATTTTATGATAGCGGTAAATTATGCCTTAGGGGATTTAATTATAAATACTTTTTTTGATATTTCTTTTAAATCAAGCGTGGAACGTATTGTGAAATTAGGCGTCGGCATGGCGCTGTATTGTTTGTTTTTTACAATTATTGCAGCGCTCGGTTTATTTAAAATGTATGTGATTCTTCCTTTTTTAGTAATTATTTTAGCTATAAGGTGGAAAACAACTATAGCATTTATTAAAGCTACGCTTTTTAAGCCGCTTATTGCCCCAAAAGGACTAAACATAATCGGATTTGTTAGCTTTTTTGTCATATTGATATTTATTAGTTTAAACGTCTTGGCAAACGTAAGACCCTTTCCTTTTGGATTTGATGCACTGGCACTTTATTTAAATGTGCCAAATTTAATTAGCCAGCAAGGAGGTCTAATTGATGGATTTTCTCCTTACTATTGGTCTATCTTTATGGCAAGTGGACAAACTGCTTTTAATCAAGTAGAGATGTCAATAGCCTTATCTGCGGGAGGAGGTGTCCTAAGTTTATTTGCTATTTATGAGATTACTCGGAAATGGTTAGCGGTAAATTTTTCGCTATTAATTGTGTTACTATTCTATAGCTTACCCTTAATTAATTACCAATCATTTAGAGATGCTAAAATAGATTTAGGCCTACTCTTTATTTTATCGACTGCCTTTTTAGTGTTAATTAGATGGTTATCTATAGAGAATGAAGATGCGTTTGTTAAAAAAATAATCCCTGCATCTAAAAAGAAGAAAAAGATTGTTAAAGATAAGTCTAAGACGAAATCCTTGCAATCGGAAATCATTACAAAAAAGGAAGGTTTTTTAGCAGCTAGATTTTCAGAATCTAATCAACTAATTATAGTCCTTGGTATACTAACTGGTTTGGCTCTAGGAATAAAATTGACGACTTTACTTTTTATATTTGCTACTTTAACTATTTTTTCTTTTGTAAAGGGAGGTACCATTGGTTTTGTAGCCAATTTTGCACTGACCATTTTTATTGTTTTAATAGGAGAATTAGATACTTCTCTCAGAGCTTATCATTTTGGTGTAGCTAACTTACAATGGGTGATGTTGCTTTTAGGGCTCATAAGTCTGGGATATGTTTGGTATAAGAGAAAGGAACAGTTTATTAGTTTGGTGAGCATTGCAGTCATTTATATAGCCTTTATTGCTTTAGTTTATGCTCCTTGGCCAATAAAAAATTACCACGAGACAGGAAAATTGTCTGTTGAAACAATAACTGGAAAGAGATAACTAGTAGGGGTATACCTATTAATTAACTGTAATCAATTAAAGGCGTTCTATTAGAGACTCAAGAAAAATTGCCTTGTGAAATAATTTAATACAATGAAAATTATTAATACTGTTAACTATAAAAAATTACTTAGCCTATTCCTCTTTGGGATATGTTTATTTAATGGTATAGTTGCACATGCATTTCAAAGCGATACCTTAAGTAATAAGGAGACTAGCATAAAAGAAGAAATATATATTTCTTCTGATGTTAGAGAAGAATTACATCGTTATATAGGATATGAAGAAGTATTACCAAAATATATTTCTTTACCTTACGATATAATAATGAATACCAATATAGCTGGTCCATTTATTGATATAGGCTTCTTTTTTTTATTGTTTTTGCCTATTCTTTTATTAATTGGCTTAAAAAATAAATTACTAAAAGGACTGATAGCGTTATTAATGATACTTTTTCTAATTATTAGTATACCTACAGGTTATCGTTCAAATAAAATAATTACAGTTGATCAGGTTAAAACAACGGTTTCAATTGAGCTTAGTCAAGTCACCTTTATAGAAGCACCACTGGTTTATTTGAAATTACAAATTACTAAATTAGCAAATGAAATTTACCAATCAATTCATACTAATATAATCGAAGTGTTTTCTGGAGAAGGAGACTCAATTACTTATACACTAACCTTTCTCTTTTTCTTGTTAGCTTTTTTCTTGTTGACTAGTAGGCTAAAAAATGCTTCTATGGGGAAACAAGTGCTTAGTTACTTTTTTTTAATGTATAGTTTCTTATGGTTGTTATTAGGGGCTGGGGTGACTTGGTATGGAATATTTATGCTTCCACTTGGAATGATTTTGATTGGGGTAGGTGCCCTAAAAACAAATCCACAAGCTAAATTTTTTAAGTATACTTTCTTGACAATAAGTATGGTATGGATTATTAGTTCAACTGCATACCGGTTTGCAAATTATCCGCTTCCTTTATCTCAAACGGAAATTAGTGCGGGCTATGAACAATCGAAATTAAATACAAGTGCTATTCATAATGGGCCGTTAATGTATGGTTTGGGTAGAATGGATAAATCTAGATTAATGGAGTTTCTATTTCCTCAATATGGACCTGTGTTGACTGAAGTCAATCGAGATAAAGATGCTTTGATTTATAGAATTGGCACTTATTTCAATTATTTTATTGAAAGAAATAATGAACGAGTTTTTCAGGATAATCAACTGACGAATCTTGATAGATACATTAAGCGGTTTCCAAATAAATTAGATGTAGTTGCAGAAATGAAGCGAAATGGATACGGATACATTATATTGGATATAAACGTGGCATCTATTGATCGTACACCTGATGCTTCTTTAAGAAAAAAGGCAAGAGATTTGGGAATTTTTTTGGTGAATAATACAGGATTAGAGGTAATTGGTACGGATAGGGTCGTGCTTAATGAAGAAGGACAAAGAGTATATGGTTTAAGTGGACAAGTAGTTAATAAAGGTACTTTTATTGCCTATAAATTGAAATGATTTTTAAAATTATATTTATTATCCAATAAAAAAACTTATCTTTGCTGTAAGCTCCCCTCTTTCCGATTTAAGATATTAGCAATCTTTATACCCATTACAAATAATAACTTTTTTATAATATAATTCTGAAAACGCAACAGATTGTTGAATTTTCATTTTTGATAAAATTAAAATCTGATTTTTAATTTATTTAGAAATTTAATTTCTAAATTTTATTTTGATTTAAATTTGGTCAATTTTGAAAAAAATTACCCGTTTTGAAAACCTGTTGAGTTTTCAGTGTAATTATAGAAGGATATTCAGATTCTATATTAGTAACCCCATTACACATTATTTAGATTATTTCCCATGAATACAAATGACGTCTACATAATTATTCCCGCCAAAGATGAAGGTACAAGAATTGGAAAAGTGATTTCCAAAGTCCAAGAGGAAGGTTTTCATAATATAATAGTGGTTAACGATGGCAGCAGTGATAATACTAAAGCTGTAGCTACAACTTTAGGAGCAACGGTATTGACGCATTATGTATGTTTAGGTGCGGGAGCTGCTACGCAAACAGGTATGGATTATGCAGTTAGGAAAAAGGCAAAAATCGTAGTAACTATTGACGGAGATGACCAACATTGTCCAACTGACATACGAGCACTGGTCCAAAAAATGAGAGATGACAAGTTAGATGTAGTTATAGGAAGTCGATTTTTGAACAAAGACAATGAAGTACCTTTTGTTAGGATTTTCTTTAATAAGGTAGGTAATTTGGTTACTGGAATTTTAACAGGTTTATTTGTAACAGATAGCCAATCTGGATTTAAAGCGATGCATGCTCGATTTGTTAAAAAATCTAAGATTAACCTTAATGGTTATGAATTTTGCACAGAAATAATTAATCTAATCAAGCTGAACAAGGCTTCTTTTGCGGAAGTTCCTATCAAAGTAAGATACACTAAAGAATCTAGAGAGAAAGGACAGAATTTCTTTAATGGTGTAAAAATGGTAGGTACTTTAATTAAACATTTTGTCTAAAAAATAGAATATACCATATTTAGGGTATTTTTTCATATAATAAAAAATTATATATTTGTACTGTATTTAAAACGTATATCAAGACCATGAGTTTTAAATATTTTTAAGTATAAACATTTCTATATTCCGCTTACCGATTTAAAGTATACAAGTAAAAGCTGTTCCTAGTTTTTACTAAAATCTCATTTCTTTTTTATTTTAGAAACTAATCTTACCTTAAAATTCTAGCAATACTTGCTTTGTAAGTATTACTACACCAATCTCAGTTTAACATTTAAACAACTATTCAGGCTAAATTCGATTCTTGACATTTTGAATGATTCGTATTTTATTAATGTTATTTATTATTTCTCTAAAGAAATTGTATAAATAAAAGGTGAATTTTATGCCTCATTTATACTTTTTGAAAGAGTGTATACAATTTCTATGGTAGAGATTAATGGTTCAAATAATAACTATTAATCAAGTCGCCGTAGAATTATAACATTAATTAATGTATTGACTATTTAGACCAAATGCTTATATATAAGTATTTAGCGTTATTAAATAGCGGGCAAAAAAATTAGTAAATCTATTTTTTGTAGTCCTATGTAACACTGGAAAATAAATTATAATCCGTGGGGTTAATAAATCCGTGGGGAATTAGATACAAAATGTCCAATTTATTTTTTATCCGTTACTAAGAATAAAAAAGACTCTGGTTCTTTAGTAAGACCCAGAGTCATAAAAGCTGTAGAATAACTATCCTACGAGTGTAGAATAGATAGTCGCTCTCCTTTAAAGAACCACTATCTACTATACGCTCCACAAGTTATTCCTTAAAAACACAAACCACTAATCGCCTATAAACCTCCTTTGGGGGGATGAGATTAATATGGTTTAAAAATTAGACTTAAAATAGGTACAGTTACTGCTCCGGTAGTTTTCTGTGTCCATAAATTAGTAATCCAATTAGTTTGGAAACTGAACACTTTTTTGCAAGTGATGATGTGTTAGTTGTATTTGGAATGTAAAGATATAAAAAAATATCAAACATTAAAATATTTAATACTTCAATTGCCAAGAGGAAGTCTAAAACACCTATGCCCTTAAGGAAAACCACCGTGTTTTCAATCAAAATATAACAGGTAACTGAAAGCAGTTATCATAAGAGCTGAGATTAGTTTCTTTTGGTTAA